>NZ_JBWBUY010000002.1:0-364947 GCF_056173585.1 Cytobacillus sp. QJM3NY_8
TTGAATCAGCTTCAGGAGGTTCAAGATATATTGAGGTCCCTTCGGTTAGCTGAGACAGCTGATCGATTGCCTGAATTAATAAGAGAAGCTGAGAAAAAGGACTTGTCCTTTACTCAGTTTCTACTGGATGTAGCAGCCTATGAACAAAAACGCAGAGATGAAAAGCAACTGGAAAAGCGATTTAAGTGGGCAACATTTCCCTTCCATAGTACCGTGGATGAATATGACGTGAACGAGCAAAAGTCCTTAAGCAGTAAAAAGTTAAACCAGTTAAAAGACTTAACATGGATTGAACAGCTATACAATATCATTTTTCTGGGACCGCCAGGTGTAGGTAAGACTCATCTTTCGATAGGTCTGGGTATCGAGGCTCTAAACCAGGGATATAAAGTGATTTTTACAGCTATGGGGGATCTAATTCAGGCATTAAAAACAGAAGAAATAACGAGGAAATCCAAAACAAGAATGAAGCGAATCAGAGAAGCAGACTTGGTTATCATAGATGATTTAATGTTTATGGCAATGGACAAACAGGAAGCCAATATGTTCTTCCATCTCATTAATAACCTGTATAATCAATCCTCGATTATACTTACGTCGAATAAAGGACCTAAAGAATGGGGTGAGTTATTGGGTGAACAAGCCATTACTACAGCGATATTGGATCGGATCTTACATCGAGTAGAGATAATTCATTTAAATGAAGACAGTTGGAGAATGAAACATCGAAAAACGATATTTGGTGAACAAAGTGTTTCAAATTAATCAGCAGAAATTGTGTCATTCTACTTGACGGTCACAACACTTTAATTCGCGTACTATTTTTCTTACAGTATTTATTAAAAATAAGCCCAAAAAACGCTTGAATGAATTATCTGAAAATAGATATAAATAAATGGACGTTTTTTGAACACTGCTATTATGGTACAGATTAAAAATTTTGATACCTTTTGGTAACGTATACCAAAAGATTGCTACAAAATAAAAAGCCACCGATATGCTCGGCAGCCATTTTATATATTAAGTATGGGTTATACGCTCCTGTTTAACTAAACTGCTCCTTTAGATCAATAAGAATAGATGCCAAAATGACAGCCCGGATCTTTCGCTAACGCTACCTCGGGAGCCTTATTCCATTCTTGAACCCCAATTTCTATTTTTTCTTCCCCTGTTGCTATTGTACTAGCGGTACTCTCCAAAGTTACTTTTGGAGTTTTGCCGTATGATTAAAAACCCTAAAGCTAAACCCCCACCTAAACTTATTATAAATAATCTATTTTTAGTTGAGAAGAGCATATTAAATCGTCTTTTTTGGTAAAAAATATCAAAAATTCCAGAAAAATAAATCCAATCCTCTTTACGGTTTAATTATCCTCATTAGAAGTTTGAAGTAAAGGCTGTCGGACTTCAGTATGTTCACAATTCCTCCATAATTACTCAGGTGATTTCCATAATAAAATAAACAACATAAAAAAAGAGCGAGTATTCTCTCTAGTCGTTGCAAAGATTACAATTTTATTTCGTTGGTTTTTGCCCAACAAATTGTATGACATGGGACAATCCGTTATGTAATTCCCCCTCTTTACGAACAACCTCACCCATGAAAAAGTGAACAATCCGCCAATCTGAAAAGGTATTTAAAAACTCATCAGGATCGTATAGAAAACTTAAATCTTGTGGTCCCCCACTTTTATAGGGAAGTTGATACTTTGAATATACCTCTGTAACAAAATAACCCCCTATTTTTACTGCTTCCTTCACTCCTTCAAGTGTTTTTTTACGTAATTCCTCTGGGAAATGTCCGAAAACACAAACAATTTCATCCCAACGTTCTTTTTCCCAGTACGCTTCATTTAAATCGACAAGCTCTGTATCAACAGTTACACCTCTTACTTCTGCAAGTCTCTTAGTTTTTTGTAATCCAGTTTCAGCATAATCCCAAGCAGTAACCTTCATTCCTTGTTCAGCTAAAAAAACTGCATTCCGTCCTTCTCCTTCTGCTATTGCCAATGCATTGCCAGTTAATTGGAGTTTTTTCTGAATTTCTAATAAAAAAGCATTAGGCTCAGTTCCATAAACATAATTTTCACCTTGAAATCGAGTATTCCATTGGTTCATATTCTAATCTCCTTTATAAAGAATTTTTACTACTGATTATTTATTTGTTAAACAGAATATCATTATTATTTTCAAAATAATGAAATGATAAAGGAGTCAACGAAAATGAACACTATTAGTCGATCTGTAATAAATTGAACTTAATTAAGCTAAAAAGAAAGCAAATAATTTAGGAATACACTAGGAAGTCCCCAGTATTACTAGAATAGGGTCCCTTTTCTATACATTTTCAGTTTGACCATCGATAATTTAGTATCATATTGTAGATGGTAAGAGTTTTGACTTCGCTCTTACTCCTATTTAAAAGAAGTATCCTACTTCTATTTTGATAGCAATTGTCAGCCACCATTTATACAGGTTGTCGTAGAGCTGCCCACAACCTTATTTAACTCATTAAGAAGTTTAGCGAGAGTATCAGGTTCAATAAATATTTCCATCGCTATTTCTGTAAGAGGTATATTATGTTTTTTAAAAATAGTAGCCGTAACTTCCCAAACTTCAACTACTGCTTTGGCTGACATATTGGATTGTATGACCATTTCGGTAATCCTCTCTAATGGTATGACTCTTTTTCTCTTACCAAACTTAACTTTAAATCAGTGATGACACTGACTCTGACGGAAATATAATAGTTCTATACTTCTGGACAAGTGCTAAATTAGTATCAATTGGATTTATTAAATCAATGCCCATGCAAATAAATAATAACCTCCGAATACTAGAAAAATAAGAAGTATGAGGAAGGATAAAAAGATTATTAAAAGTTTTGGAAATGTAAAAGTTTGATGATTAATGTCTTTTCCTTTTTTAAAATAGCTAAATGTTGCCATCAAAAGTGTTAAAATGCCAACAATAATCGAAGTTAGTCCAATAATTCTTGCTAAAAAATCTCCCATTTCAATATTAGCTGTAAGAGTAGCAAAATGAAGGTTTGTTATTAAAAATCCGACTCCAATAATTGTAATGCTTGTCCGTATCCAAGCTAAGTAGGTGCGTTCATTTGCTAAATGTTGTTGAATATATTTTGAATCAATTGTATGTTCCTGAATTTCTTCCATTGTTTTTTCCCCTAATTTTAATCATTCAGAAATAGATTTGTTAAAACACTTTTATTCATTTGTTGATAACCCTTGTAATTAGTATTCCCCGGACGCATCATTAATAAAAAAAAAACAATCACTCTTGATATCAAATATCTATGTTAAAACGCTACGAACCTGTATCCAATTCCTCTAACTGTTTCAATAAATTCCGTGCCATCCAAATAATTTTTAAATTTTTCTCTTAATTTTAGTATGTGGACATCAACAGTTCTTTCTGAAACTAATTTATTATCGTTTGGATATAATTCGTCTAATATCTGTAGTCTAGATAATGTTTGATTTGGATGACGCATAAGAAAATATAATAGCCTAAACTCGTGAAGTGTTAACGAAATAGGAGTCCCTTGATATTTCACTTCACCTTTTAATGGCTTGAGAGTAATACCTCTATAGGTTATTTTGTTACAACGATGAGCAGTTCTTCTTAACACCGTTTCGACCCTCACTATTAATTCAGTTGAATTAATAGGCTTAGTTAGGTAATCATCGCCTCCAATCATTAATCCCTTTATCCGATCCTTATCGTTGGTTAATTTTGAAACAAAAATAATGGGTATCTCGCTTTTCTGTTTGGTACGAATCCAGCTGCATAATTCAAAACCACTTATGCCATGTAATACAGCTTCTATAATGACAAAACATGGATCATATGTTAAAAAGATGTCCTTGGCTTGTTTACCATTTGTGGCTATTAAAACTTGAAATCCTGCCTCCTCAAGTTCTCGCTTAATATGACTAAGAATTTCTATATCATCATCAACTAAAAGGATGGATTTTCCTCGATTATTCATATTAACACCGCTTTTATTCAATACTGTTAATTAATTCAGACATCATTTCCTTATCCATGGGACCTACGATTTTCTTACGGATGATACCTTTTGTATCGATGATATAACTTGTAGGAATTGAAAAGGCTTGATAAGTTTCCCCTATTTCACCATTGCTGTCTAATAATATAGGAAAAGTCAAACCGTAATCATTAACGAATTTTCCAATATTATTTGAATCTTTCTCTGCTGTCGTTAAATTAACGGCTAATATCTCCACTTTGTTTCCTTTTTGATCCACATAAAATTCTTGCATGTGAGGCATTTCTGCTTTGCAAGGTGGACACCAAGTAGCCCAAAAATTTAATATTACTTTCTTACCAGCCATATCAGATAGTTTTATTTCTTTTCCGTCTAAGGTCTGTAATTGAAAATCAGGCGCTTTTTTCCCTTCTTCGACCCCAGTTTCTATGTTTTTCTGACTATCTGGTGGACTTACCTGATTCGTTTTTTTTGTCTCGTTTGCGGATAGGCTATAATCGTAGACACCCCATGCAATCATTCCAACTAATCCTATGATTACCAGTATTTTTTTGTACATTTTTTTCACTCCTTAAAACGTAAAAGTAGATAAATAGGAACTAATTTTTTGCATTTGACCGGTAAAAAGTAAAATCCCCATTAAAATAAGGACCCACCCATTGATCAAAGATAGTTTAGGCAATATTTTATTTATCTTTTTGACAACATTTAATGAGTAGGTAACGATTATGGATAACAAAAGGAATGGAATACCTAGCCCAAGAGAGTAAATCCATAATAATAACATTCCTGAAAATACGGTTTCCGTTGAACTTGCAAGTAATAAAATAGACGATAATGCAAGCCCCACACAAGGCGTCCATCCAGAACCAAAAGCTAACCCAAGAATAAAAGAACGAATGGAATTCGCCTTAGAGGAGGAATTATGAATAAACCGTTTTTCAGACATTAAAAATTTAATTTTAAATATGCCAAGTATTTGTATTCCAAAAATAATGATTAAAATGCCGCCAAACATTTGAATCAACTTTTTATTCTCTAAAAATAATTGTCCAACAAAGCTCGCAGAAGCACCTAATAACACAAAAACTATACTGAATCCAAGGATAAAACTAATAGATCGCAGGAGTAAAACCCTTTTATTTGTATTCACTTTTCCCGATGAAACGGTACCGTCAGATAGATGAGCGACATAAGCAGGAATTAGTGGAAATACACATGGTGAAAAAAATGAAAGTAAACCCGCGGAAAGTGCAAAGTAAATCGATAGATTTTCCAATTAAATCTCCCCTTTCTGTTGTATTCTTTCAAATCAATGTTAAGAATTAGTTAAGAAGTTGATTTTTTATCCCAGTAAAAAAGGGAAACAATAATAATAACAATTAAAAACCACTGTTCAATTGAGAATAAATAAAATAATTTATTGTCCATATTCCCAATGACAAAAGATTGGATAAGACTTAAAAAAGAAAATAATATTAAGTACGTGAATATAGCTTGCTGGGATAACATATTTTTTTTAAAAAAGGAGATACTTACCGTCACTAAAGTAAACAAGCCTAGAGTAAGGTGACTCATTTTGTGTTCATCAAGAAAAAGAAGCGCTAAAATATGATACGAACTTAATACTACAAAAGTAAAAATAAATACCGTCTGGTAAATGAACAAATTAGGAATATTCATTTTCTGTGCTTTGTAGATAAAGATAAGAACTGATCCGGTTATTGCAAAAAGTAGCCCCGTAGTGCCACCTGTAAAATACAACAAAGAGAATGGACTTTTTATAATTAAAGATGGCTCTAGTATTAACATACTGCCTTTCCAAATTAAAAACCCTAAGAATAAGCTATTGAATATTAAATCAAAAACTTCTTTATTTTGTATTTCATGTTTCTGTAAATACATAAGCCGAAACTTCATATATAATAAACCAAGTAATATAGCTAGTCCGAGTAATACCCATTTAAGTAAAATAGCTATAGAGCCAATTTGAATAACTTCCATAAGGTTCCCCCTTAATCCATTAAAAACATCCAGATTACATAGTTTATTATACCATATAGGGTATATAGAATATAGCAATAAAATTAAATAACGGGACAGATTTCAAACGATGCATTAATCTGAACAGCGTCTTTAAGGGTCTGTATCATTCCACAATTTTTAAATGTAACATCAAGGGACTTTCTTATTTGTTCTTCAGGAATATTCTTACCTTCAAAAATGAATTGAAGATCAATTCTGGTCACTTTATTCGCTTCTTTCTCATTTCTTTCAACATTAGTTTTAATTCGAATAGCACTTATTTTAATCCGTTTTTTTACTAACACATTACTTAAGATCTGACCACTGCAACCAACGATAGACGATACTAACAGTTCGATTGGCTTAAATCCTTTTGAATGGTCAGGCGAAACAACTAATACTCCGTATTTTGTATTTAAATTAGTCACACCATTTTTTATCTCATATTCAAACATCGGACTTCCTCCCAGAAATTTAATATTTTAATTTTGTCATTCAATTATTAAGATTGTGTTAAGGAACAAAAAAACGCCATAGGCGTTTAAATAGTAAGGATTTTACCGGCATCCTTATTTTTATATGTATTTATATCTGATAAATAATTCTTTATAACATCAATGGAGTGGATCTTTTTAAACTTCATTTTGCTTTGTAAGTTTTTGAATAACTGATCTCCGGCTCCTATTACCCGATAAATTTTAGATGGATTGAAAGTTTTGTTTTTCCATTTATAAATGTTGAATTCTGTTTACATTTGGGTTGTAAGGTTTAAATGCCATCATTAGACCGCTTGAACGTATTATATACCCTCCCTTTTGTTGGAAAGGATCAGGAGAAAGGACTTGCTCCAAGTTTTTTTAAGTAATTGATATAAAATTCGTCCTTCGATTTCTACTTGAAAAACTTCTGGATTGGTCGGAATAATGTCATACAGTTGATTCATCGATATATTACCCGGTACAACCGGAGCTCCATAACGCCATCCATGTGAAAAGGCTGTGAGCACTTAAGATAATGTTTATCCCATCAATCATGGAAGCTAGTTTGTAATCGATTGGCAACCCCATATGACTTATAAGAATAATAAGATCCACATTTTCTTCTTTAAGTAAATCTACACACCTTTGAACCTCAGCGACTCCTAAAGAAAATTTTAGTCCCTTCGAAAAACTATCCGGCATTGTTTCATCAACGAATGGATATGTTGTCCCAATAATCCCCACATTTACTTCGTTGATTTTTTTAATTATAAATGGTCTTAATAAATATTCGTTGTTTAAATCTACAACATTACATGCAACAGCCGGAAATGGTAACTCTCTAACTAAGTTCAATAATTGGTCTTTCCCGAACGAAAAATCCCAATTCCCTAGAACAAAGGCATCCAATTCCATTTCTCTTAAAAGTGGTATATTCCTTCTCCTTTCGTAAGAACAAGTGGCGCCGTGCCATGAAAAATGTCACCGCCATCTAAAAATAAGACATTTTTATTTAATTTTCTCATTTCTTTTACATATTGATGATCTCTAGAAAAACCTCCAACTATTAAAATTTGCAACTAAAATATTTATTGAATGCCAAAGTTCCTCCATCTTCTTATCCCCTATATTTTTATCTTCATTACACCGTGCAAAGTAAAACATTTGTTGTACAAAAGAGGGACTTTATTTAGCCCCTTTTTAGAAAAATTTTTGAATTAAGATGATGACTCCTACCAGGAGCCAAATGAAAACCCCAGGTCATATAGGCGGAGAAAATTTCGAACGGGGTTTTTTATTATTGATTCCTCAGGTACTGTTACCACAATTCTTAGGGTTTTTATTCTCCATTTATTTATCCCCCTTATGGAGTTCTTCTAATTTTTAAATTAATTAAACTCGGAGAACTTTGAATTGACCGCCTCCAAATAAGGTCTTTATATAATCAATTTTCACATTTTCAAAATAAACTTTATCTCTTTCATTAACTAAAAACTGAATACCACTTTGTTCTGTAATTTCATCATTTTCTAAAGCTGACTCCTCCAGAGTCAGACGAAGCTGAGGTCCTCCTCAGCCAATTCCCATCGATAAACGAATTAAAGGTTTTTTACCTTCATTAATCAAATCTTGAACTTCTTTAGTAATTTTTGTAATAGCAGCCTGGGTTATTTTAACCATTTGGAACCTCCTAATATTTATTTAAAAATGGACAAAAAGATCTGCTGATACAGCTTCATTTAAGACCCATTTAATTGGTACTTGCTCAGCTGGGTAAAGAAGATTAACTTTATCATGAATATCCATATCAACAACATATAATCGTACTCCCATTTCCACAGCTATATCTAAAAGTTCGTGAATAGATGGTGCACCAAAATCGTTTAAAGCATTTGAAAGGTATTCTATACCTTTAGATGGAACTGGAAAATACTTTCGATCTAATATGTTTACTCCTTTGCGGGAAAAGGCTAAAATGACATCTGCCCCTGATGCTGCAGCTCCTACAGCAACATTTAATGGAGGATATGCGGATTCTAATTCATCATGAAGGGCAAGGACGACAACTTTTTTTGATTCCATGATAGATTTCCCCTTTCAATAACTTAGAACGGCATCAGCTTGGTAAGTAATTTCCAAAAAAGTAACAACTCCGGCTAATTCAGCCCCATCAATCAGCACTAATCCTTCTGCAATTAATACATTCATTTGACATCCAAATAATTTGATTCCGGCGTCTAAAGCGGATTTCATCAATGATGAAAGTTCTCTACCATGAATTTTATCCATTTTATTTAAATATCGTTGGTCTAAAACTCGTGCTCCGTCAAGATCAAAAAATATTGCCACTTCATTTTTTTGCATTGCCATTTTTAGGGCTTCTTTAAGAACAAAGGGGACATTAGAGCTTAACGAAACAAAGTATACAAAGTTTTTGTTCGCCACCGTAATCCCTTCTTTCATTGTAGTTTTAATTGCCCCGCTATTTTATATTATCCAAACTTAAAGAATGTCCATCCAAATCTTTATTGCTGTAGCTAAAATCAATAAGGCTAATACAACCTGAAGAATTTTTGTATTTACCTTCTTCCCGGCAATGGCTCCTAATGGAGAGGCAATTAAGCTTGCAACGACCATGATTAAGGATGGTAAAAATTCTACTTGACCAGTTGTAAGTTTCCCTACAGTTGCACCAATTGAGGATATAAATGTAATAGCTAAAGATGAAGCAATCGTCATACGAGTTGGAATTTTCAATACTACCAGCATGATTGGCACTAATAAAAATGCCCCGGCTGCTCCTACAATTCCAGATCCAATACCAACGATGAATGCAAGGGTAGCTGCAAGCCATTTATTAAACTTAACTTGGTCCAGAGGAATATCATCAATTCCTTTTTTAGGAATAAACATCATAACAGCTGCAATTAATGCTAAAATACCGTAAATTAGGTTTATTCCACCTTCTGTCATGAGCTTTGAGCCAAAGCCTCCAATTAAACTACCAATTAAAATACTTGCTCCCATATATCCAATTAACGTTTTATTCAAATAGCCGCCTTTACGGTATGCCCATACTCCACCAATAGTTGCAAAAAATACTTGAACAGCGCTTATTCCCGAAACTTCGTGGGCACTAAAAGCTGCTAATCCAAATAACGGAGGAATATATAAAAGCATTGGGTATTTAATAATAGAACCACCAATTCCTAACATCCCTGAAATATATGAACCAATAAAACCAATTAAAAAAATTGTAATTATAAATCCAATTTCCATGTTTTTTCCTCCCTTTAAGAAAAGGGAACCCAAACTGGTTCCCTTATTTTTTAACCTTTTTTAATCCAAAATTTTAAAACACCGTTCTCTTCTTCATGTTTAATTAACTCGTGACCGCCGGATTTTGCCCAAGCAGTAAGGTCATTTTTTGCTCCTTTATCCGTTGCATGAATCTCTAAAACCTGACCACTTTCAAGATCATTGATTGCTTTTTTTGTTTTTACAATTGGCATAGGGCAAGCTAAGCCTTTTGCGTCTAATACTTTATTTGCTTCCATCGTTTATTCCTCCTGTTTTTTGAACTTATCTCACTGCACAACGATTTGGTCCAATTTCCATTTCACGTTGTTTTTCATCATCAGGATTGATTTTTCCCATATTTGTTTCACGGATTTCCTGATAAGAATTTGGTTGCGGTGGTAGATTTTCTGTTACCATTCTTCTAAATTCCGCTTCATCTTCAATATTTAAACCATGATTTTTGGAATAAAGTGTTCCTAATTTTTCGGCAACACTTCCATCTTCATTTAATTCCTCGATAATCATAAAATGAGCTGGAAGAACCACTAAATCCTCAGATAATTCTCTATAGCGCTTATATAAACTTTCTCTTAAATCTCCCACCCAATCCTGCGCTAAACCAGCTAAATCTGGTCTACCAATAGAGTCAATGAACAAGATATCCCCTGAAAGTAAGAACTTTTCATCAACAATAAATGAAGTAGATCCAATTGTGTGACCTGGTGAATATAAGGCATGGATATTGATTTTCACGTTACCAATTTCTACATCATTACCATCTTCTAATGGTTGATAGTTAAATGTTACTTCTGTTGCATCCTTTGGTGGTAACCAATACGTCGCACCAGTTTTCTCAGCGATTACCCTTCCTCCAGAAATGTGATCGGCATGAAGGTGTGTATCAAATACATGAGTAATTTTAGCGCCAATACTTTCAGCAAATTCAAGATAGACATCTGTCATTCGAGTTGAGTCAATAATTGCAGCTTCACCGTTTGATACAACCATGTAAGATAAACAGCCTTTACCAATACGAACAAACTGATAAATTTCACCGCCATCTTTTAAATCCCCAACTTTAACAGGTTCTAAATGTTCGCTCCAAGCTTTCATCCCACCTTTTAGGTAAGAAACTGTTAGTCCTGCATCGGATAGCATTTCTGCCACCATTACAGATGATCCTTCTTTTGCACAAACAACTAAAACCTCTTTGTCAGTAGGAATTTTTCCAATGATTCCTTCTACACCATCAAGCAATTCAAAATATGGAATATTTAAATATTCAAAGTTTTCACCTTCAATTTTCCAATCCTGAAAATCACTTTCATTACGAACATCTAAAATAAATAAAGCTTCCTTATTAAATACTTTATTTGTTACCTCTTTTGAAGTCATTGCATTTACTGTCATTTGAATTTTACCCCCTATGGTATAATATATTATAAAAAAATTTGCTCAATTAAAATGTTAGTGTGATATCGGCGTCTTTAGCAAATTCTAAAAATGTTACGGCTCCACCAACTTCGATACCATCAACAAATGCTTCTTTATCAAGACCCATTACATCCATTGTCATTTGGCAACCAATGAATTTAACACCCATTTCCTGCGCCATTGCAGCTAATTTTGGGATAGCTGGAACATTCGCTTTTGCAAAGCCTTCTGCAAAATGTTCTTTTCCTTCCGGCATCGGAAGTTGCTTGTTTGCATCCTTATGAATCAAGTTTAATCCTTCAAACGTAAAGAAAATAGCTACTTCCTGATCGGTTGCTGCCGCTGCTGTTGCGATGTTAAATACTTTGTATGCATCAAATAAACCACCATTACTTGCGATAATTGCTACCTTTTTATTCATTGTTTTTCCTCCTAATTTTTTAGTGCCATCATGATACTATTTGGATCAAAGCCAACAACCCATTTTCCATTAACCTCAGTTTGAGGTACTCCCATTTGTCCTGTGGTATTTACAAGCTGTTGCATAATTTCCGGGTTCCTTTCTACATTTACTTCTTTGAAAGGAATGTTTTGATCGGATAAAAAGTTCTTTAACATTACACAGTACGGACAACGTGTTGTGGTATAGACAGTTACCGAACTCATTTATAGACCTCCTTAATTATTTAAACTAACTGTTTTTCCAGTCCACTCGCTCATGCCTGGTACAACATTTATGACATTAGTAAAGCCTTTTTCTGCTAGCTTTTGCGAAGCAAGGTCAGATCGGCTTCCAGTACGGCAAATCACAAAAATATTATCTTCTTTGCTTAATTCGTTTAATCGATTTTCCAATTCTCCCAGAGGGATTGATATAGCATTAGGGATATGATTAAAAGCATATTCTGCTGTTTCCCTAACATCTAGTACCACAATGTTTTCATTTGCATTTAATTTTGTTTCAAGTTCGTCATTGTTGATTACATTTGGATGTTTTCTTTCTATCGTTTCATCACTAGAAGACTTTCTAAGATAGTGCTTTAATACTTCGCCTTCCTCCAATGTGCCCAAATATTGATGACCTGTACTTTCTGCCCATGCCTTGATATCGGCTTTTGACCCTTTATCTGTTGCTTGGACTTCCAAAACTTGCCCAGATTCTAATTGGTTCATTGCCTTTTTCGTTTTAACGATTGGCATAGGACACGCTAAACCTTTAGCATCCAGTGTCACATTTACATTTATTTTTTCCATTATTAAACCTCCTGTTTTATACCTACACGGGTATTAATTTAGTTAAAAATTTTTATTCCACTTTACCTTCCCAGGAAAGCATTCCACCTGTCATATTGATCACATTAAAGCCATAGCTTTCCAGAAACTGTGAAGCTCGACCGCTTCTAGCACCAGATCGGCATACTATGATATATTCTTTAGATTTATCTAGTTCATGCATGCGAAACTCAATAAGTCCTAGTGGAATGTTTATGGCTCCCGGAATTTTCCCTTCTGCCACTTCATCCACTTCGCGAACATCGATAATATCTATTTTTTTCCCTTCAAGTAATAATGTTTCTACTTCTTTTGCAGTCATTACTTTCATTGCTTATTCCTCCATTCATTATGACCAAGCGCTCATGCCGCCTTTTACATTAGTTACTTTTGTAAATCCTAATTTTTTTAACATCTTACTTGCCTTTTGGCTTCGCATACCACTTTGACAAATGACCACTACCTCTTTATCTTTTGAAAGTTGATTTGCTTTTTGATCCAATTGATGAAGTGGAATATTTTTGAATGATTTGATGTGATTTCCTTTAAATTCACCAGGTGTTCGGACATCGACAAATTGCTTATTCTTATCTTTTAACTCATTTTTTAACTCCGATGTGGATATATGTCTAATACCTTTTGCCGGTAAAATGCGTTGAATGATAAAAAATATGAAAAGTCCAATCAAGATATAATTTACATATTCCAAGTTTAGCCCCTCCTTTTTCGGGGAACCCCCCCATTTACCATTAGATAAACAGATTGACATTACCATCTTCAGCGTCTGCTAAATAGGCAGCAACCCCTGCATATTCAATATTATCTATTAATTCTTCTTGTTTAAGACCTAATAAATCCATGGTCATCGTACAAGCGACCAATTTAACATCTTGCTCTTGTGCCATTTCGATTAATTGAGGTAATGGAATTGCATTGTGCTTTTTCATTACATCTTTAATCATTTTAGGACCGAATCCAGCAAAGTTCATATTGGATAGCCCCATTTTATCAGCACCTCTAGGCATCATTTTTGCAAACATTTTTTCCATGAAACCTTTTTCCACTGGAATATTTTCATCTTTACGCAAGGCATTTAATCCCCAAAAAGTATGAAAAATAGTGACTTCATGATCGTAAGCAGCTGCTCCATTCGCAATGATATATGCTGCCATCGCTTTATCGTAATCTCCACTGAACAATACAATCGTTGTCTTTTTCTTATCTGTCATGGTGTTACCTCCTGAATGTTATTTTAACTAACCTATACTGGTACAGGTATTTTAAATAATAAAAAAATTATCCTTTTTTAATCCAAAACTTAAATACATCATTTTCCTCTTCATGTTTTATAAGTTCATGTCCACCAGAATTAGCCCAAGCAGTAAGGTCGTTCTTTGCGCCTTTATCCGTTGCATGAATTTCTAATATTTGACCTGATTCTATTTCGTTTATTGCTTTCTTAGTTTTAACAATTGGCATTGGACATGCTAAACCTTTTGCATCTAAGACTTTTGTAATATTCATTTATTATTCCTCCAGTTCGTCATAATTACCATTACCCATATGGGTATATTATTAACCAAAATGAAAGAGGGTGTCAACCTTTTTTAACGACTTTTTACAAGTAAATTAACAGCTTCTTTCACTAATTCTTCCATACTTTTTTCGTCATTTTCATTCGCTTTTTGTACACACTCCACTAAATTTTCACTGACAATAACGCCGATTGTACGATCAATTGCTGTTCTCGCAGCAGATAACTGAGTGATAACATCTTTGCAGTCTTTATTTTCTTCCATCATTCTTAAAATTCCTCTTAATTGTCCTTCAATACGTTTTACTCGATTTTTAATTTGATCATTATAATCCATTTTCTTACCTCCTTTTTAACAAAAAGTTCTTAAACTTATTTGATTTTCCTTTAATATTATATTGTTATTATTTGTAATTGAATATCCAACAACCCGGAAACCTTTTTTTCGCAATAATCGTATTCCAAAATTTTTTCCAAGTCTATTTGAAGCAACTACATGTAAGTCACCGTTGGTGATTTCATTGTAGTGCCTGTTAATATATGCAATTGGAATATTGATTGCTCCAGGTATGGGATCCTTGTAAGATTCATTATAGTCTCTTACATCAATTACTATTGTACTTCTATCTAATTCTCCCAGTTTTTTACAACACATTCCTAAAACAGGGAAGTATCTTCTGTAAAGGATACTACCAACAAATAAAATACTTAAAATAATAATTGTCTTCAAGAACTGCCCTCCTCTAAAAGGACTAACACTTACACGACTTATAATATACCCTATTGGGTATGGTGTCAATAAAAGAAATTAAAAAAATTATTATTGAATAAAAATCACTCGCCAAAACGAGTGATTTGAACGGTTCCCGATTATTTTTAATTTATTCCACAGCTTTATTCATACAGTTAATGAGTCGCTCTTCAATGTCTTTGGCTAAATTCTCCATTTTGTTATCATTTAACATACTTATAAGCGCTGTGGGTCTTGGCATTCCAATATGAGTATGTCCTTTATCTTCGTAAACCACAATCTTGCAGGGCAAAAAATAACCCGCCATATTATTTTCACTTAAAACTCTCTGCGCCTCAATCGGGTTACAAACTTCAAGCACTTTAAACTCTTTTTCAAACTCAATACCCTTTTCTTGAAGCTTATCCTTAATATCAAACATCCATAAAACACCGAATTTCTCTTCTTTTAATTTCTCCTCTAATCTTTGAATAGCATCATGGATGGTTTTATCCGTTGTAACCGTAAAATCAAACATTTTGATACTCCTTAAGATTTTTTGTGTTCTCTTTGTTTTCTAAGATTGTTTGAAGAGCCATCTTTTCATTAATTATTTCATTTGCTGTACGGACTCCACATTTTCTTATGATTGGTAATGGAGGACACCACCCCTGTAGAGAATGTTGGACCATAAAAATACTGGCAATCCCTGCGAGGGTGATCCACCTTTTATTATGGAATAATGCTAATATTGATGTAATTAAAACAATACCTGCGAAATTGATTTCCAAAACACGTTCAGTATCCCATTCATAATCTAATTCCTTTATTCGAGCATTAATGGCGTTTTCATTTTTAGCACGTATGCTATTGATTGTAGCTTTTGTTTTCTTGTGAATTTTATCATTAATTCTCTGACGGGTATTCCTATTTACTTTTGTTGTTGTAGGCGGAAAAAAATATTTGATGTTCATTCCGTTTTTCCTCCGGTACCATATATTGTACTAACGTATTGAAGTTTTTTTATTTTTCTATTATAATTCCTATTATATATATAGGAATTAACGGGATAAAGGAGAGTTAATGTTATGGGCTTATTGAGCCGTCTTTTTAATGAAAAATGTCCGCAATGCCAAAAAACATTAGAAACGAATAAATCCAATATTTATAAAGGAATTATTATAAAATCATGTCCGAATCTTCATTATCAAAAGGAATACCATCCTGCTCTTGAACTGTATGTTGAAAGTGGTAAAGTATCTTAAAGCAATATATCTGACCATATTTTAATTGACGTAGCTAATATTAATAATGCCAAAATCCATTGAAGGATTTTGGTATTTATTTTTTTTCCAACATTAGCACCAAGAGGAGAGGCAATTAGGCTTGCTATTACCATAATAAGTGCTGGAAAAAATTCTACTTGTCCGGTTGTGATTTTTCCAACAGTGGCGCCAATTGAAGAAATAAATGTAATGGCTAATGAAGTAGCTATGGTCATCCTAGTTGGAATTTTTAACACCACCAACATGATTGGAACTAGAATGAATGCACCAGCAGCCCCCACGATACCTGCTCCAATTCCTACAATTAAAGCAAGAACCGCAGCAAGCCATTTATTAAATTTCACTTGATCCAGTTGAATTTCATCAATTCCTTTTTTAGGCAAGAACATCATCACAACTGCAATCAAAGCTAAAATTCCATAAACCAAATTAATTCCACTTTCTGTCATGAGCCTAGAGCCATACCCACCAACAAAGCTACCTATTAATATTGCTACACCCATATAAATGATTAAAATTTTATTTAAATATCCACCCTTACGATAAGCCCAAACCCCACCGATGGTTGCGAAAAAAACTTGAACTGCACTAATTCCTGAAACTTCATGTGCACTGAAGGCTGCTAAACCAAATAATGGTGGTAGATATAAAAGCATGGGATATTTTATAATAGAACCACCAATTCCAACCATCCCGGAAATAAAAGAGCCTATAAAACCAATTAAAAAAATAACCACTATAAAAACGAGATCCACCTACATCCCTCCAATAAAAAGGAAAGGTAACCGTGATAGTTACCTCTCACATTTTTTCAACCTTTTTTTATCCAAAATTTTAGAACACCGTTTTCTTCCTCATCTTTTATTAGCTCATGACCACCAGAATTTGCCCAAGCGGTTAAATCATTTTTTGCCCCTTTATCTGTCGCATGAATTTCCAACACTTGACCCGAAGTTAATGTATCCATTTCTTTTTTTGTTCTTACAATCGGCATTGGACATGCTAATCCTTTACAATCTAACACTTTGTCAACTTGTCCAGTCATGATTTCCTCCTTTTATCTGACAGCACAACGATTTGGTCCAATTTCCATTTCTCGTTGCTGTTCTTCATCTGGAGTAATTTTCCCCATATTTGTTTCCCTAATTTCTTGATAGGAATTTGGTTGTGGCGGTAAGTTTTCAGTTACTGTTTTTCTAAATTCATTTTCATCTGTGATATTTAATCCATGATTTTTTTGATATAAAGCACCAAGTTTTTCAGAAATACTGCCGTCTTCATTCATTTCATTGATACCCATATAATGAGCAGGCAAGACTAATAAATTATCAGCGAGATCTTTGTAACGTTTATATAACGTATTTCGTAAATCTCCTACCCAATCTTCTGCTTTTCCTGCTAAATCTGGTCGTCCAATAGAATCAATAAATAATATATCCCCGGTTAACAAATATTGATCATCAATGATAAACGATGTACTACCGATAGTATGCCCTGGAGAATAGACGGCTTTAATGGTTGTCTTGCCCACCTCATATTCGTCACCATCATTTATTTGTTGATAATCAAAGGTGACTTCTGTTGCATCTTTTGGTGGGAGGTGGTAGGTTGCACCTAATTTTTCCGCCAGTTTTCTTCCTCCAGAAATGTGGTCAGCATGTAAATGAGTATCCAAAACATGAGTTAATTTAATGTTATGCTCTTTAATATAGGTTTCGTATGGTTCTAACATTCGATTTGTATCAATCATGGCGCCTTCTCCGTTTGATTCAACCAGATAAGATAGGCAGCCTTTCCCGATACGGACAAATTGATAAATAGCTCCGCCATTTTTCAATTCACCGATCTTTATGGGTTCTAAATGTTCACTCCATGCTTTCATTCCGCCCTCAACAGAGTAAACATTTGTAAAGCCAGCTTCTGAAATTTGTTGCGCTACAAACTCTGAGGAACCACCTTTTGCACATATTACATAAATTTCCTTATTTTTAGGTAACTTATCTTCAATGGAATCAACACCTTCCAATAAGTCAAAATAGGGAGTATTAATGATTTCCACATTTTTCCCTTCAATTTTCCAATCATCAAAATCATCTGTGTTTCGTGCATCTAAAATGAATAAATCTTCATGATTTAATACTTTTCTGGCAAGTTCTTTTACCGTTATGGTTTTGACAGCCGTTTCTGTATCCATTTTTAAATCTCCTTTAAAAAGTAAGTGTTACGTCCGCATCTTTAGCAAAGGTTAAAAAAGTAACAGCACCACCAACATCAATTCCCTCTACAAAATGTTCTTTTTCTAGACTCATGACATCCATCGTCATTTGGCAAGCAATCATCTTAACACCCATCTCACTTGCCATTGAAACTAGTTCCTCGACAGGAGGCACATTTGCTTTTTTAAACCCCTCTTGAAAATGTTCAGCACCTGGAGGCAAAGGTAAATTTTTATGTCCCTCTTTATGAATGAGGTTTAATCCTTCAAATGTAAAGAAAATTCCAACCTCCGCATCCGTTGCAGCAGAGGCTGTTGCAATATTAAAAACTTTATAAGCATCAAACATTCCACCATTTGCGGCTATGATAGCTACTTTCATTGTTTTCCTCCTTATTTAATGACTTTTATTGATTGGTCCGGTCCAATCCTTCATACCAGGTACAACATTTTTTATGTTTTTAAATCCTTTTTCTGTTAGTTGTTGCGCTGCAAAATCACTACGTGTACCGGTTCTGCAAATAATATGGAGATTTTCCTCATTATTTAACTCTTCGAAACGGTGTTCTAATTCTCCAAGCGGTATATTAATGGAACCTGGAATGTGACCAAAGGCATATTCTGCTGGTTCTCTTACATCTAGTACGGTAATTTTTTCATTACCTTCTAGCATATTTAACAGGTCATCTAAACTGACAACATCGGGATGCTTAGCTTCTGGTCTTTCTTCTTCAGATCTAGCCTTACGAAGATAATGTTTTAATACATTTCCTTCTTCAACTGTTCCTAAATATTGATTACCGGTACTATCAGCCCAAGCTTTTAAATCAGCTGTCGACCCTTTATCGGTTGCTTGAATTTCCATGACTTGTCCAGGTTCAAGTGTCGTCATCTCTTTCTTTGTTCTAACAATTGGCATAGGACATGCCAAACCCTTAGCATCCAACACCTTATTTACTGTAACCTCCATCAACTTTTCCCTCCTTTCTTCATTTATTATCTTTCAATATCATCTTTCCATGCCAACATACCACCAACCATATTTTTCACCTTATATCCTTATTCTTTTAAAAATTCAGCCGCCATCCCACTTCGGCTTCCTGATCGGCATACCATAATATGCTCCTTATCTTTTTCAATTTCATGAATTCGATCTTGTAGTTCACCCAAAGGGATATGATGAGCACCAGGAATTTTCCCCTGAGCTACTTCTTCATATTCACGGACATCTATGATGTTTTGGACTCTTCGCTCTTTTATATTTTTTGAAACTTCTTCGGGTAATATTTCATCCAGTATGGTTTTCCCAGCCATTTTAATCACTCCTTACAACTTTTTCTGTAATAGGTTTTGTCAATAAAGTATTTTTATGTTTATGAAAATGGAAATTAATCACAGGGTTTTTACTCCAGTATTTTTAAGACGTTATGATTTTATCCCATCTATTAATTTTTCAATTATCATATAAATCCATAGGGATTTTGGTGTATAACATTTAAAAGGAGTAACTATAAAAAAATTGTTGTTGAAGGTGGAGTTGCAGTAGGGGAACTACGGGGCTTTGGGGTTAGACCCAGAAAATATCCTTGCAGCTGACTTCACTAACCCATCACAAAGAACATGTTTGCACCTGGTTCTACTATATTTAAAATGTTCGACCCTGCTGATTTTTGCAGGGTCTTTACTTATACAGTCATTTTATTTTTATTAATGTATTTTTCAATGGTTCTCTGAAATCCGTAGATAAAAATTGCAAAACTGATAAACATAAAAAAGATATACTGCTGCTTAAAATGAATTAACCGAAAAATCCTCATTCTTTGAAATAAATTGGTTAAAGGATAAGCAAACAACCAATCTAAAATCAGATTGATTCCAAGATACTTAAATAAATTGTCAAATGAAAATTTAAACACCCAAAGTGTCCCAATGAAAAAGAGGCTTAAAACAAATGATACATTTGTAACTAAATCCGGAATAATATGGGTTTTTACTTTCCACCAACGTCTCGAATGTGCTATTTCACTTATAATCGAAAGTAGCAGTGTTACAAAGGTAGCAGAGGGTAAAAAACGAAAAAAAGATTTCTTCCCTATAAAAGGAATAGTTAATAACGGAAAAATTAATAATCCCCACATAACCCTTCGTGTAGTTTTCATATCTACTCCTTCCTTCTCACCGGTGCTGAAAATGGCAATAACTCCTATAAATATTAACTTTTCCAAAATTACAATCTAATATGAATGTCATTTCGCTTCAGAATTTATATCTCACTCACAATCAGCAATTGCAACCTTATTATTTTTTCACCTTTCTCAACAGCTATATTTTTCACTTCTTAAACATTGAGTGTTTGGAAAATATTAAAAGCACAACTCGAAAATACGAGTCATGCTTTTTTAAATTACTTTTATTCTTTTTAAAAGTGTATGACCAGCATTTTTCGTCCGAGCTCGCTGGCAAGTCACTCAAGGCACCCTAATCAGCACATGAATCTCTATGACTTGTCTGCTACTTAATTTGTTCATACCAATGTCATTTTTTTAGTTTCAGTATTCTTACTAATATTGGTGCCGTATACAGAGGAATATGTTTTCCAACCTCCATCTACATTTTTAACTTTGTATACATTATTTTTTAGGATACGGCTTGCTAAATATCCTCTTAATCCAACCTGGCAACTAACATAAACAGTCTGATCTTTTGGGATTTCTCCTAATTTATTTCTTACGAAAGATTGCCATTCATAATTGAGTGCGAGATCCGCTGGCTGGCGCAGTAGCGTTGGCATAGTTGCCTGTAAAAAATCAAGTTTATCGACAGCAGTATCCAATCCAATTGTATGTTCGACTTTATCCTCTTTATCGGATATGCCTGAGAGTCAGATGTTAAGTGCACTATCATGTATAAAATAAGCACCCTATTAGGGTGCTTCAGACTGTCGACAAACTCGATGAAAATCGTGCTTGTCTGCAGTCTTTTTTATTTTAAAATAGAAGTAATACAATGCTTGAGGTGATTTAAATGCTTTCAAAACATAATCCAATTCAACGGGATCAAATTGAAATGGTTGCTTTAGACGAACTTGTACCGGCGGACCATTTGGTCCGCAAAATTGAGGCGGCGATTAATTTCTCATTCATCTATGACTTGGTAAAAGATAAGTATTCAGAAAAAGGCCGCCCAAGTATTGACCCTGTAATATTAATTAAACTCACATTTATTCAATATACCTTCGGTATTCGCTCCATGCGTCAAACAATTGAAGAATTGAAAACGAATATGGCTTATCGATGGTTTTTAGGATATGGCTTTCACGATAAAGTTCCTCACTTCTCAACTTTCGGTAAAAATTATGAGCGCCGATTTAAAGACACCGATCTCTTTGAACAAATATTTTACCGAATCTTAAAAACCGCAGCTGAAAAGAATTTAATTAGTGCTGAACACGTTTTTGTAGATTCTACTCATGTAAAAGCGAGTGCAAATAAACGCAAATTTGAAAAGAAAGTTGTTCGAAAAGAAACCCGTGCTTATCAAGAACGCCTTCAAGAGGAGATTAACCAAGACCGCGAGGATCATGGAAAAAAGCCGTTTCCACCAGATAAGTTTGATAAAGAAGAATACAAAGAAATCAAGGAAAGTACAACAGATCCAGAGAGTGGCTACTATGTAAAAGATGAGCGTACAAAACAGTTCGCTTATTCTTTCCATGCGGCCGCAGACCGCAACGGCTTCGTGTTAGGCGCAATTGTAACCCCTGGTAACACGCATGATAGTCATATTTTAGAGCCATTGGTAGAACAAGTCATTGAGAAAGTTAGTAAACCAAAAGCTGTTGCGGCAGACGCAGCCTATAAAACACCTGCTATCACGAGCTACTTATTGAAAAACGACATCACACCTGCTTTACCTTACACACGACCTCGCACAAAAGAGGGTTTCTTCAGAAAACATGAGTATGTTTATGATGAGCATTTTGACTGTTACATTTGCCCAACTGGTGAGATATTAAAATATACTACAACTACAAAGGAAGGGTATCGTCAATATAAATCAGATCCTCGAATTTGTGCTGGATGCCCTTTCTTGTCTCGATGCACACAGAGTCAAGCACATCAAAAACTGATTCAACGTCATGTGTGGGAGGAACATGTGGAAGAAGCAGATCATCTTCGCCACCATCAAGACGTCAAACCGATCTATGAAAAACGCAAAGAAACAATTGAACGAGTATTCGCAGATGCAAAAGAAAAGCATGGCATGCGTTGGACAACCCTCAGGGGACTTAAAAAAATGTCGATGCAGGCGATGCTTACTTTCGCTGCCATGAATTTGAAGAAAATGGCCAACTGGACTTGGCAAGGTCCAGAAATGGCCTAAATGATAACCTCGGAGAGGTCTGCAATTCTCTGTAATTACTTGAAGTCCTACAAATAATCAAAAAAAGAGTTCGGAATGAGACTATTCCGAACTCTTTTTGTCTACAAACTGAAGCACCCTATTAGGGTGCTTATTGGCTCTCATTCTATATTATTTGTTGTTACGTCAATCTACGGGTGAGAGTTCTGAAAATTTAACCAATTTAATTTCATTATCTCTTTTTATTTCGCAATACCCACTATCATAAATCCAATGAATAATATAAATTTTTGATTCAAATATTACTTTTGTTCCTTTGTTAAACAAATAATCTATCCCCCGAATTCAGAAGAGAGCCTTAAATAATTTATCAATGAATCCGTTTTATTGTCAAAATGCAATTAATGGAATTAGATTATACCATTATAAAAAATCATCCTACTTAGCAGGGCGATTTTTTAAATAATCATAAAATGTGGTTCGGCTGATTCCAATTTTCTCTGTTATTTCTTTAACTCAATTGGGAAAAACGGATAAAGAACTTGTTCGTATGATACCAACAAGCTATGTGGAATTAAAGGACGTAAGAGAGCAGCTCAAATTATTATATCATGGTTATTTCGAGTTTGAGGTAGAAAGATACAAGCAAGCAAGAACACTCCTGAAAGAAGGTAATCAAACGAAGAAATTGTTGAAAAAACAAACATAAGTTTCTATGAATTAGAACTGGTGAAACAACAGCTTAAGCAATACGAGGAAAAGTTTATATGGGAATTGAACGCAGAACAGTGACAGTTATCAAAGATGACAATATAGGAGTGAACAAATGAAGAAAATTTTATTAATTTTAGCGATAGCATTCTTCACTGTTGGTAGCGGTGCTTCTGCAGAAGTTGCAGGTGAAGGAGAAGTAATAGAAATAAAAGACAAAACTACAAAAACATTTATGTACCAAATACTATCGATGCCATACATACACCATGTTGCATCAGATTTTTACCATAAAAAATACAATGCGGAGTCAATTGGATGGGGAGGTCTTGAATCAGAAAATATTCGTATCTGGATACAAGAAGCTAAGCCCAATCCAGGTGAGGCTAGCTATACCCACATTGTAAAAGTATATATCCCATATGAAAAAATTATTATTAACGATAACACTAGTGTTGCGTTAATTTAATTTGACTATTGGAAATACTTAAAATGTTCAATTTTATTATTTTGTGCAAAGAAAAAGTCCTTTATAATGGATAAGTCAGGTGGTAACCCGTCCAAATCCACTATAAAAGGACATACGCATGGACAAGATTACACGAAAAAATTCATTTGGACAATGGTTTTCACCAATAAACCTTCAATTATTTGAAGAACAGGTGAAAACGATGAAATTAGATTACTATACGAAAAAACTAACGACTGAGTCATTCCTTAAATTACTACTTTTTGCGCAACTACAAGAAATCGAAAGTCTGCATGCACTAAGCGATAGTCTATTCGATGACCAGCTTCAAAAAGGAATCGACCTTGATTCTATCAGTATTTCTCAGCTGTCACGCCGATTGAATGGGATGAATCCAGATATATTCCAAAGGCTTTTCCTTGATTTAGTATCACAAATTCATACCAAAACGTACTATACGAAACTTGTGATGCCGTTAAAAATTATTGATTCAAGCACGCTGCCACTCAATTTAACCAATCATAAATGGGCAAAATTTCGCAAAACAAAGGCGGGAGTAAAGTTGCATCTCCGTCTTGTGTTTATGGAAAAAGGTACTTCCTATCCTGAAAAAGCCGTTATGACAACTGCAAAAGAACATGACCGTGGTCAGCTTGAAATCATGGTGGATGACAAGGAATGCATGTATGTGTTTGATCGTGGCTATCTAGACTACGAGCGCTTTGATCGCATGACTGATGATGGCTACTTTTTTCTTTCCAGACTACGTAAAAATGCAGTCATACGGGAAGTTTTCGATTTTAACCTACCAGAGAAAGCGGCTGTTTTGTCAGACCAAATGGTATTGATTGGTACGACTCAAAACCGTGCTGAAAATTACTTTCGCCTTCTAAAAGTGATGGATTCAAAAGGAAATGAACTCCAGCTTATTACGAATCGTTTTGATTTGAGTGCCGAAGAAATTTCGGAGATGTACAAATCTCGCTGGGCAATTGAGCTATTTTTTAAGTGGATTAAACAACATCTCAGCATCAAAAAATTCTACGGTCAAAGCGAATGGGCAGTTCAAAATCAAGTGTTTATCGCACTGATTGTTTTTTGCCTACATGTTCTCGTACAAATCGAAACAAAAAGTAAGCGAAAAACCTTACAAATTAGCCGTTATTTAAGGGCTGCATTGTGGAAACCAGCGAATATCTGGCTTCGAAAGATTGAAGGAAAAGCCATCCCTTAAATAAACAAATTGTCGTTGTCGCACAGGTCTAATTGTAAATAAAATCCAAATGGATGGAGCCACCTTTAATAGGGTATTTACCTTTTTGGCTCTAATCAAGAAAGATGATTAAACTGAAAATTATGACATTATTTATACAACACTAGTGTAACGATAAAAAAGAAATAAAAACAGCTGATACGTTTGTTTTTGCAATCGATGGAGATATGTTTTCACTTTGTTCTGAGTCGCATCAGCAATACCTGCAGCTGCGTATGCTGCTAGTGCTACAGGTGGTGTAAACGCTGACAAACAAGCAAAATAGAATACAAACATATGTGCAGCTAAAGGAGATACTCCCATCTGAATTAATGCTGGGGCAACAACTGCGGCTGTTATTAAGTAGGCTGCGGTTGTAGGAAGTCCCATTCCTAATATAATCGTTGCACACATAGTCATTACTAAAGCCAATGCTAAATTATCCCCAGCCAATGATAAAATCAATGAAGCAAATTTTAGCCCAGCACCTGTTAAATTTAAAACCCCGATGACGAGCCCAGCAGTTGCACATGCGGCAATCATTCCAAGAGCAGATTGGGCACCGTCAGCTAAACAATTAATGAGTTTTGAAAAGGTCATCCTTGTATGCTTTTTAAAAAAAGATACAATAATTGTTGATGCAATTGCCCAAATTGCTGCTTTAATTGGACTTGTATTTAAAATGGTCATTGTAAAAATTAGAACTAACAATGGGATAAATAAATGACCTTCTTTTATAAGAACATTTTTTATGTTCGGAAGTTCATTTTTAGGTAAACCCTTTAAGCCTAATTTGGCCGCCTGTAAATCAATCATAATCATGACTGTAAAAAAGTATAATAATGCGGGTACGATAGAAGCATAAACGATATTAAGATAGGAAGTTCCTAACAATTGAGCCATAATAAAAGCGGCTGATCCTAATATAGGCGGCATAATTTGTCCGCCAGTTGACGCTACTGATTCCACCGCACCAGCATAACGGGAGGGATAACCTATTTTCTTCATCAATGGGATAGTAAAAACACCCGTTGATACCACATTCGCCACTGAATTTCCAGAAACTGAACCAAATAAAGCACTTGAAACAACAGCTGCTTTGGCTGGTCCTCCTCTTTTTCCACCAGTTGCACCAATTGCAAAGTCTATAAAAAACCTACTTCCTCCAGTAACTCCTAAAAAAGATCCAAAGAGTATAAATAAGAATACAAAGGTTGCGGACGCACCGATGGGCACACTAAATATTGCATCCATACTATTTAAATAACTTAATATACGATCCCAGCTATACCCCCGGTGTCCAAGGTCACCAGGAATATACTTTCCAAAATGTGCATACAGGATAAAAATTAAAGCTAGGATCGGGAGAATTAATCCCGTTGTTCTTCTGGTAATTTCCAAAACAGCTCCAATTAAAATGATGCTCACTAACAAGTCCAATGGGGTAGGGGCGACACCTATTCTATAAATTAATTCGTCCATTTCAATAATTAGGTAAGAACCTGCAAATAAAACTAGCAATATAAAAATATAATCAATAATGCTAGCTAATAAGCTTTTATAGGCTGACCTCCTCATTGGGTAAATCATAAATATCAATATTGCCCCAAGTCCTAAGTGGACTGTGTATAAAACCCATGGTGTAATTGGATAAAAGCCTAGCACATATAGGTGAAATAACGACATAAATACTGCTATAAGGGTGAAAAGCTTTAACTCTATCCCACTAAGAGCTTTCCTTGAGCCAGAATTCTCTTGAATCTTCAAATCAGCTATTTTTTCTTCAGACACGGCGAACCTCCCGATAACAGATTCCTTTAGTTTGAAATTTTATCTCATATTTTGTAGATACATATTATTTGTTAGAAAATAAAGGATTATATATAATTATAATGGGGACTTCTTGACCTTTTTTATTAACCAAGAAGTCTCCTTTTGGAAAATTATCGAACTCCCTTAATTTCTTTCTATAATAAGAAATTTCTATTTTGATTCAGGAGGCATAAGGTGATCAGGAATTTCAACTCCAACTTCCTTATAATACTTAACTGCACCAGGATGGTACGGGACAGTACTATACTTAACATTCTCAACCAGCGTTTCTTTAGCACTTGGGTCCACTGCTAATAAGTCTTCATGTTTTTCAAATGTTGTTTTCACCAGATTATATACTAAATCTTCAGATAATTCAGATGATGCAATTGCTATGTTCCAAAAGCCTGGCAGTAAAATATCTTCTTCTTGGTGCTTATAAGAACCATTCGGAATAGTTGCCTCAGACCAATAAGGATACTTTTCTAGTGCCTTTTTCATTTCATCTTCAGTTAAACCAATTTGCTGAACTTCGTGCGTAGTTTCAAGATCAAGCATGAAAGGCCCCGGTACTCCTGTGACCGCAAAACCAGCATCGATTGTTCCATCACGTAAACCATCAACTGCGGTATTAGTTGGTATGGCATTAACCCTAGCCGGCTCTGATCCTAATACCTCTAATAGCCCATTTCCTGCTTCAGCACTAGTACTTCCTGGAGCACCTGTACTAACATTTTTACCATCAAAGTCGCTAATGCTAGTAATACCACTATCTTTTAAACTGTACATATGCATGACACTAGCATACATTGGAAAAATCGAACGAATCTTAGTATATTTTTTATCTGCCCAACCTTCTCCGTTATAGGCTTCGCCTCCAAGCCAAGCGGTCACAAAGCCTAAATCCATCTCTCCATTTTCAATTAATTGAATATTTGCATTTGGACCACCTGTAACTTCTACAGCAATGTCAGTACCTGGGACATTCTTTCCGATAATATCTGCCCAGCCGCCTCCCCATACATAGTAAGTACCACCTTGACTAGAAGTGCCTAAGAGCAATCTATGTTCTTCTGCTTTTTCCTTATCAGTACTTCCGCTATCATTAGTTTTCGAAGTGCTACTTTGAGAACAACCTACAAGAGCAAGAGTTAAAGCAGCAACTATAATAAATAACTTTGACAATGTGCTTTTCATTTAATTTTCTCCCCCTATCAATTTTTTATTAACTCAACCCTTTCCTTATTACTCTACTAAACCTATTAAATCTTGCCCCCCCTTTACCTAGTTAGTATTTTCACACCTGAGCTTTTGACAATTGTTGCTTTTTATATTGAAAAATACCTTGATGCTCAGTTAACCATTCTTTATCCTGCTTGAGTACTTCATTTAATTTTTGCAGCTGTTTTTTAACTTCCTCTGGCGCTGGGCCACCAATTGTATTCTTTGATTCGACATTATATATCGGATCTAAAGCCTTTTGAATACCGTCTTTAGATAAAATTATTTCTCTACCTAATACTAATTTTGATATATCCTTAACGATCTCTGAGTTTATTTTAGAAACCGGTATTTTTTTATCTATCATTTCACTTACTAGGTGCCCTACAACCTGATGTGCTTCTCTAAATGAAATATTTGCCTCGCGAACGATTGTATTAGCAAGCTCAGTAACTGTTGAGAAGTTCTCTAATGAGCGAATATACATTTTTTCTTCATTAAATTTTAATGTTTTGATTGTCGCTGTCATAAGGTGAAGACAAGAGTCTACCTCATAGAAAGCATCCCATAGATATTTAAAGCTTTCAGTGGCATCACGACTATGTCCATAAGAAGTGTTCTTTAAACAACTAGTTACTGAAACTAAAGCAGCAATTATATGTCCTGATTTTGCTTTGATATGCTCTAATGTAATTGGATTTTTCTTCTGTGGCATGATGCTGCTGCTAGCAGCTACCGAATCCCCTACTTCAACAATTCCAAATTCATCAGTAGACCATATGTATAGGTCATGACTAAAACGACTTAAGTTGTTCATAAATATATTCATAGCTGAAAGCGCTTCTAAAACGTAATCTCTAGAAGCCACGCCATCAATTGAGTTAGCCATTGCGTTGTTAAATCCTAGTAGTTGTGAAGTTTCTTTGCGGTCAATATTAAAAGATGTTGATGCCATTGCTCCGGCACCTAGTGGGGAGGTGTTGGTCTGGTTGAAGGATTGTCTAAATCGTTTAAAGTCTCTTTCTAATGCTGAGAGAATAGCCGACAGATAATGAGCAAGTGTTACTGGCTCTGCAGGTTGCATATGAGTATAACCTGTTAAAACAGTATAAAGCGTGTTTTCGGCTATTTTAATAATTTCTTCTCGAAGCTTAATGATCTGTTCACAAATGCTCAGAAGATTATCTCTGCTGTTCATCCTTGCCAAGGTGGCATATAAATCATTTCTACTTCGGCCGGTATGAAGTTGACCACCAACCTCAACACCTACTATCTTTATGAGAGCAGCTTCTATATTAAAATATAACTCCTCTAATTTAGGGTCTAATTCTAAGCTAGAGGCACCCTTTTGATTTATCTCTTCAAGCGCCTCCATAATTTTCTGCCCATCCTCACGCGTAACAATTCCATTGGAAATTAACATTACTAAATGTCCTTTATTAATATCCATAATATTAGTAAAGGATCTCTTTTGCTCAGCCTCTAAAGCTGGCAAAAGAAGATAATTAATTACCTCATCTGAAAGATCAACTTTTAATCTTTCTCTCAAAAAAATCACTCCTTTGATTTTAATATTTAAGAAACAATTTAATCTCAGAGTTGAATTTCTGAACTAAATTGGACTTTACATCTGTCTCCCCTAATAATACTAGTAAATAAAATAACTGGACTTCCTTGTGGGGTCATTACTAACTTTGTTATCTTTAAAGCAGGTTGATTTTGTTCTACTTCTAAAATTTTTGCCTCAAAAGAATCTAGTAGCACAGGCTCAATAGAGTTCTGATATTTTGTCATTATAATTCCGTATTTTTCAGTTATTAGATCAATAAGCTTTCCTTCGAGATTATTATCAAGCAAGTCTGGAATAAGACCAACTGGGATATAAGATTTCTCAATTGCAGCAGGCTCATCATTAAAAAATCTTAAGCGAATGATTTCAAATACTTTTTCCTGATCTTTTAAATTAAGCACTTTTAATTTCCCCGCTGTACCCTCTATAACATTTATACTAATTGGAGTATGCTTTGTTCCTAGTTCTTCAGGAAAAGTAAAGCTAATAAAGTTCCCCTCAATTTTAGGCTTAGAAACAAAGGTGCCCACACCTTTCTTTCTTGTTAAAATACCTTCGTTAACTAACTCCAATATAGCCTGCCTCATGGTAGATCTACTAACAGAAAAGTTTTTTGCTAAATCTACCTCATTCGGAATTTTATCACCACTTTTCCAATCACCATTTTCGATTTTTTCCCTGATGAGCTCCTTTATTTGGTAGTACAATGGAATGCCACTATGTTCGTTAATTAATTCCTTCATCTTAATTCCTCTTTATTCAAATTTTGTTTTTTATTTCTCCGTTTATTACCTTTTTAACATACCAAAACCAATTGCACTATTGAAAATTTTAATGATTCGAAATATAGGTTCTATGACTTCTATTTTTAGAATATTATCAAGACTTTGTATGTACGTATGTTCATATGTCTGTACATATTGGTATTATAAAATATGATTTTTCAAAACACAATAAAAATTTTTAATTTTTAATTTGTTTTTTGTTTTTCACCCTCTTCCTTTTATGAACTATTTACTGATGTTGCAAACATTTAGTGGAATCTGGTGAATAATAAAAACCCCTCTCAAATTGAGAAGGGCTTATATTATACGTACTCGGGTAATACTTGCTTAATTTCCTGCTCAGCATTTTCTAATCCAGCTAACCAAAGTTCAACCAGCTTAACACCGTCAATTAGTTCAATGTTTAATTCTTCTGCATACTCTTTAGCATTTTTAGTGAAAGATCCAGTAGTAACAATATATCCACCTAAAGCTCCTTCCTTGACCATATTAGAATGAATGATGGCAATACAGTCAAATGCTAAATCACCTTTAAAACATTTTACCTGACCTAAATATTTTCCTTCTTCCGTAACATGCTCAAAGTCAACTCCAAAGTCACCAGTTGGAGGTGATACCCAAGTACTCCCTCCTCTAGCTTTTTCAAATACTTCCGCAACGAAGGATTCAAACAAAAAGGGGTCTTGTTTTATAAAGATTGAATTTTCCTTAATAGGGTTTTTATCATCCTCATACTCTTTCCTAAATCTAAGGTACAACCCCATCGCTAAAGTTCTTTTTATTTCTAGACTACTATCAATATGACTTGCTAATAAAGCAGTTTTATAATTCGTTTGCCTTTTCACTCTTTGGAATTGTACAAAAGCTGCAATTAATACTACGGCTATCATTATTTCGACCAATAACATTAGACCGCCTCCTTATAGTTAAGGTATCGGTTATTTAAGAGGAAATTATTCAAATAATTCACTTTGGCCTATGGTGTTATAAAGGTATACTTAATTGAAGCCTAATCTGTTTTACACTTTTCTACATGCGGATAAGATAGTATCAAAACGATTAAGAATTTACAGAAGTCGAAGAAATCCAATGAAAATGAGAAATGGGGTTTTCTTGATGTGTGGACGTTTTTCACTTACTGAAGATATTTCCGCTCTGCAGCAATATTTTGACTTTGAAATCTCTGAGGAAATCTCTCCTCGATATAACATTGCTCCTAGCCAAAGAATCCTAACGGTCATCTCTGATGGGCATGAAAGAAGAGCTGGCACAATGAAATGGGGCCTGGTTCCCTTTTGGGCCAAAGACGAAAAAATAGGCTACAAAATGATTAATGCTAGAGCTGAAGGAATCGATGAAAAACCTAGTTTTAAACACGCTTTCAAGCGAAGACGCTGTTTAGTCGTGGCAGATGGGTTTTACGAGTGGAAAAAGCAAGAGGATGGCAACAAGCAGCCTTACCGCTTTATTATGAAAAATAAAAAGCCATTTGCTTTTGCGGGGTTATGGGAAACCTGGAAAAAAGGACAGCAACCTCTTCACAGCTGTACAATTATTACAACCACACCAAATGAAGTTACCGAGGATGTTCACGATCGCATGCCAGTAATCCTTCATCAGGATAGCTTTGATTTGTGGCTAAATCCTAAAAATGACGATACAGAGCATCTTAAATCATTACTTGTGCCCTTTCCAGCAGAAGAAATGGATTTGTATCCTGTTTCTACAATGGTTAACTCGCCAAAAAATGATATAGCTGATATTCTTACTCCGTTGAATAGTATGTAAATGCTGTATAGTTTAGAAAAAAGCTTATGGCTTCGATGGCTTTGTGAAACTTGAAAGTAGAATTTACCTTATACTAGGCTAAATCAGCCGGTTCAAAAAAACACTAAGGGTACTTTTTTAATATAGGTGCTCTTCCCCCCTCTATGATATACTTTTTATGTACAGCAATCGCAGGGTGGGCAGCGGTCCCCTCCAATCCATTGAGGAAAGGGGGTGCCGCTGATGGTTACGTATGAAGCAATGAACTTGATGGTGAGCTTTGCTACACTTATCGTTGCCGTGATCGCTATAGGTATTTCTTCAAACAAAAAGAAGTAGCCTACCCTGCACATCGCCAAAATGTGAGTAGGACTACTTCTATTCAGGATTGGCCGCTGCACTTCATGCAGCTTGCTGTACATTGAGGTCCTGGTGACAGCCAGGATCTCTTTTTTTAATATATGGACTTTATAGTTAAATTATAAACATAAAATTTATAATAAGTAAAGCAGTCTATATAAACCTGCTATATATCATCCCGTGATTTTATAATGGGAAGACTCCACGGTTTTCTAGCTGGAAAAATACAATACTATATCGATACCTACAATGAATATGAAATAAAGTGGTTGTAAAATAGATGGGTCATTTGTCGTGAGGAAATAGCGCAGATGCCTCTTGAATAGTTTGAATCTTTCAACAAATATGCATATTTGCATATTTATCCCTCCTTTTATTTGGTATTTTATTACTATAAATAAGTTAATAAAAGGAGATTATTATGAAAAAAGAATTAAGTAAAAAAATTTTATCTTGCTTTCTATCGGTAACGATTACAGCTATTGCGCTTTCTCCAATTAGCCAAGCTGCAACCGATGTAGCTACTACCGATCCCAATACAGACTTACCATGGGAGCACGCACCTCAATTACCTAATACATAAACTTTGTTTATGTATAAAACCCCCTTTAATAAAGGGGGTTTCAGACTGTCGACAAACTCGATGAAAATCGTGCTTGTCTGCAGTCTTTCTTACGATTAGTCAAGCACCTTTAAACCGTTAATTTATTTTCTGTATAAATGAATCCCCTTCAACGTTGTGTTTGAAGAGGGGCCAGATTTATAGGTATACCTAATAGGCCTAGTGATTTCGCGTTTTTTAACTAGACCTGCCTTTGTGGTATTATGTACTAAACTATGATTGGGTGGCTAACCGGAAGTCATAGTTCATATTGTGTGTAATAAGGTGGAAGATAATCTTCAAAAGCTTATTCACACAGGCAATGGATGCAACCTTATGGCACTTGTTATAGGGTTGCGTTTTTAATTTATCGTAATAATCAACAATATGGTTTTGACTGAAACGGCGTAGTTTAATCATGTTCTGGATAATGATAAAAAGGAGCTTACGTAAATGCTTATTGCCACGTTTATTAATCTTGTCCTTGTAAAAGGTTTTACCTGATTGGTAACGGCGAATATCAATACCAGCGTATGCGTTTAGCTGCTTATTGTTTTCAAAACGTCTAATATCCCCTATTTCTGCCATTAGACGTACTGCGGTGTTTGAGCCAATCCCCGGGAAACTGAGGAGAATATGGTATTCAGCCCGGCTTTCTGCTAGTTGCGCCATGTCCTCGATACACCTTTCTTTCATGGATAGGAGTTCCTGGTAACGCCTAGCGTAAGATATCAGCTGGCTACACAGGACATCGGTTGACGAAACGGCAGGAAATGATAAATGCGCTGCTTCAAGCAATTGAGTAGCTTTTTTTTCAGCCCTTGCGGTAGAAATATTCTTATCAGTGTTTGTCCGGATTTTGTTCTTTATAACCGTTTTTGAATGTTGGAGCACCAAGTCTGGATGTGGGTACAATTGAACAATATTGAGGAATAGCTCTGATTTGGTTGTAAAGATTTTTTCCAGTTCCGGAAAGGTTAGCTGAATAACTTTATGCATGCGGTTGCGTGTTACGGATAACTCGTCATCAAGTTCACTGTAAAATCGGGATAGCGACTTCAATTGGAGAAAAAGATCTTCTGTGCCATTTCGATTAGTCCTTTGCGTTGAAAAGTGGGTAAGGGCAAGTTGGTGGGCATCACTCTTATCCGTTTTGTGGATCCTCAAGGAGTCGCACTGGAGCTTAGCTTCCAGGGGATTCAAGGAACAATAGGAAAAACCATTTACATTCATAAACCGCTCCAATTGCCTGGAATAGACCCCAGTTGATTCAAATACAATATGTGGCTGTTCACCATAACCTTCTGTTAATCTGTCGATCCTCTTCTTTAAGTTTTCAAATTCAGGCCGTGAATGCTTGATTTCTCCTTCATAAATACACTTTTTTAGTGTGTTGTAAATTACCATGTAGCTTTTGCCCATACTTACATCAAATGCGATGACATGTTTCACGTTATTTCCCCCAAAAAAGTTTTGAAGTTCCCTCACTTACTCTTATCGACTCCCATTTCTTATACACGATCTCAAGGATCCAACATACTTAAACCTGATTCGAATAAGGTAAGTGAAGAAGGTCAGTTTTTTGTACGGATTCTAAGATCCTAAGACTGCAACGACCTATTCTTCACTTCTACTATATAAAAAAATAGTAGTGCCAACCAATGCCTTGGTCAGCACTACTAATCTTAGTATGTTTTTTATTTTAAAATAGAAGTAATACAATGCTTGAGGTGATTTAAATGCTTTCAAAACATAATCCAATTCAACGGGATCAAATTGAAATGGTTGCTTTAGACGAACTTGTACCGGCGGACCATTTGGTCCGCAAAATTGAAGCGGCGATTAATTTCTCATTCATCTATGACTTGGTAAAAGATAAGTATTCAGAAAAAGGCCGCCCAAGTATTGACCCTGTAATATTAATTAAACTCACATTTATTCAATATACCTTCGGTATTCGCTCCATGCGTCAAACAATTGAAGAATTGAAAACGAATATGGCTTATCGATGGTTTTTAGGATATGGCTTTCACGATAAAGTTCCTCACTTCTCAACTTTCGGTAAAAATTATGAGCGCCGATTTAAAGACACCGATCTCTTTGAACAAATATTTTACCGAATCTTAAAAACCGCAGCTGAAAAGAATTTAATTAGTGCTGAACACGTTTTTGTAGATTCTACTCATGTAAAAGCGAGTGCAAATAAACGCAAATTTGAAAAGAAAGTTGTTCGAAAAGAAACCCGTGCTTATCAAGAACGCCTTCAAGAGGAGATTAACCAAGACCGCGAGGATCATGGAAAAAAGCCGTTTCCACCAGATAAGTTTGATAAAGAAGAATACAAAGAAATCAAGGAAGGTACAACAGATCCAGAGAGTGGCTACTATGTAAAAGATGAGCGTACAAAACAGTTCGCTTATTCTTTCCATGCGGCCGCAGACCGCAACGGCTTCGTGTTAGGCGCAATTGTAACCCCTGGTAACACGCATGATAGTCATATTTTAGAGCCATTGGTAGAACAAGTCATTGAGAAAGTTAGTAAACCAAAAGCTGTTGCGGCAGACGCAGCCTATAAAACACCTGCTATCACGAGCTACTTATTGAAAAACGACATCACACCTGCTTTACCTTACACACGACCTCGCACAAAAGAGGGTTTCTTCAGAAAACATGAGTATGTTTATGATGAGCATTTTGACTGTTACATTTGCCCAACTGGTGAGATATTAAAATATACTACAACTACAAAGGAAGGGTATCGTCAATATAAATCAGATCCTCGAATTTGTGCTGGATGCCCTTTCTTGTCTCAATGCACACAGAGTCAAGCACATCAAAAACTGATTCAACGTCATGTGTGGGAGGAACATGTGGAAGAAGCAGATCATCTTCGCCACCATCAAGACGTCAAACCGATCTATGAAAAACGCAAAGAAACAATTGAACGAGTATTCGCAGATGCAAAAGAAAAGCATGGCATGCGTTGGACAACCCTCAGGGGACTTAAAAAAATGTCGATGCAGGCGATGCTTACTTTCGCTGCCATGAATTTGAAGAAAATGGCCAACTGGACTTGGCAAGGTCCAGAAATGGCCTAAATGATAACCTCGGAGAGGTCTGCAATTCTCTGTAATTACTTGAAGTCCTACAAAAAATGAAAAAAAGGGTTCGGAATGAGGCTATTCCGAACTCTTTTTGTCTACAAACTGAAACCCCCTTTAATTGGTCAAGCCCCCATATAGTGGAGATATTAAAAAACCGGAGCTGTTTCCTTTTGGAAATGGCTCCCTTTCGGTTTTATTTTAGTTATTTCATTCTTTTTATTTACTTGACATGGAGCCTCGTCACGCATGATTCTCGCTCTAGGAAGCAGGTTTGTAACACAACTAGCTCCCCTATGACGGTATCATGCGTTGCTCCATATCAAGTAGTGCACTTTAAATAATTTGTGAGTTCCTTTTGAGGGACCCATTTCCTTATGCTATAAGATTCTGGCGACGATAATTTACTGGCGACTGTTTATTTAACCGCTTTTGTCTCCTTATATGATTGTAATGATGAATATATTGATGGATTTTTGCTTCTAATTCTTCAATATTTTGTACAGAATAGGGATGATAAGCTTCTGTTTTTAAATGGGAAAAGAAGCTTTCAATACAGGCATTATCGAATGGATTGCCTGGACGGGACATGCTTGGTTGAATATCATAGGATTCGAGCGTGTCTTGATAAAGTTTGGATGTGTATTGTGTTCCCCGGTCGCTATGGAGGATGACACCTTGCACATCCTTTTCTTTTTGAACAGCTTGGTATACAGTTTTTATTACGAACATCGTTTCACTATTATTCCTTGCCATTTCGTATGCAATAATCTCATTATTGTACAAATCCATTATGGCAGATAAGTGTAACTTTTCGTCCCCGATTGAAAAGGAAGTGATATCTGTAACCCACTTTTTATTAGGTTGGTCAACCGAAAAGTCTCTATTGATGATATTTGTTGTAATCGTTTCTGGTTCAGTGCGCTTATACTGATTATAGTTTGAAGATCTGTGTTTCTTCCGAATAATTGATTGAATTCCAAGTTCCTTGTAGAGTCGAAAGACTCTTTTATGATTGATTTGCATTCGGTATTCTTCCTGAAGTTCCATATGAACACGCCGATAACCCCATTGCTTATTGGATTTCTCATATAATTGCAGAATCAGCTGCTTCAATTCAACATCCCTATCAAAACGTATATACTTTTTGTATTTGTAGTATCCACTTACTGATACCCCAAGAAATTTACAAAGTTCCGCTACATTAAATTGTTCTCTTAAGAGATCAACTACCTGAAACTTTAATTTCTTCCCTCCCTCATCAAGATTTCCTGAAACTTTTTTAAAACAGAATTCTCCATTTCCAATTTCCGAATGTAACGCTCTTGATCTGTATACTCTTTCCTTCGACCCCTATTATCTAAATAAAATGCTTGTCCTTCTTTTTGATATTTCCTCCACCAAGTCTTTACAGTATTTCTGCTTGGGATATTTAGTTTGTCAGCTACCTGTTGTGCTGAAAAACCTTCTTCTTTTAACTGGATCGCTTCCGCTTTAATCTCCAAAGAATAACTTTGTAACCTTTGCCCTTTTTTGGCCATAAAAATCACCCCTTAAGTCAATGTTGCCCAACTGTGGGTTTTTCAACATCTACTATAAGGGGTGCAGTCTAAACAAAGGGGGTTTTATATGTAGTGTTTCTTTTTATCAAGCAGAATCTTTTTATGATAAGTTAATTCCAGTATGTCAAAAAAGAGATATGCTTTTTTAAAGTTTGAAGATATTTCTTCATACTCTCCATCAATACACTCTAAAATATATGCCTTTTGACAATAGAGATGCCCAATTAATGACATGTCATTAAGAATTTGAGATAATGCAATTCCTTGGTTTGTATATTGGAGTGCTTGGTGATATTTCTTTCTTAAAAATAGTGATTTACCAAAGTTATAATTACATTTTACTTTTAAAATATCTATGGACTTTGATACTACTTTTTCAACTAATATCTCTTCGTAAATTGCATCGCTTTCTGCATAGCTCTTATTCTCTGCCAGAATATTAGCTAATGAATTTTTTATGTGTAAGTCTAAAAAAACATCAGTGCCGTAAGTATCCTTTTGCAATAAAAGGTTTAATTCTGTAATACAACTTTTTGAATTAATTTTATTTAAAGTATATGCAGCTATATAGTACTGCCATAAGAGAAATTTTTTTAATTCAGGATGGATAGCTTCTTTTTGAGGCAATACCTCATCAATCATTTGGTAAATCTTTTTATAGTCTTTATTCTTAGATAAGGTTAGGATTTCTTCTTTGAATGCTTTTTTATATTCGACATCATCATGTATTAAAACCTCAAAAAAATAGGTGGATGGTATCTTTAATTTACGAGCTAATAAATGAAGTACATCAATACTTGGAAAGACCTCTCCAGCTTCCAACCGGCTGATCTCACTTTGATGACACACATTTTCTGCTAATTGTTTTTGAGTAAAACCCCTTATTTTTCTCCAACGTTTTAATTCCCTTCCTAGCCTCTCTTTATCCATAAAACTCCCCTTCCAAAAAACTCCATATACTTAGTATACAGTATTTTAGAAGAGAAATAACCCATCACCTTTCGGTAAGTGGGTTATCCCTTTCTACATATTTAAAATAATCAACTTGTAACCTGAAAACACAAGCATAGTAATAACTTCAATTATTATCTCCTCAAGCTTTATTCAATAAATAGCGCCAAAAATTATTACTATTTCCCTAAACTTGAAACTATATTTCTATATCTTTCTGATTCAACCATATCTGATTCATCTAATTTTTCGAGCTCCTTAATTCTATTTGAATTAAAGAAACGTTCTAAGAAAGGAATCTCCCAATTATGATTAGTGTTTTCCTCTACTCCAAATACATCTAAGTAGGATAAATTTTCAGGTTTAATTGAATTCATAAAGTGAGAATCAATAAATTCACCAAATAATAACTCTGTATGGTATAAAGCATAATAAACAATATGGTTTACTTTATTTTCAATTAGTTCTTCAGAAAACTCTGGCCAGTTTATATCATTCTGGAACTTTAAAATATATTCATAAACATCAACATACTTAATTAATTCTTGATCCTTTCTTTCCTTTATTCCTTGAATTCTTGTGGCATCTTGATAGAGATGAGAACTCAACTGAAGTACGTTGTATTCTGGCTTTAAGGAAAAGCATTTTGCTTTATTATTAATTATTTTTATTTCCTTTGAGGTTTCAAACAGGTTTTCCAAATTGTAATTAACCCTCATATTTTTAGCTCTATTAAAAATATCAAATTGCACGTCGAATTCAATAAACTCACAAGTTTCTTCATTGGTTTCTAGCAAAAAAGGTACTAACTCGTGTGTAGACAATCTATGGAACATCTTAAGTTCTTTCGTTGCCGGGTCAATAGCTCCGTCTTTAAGATAGCCTTGTATGAAGCCATGCTCATTAAGTATACTCGTTACATGCTTTAAGTCTTTATTTTGGATAAGGATATCCATATCGCCGCTATATCTTAAACCATAGTCCCTGTAAACCTGGTGATTCAGAATGGTACCTTTTAAGGGAATACACTTAATCCCTTCATTGTAGAAGTCATTAAAGATTTTAGCAGTATGATCATAATAGTATGTGTTTCTCATTTTATTGCCTGTATACATTAAGCTTAGTAAGCCCACCAGCTTATTAGGGAAATAGGAAGTAAGATTAAATTTTTTCAAGTTCTTATAAAAAAGCATACTAGTTCTATGGAGAAAAAGCATGGATATAAGTTTATCAAAATCAATTATAGATACTTCTAAAAGATTTTGAACTTTTGTAATTTCCTCTTTACTAACACTTAATTTCGATAAGGTAAGTATTAACTCAACTTCTCCTGACTTATTTAACTCCATTTTCTAGCACCTCATTTACTTCACGTTTAGTAATTTCTACAAACCTCTTACTTTTATCTAGCAGCTCAAATTCCAAATCATTTATGGAATGCAATTTTTTTATCATCCGATTAAAAAGTTCGCTTTTTTTATGGGGCTTTGCTTTTGCTGCCTTTATCATCATATTGGAACACACTTTCCATTCTTGACCTGAATGAAAGTATCCTTCAAATAAGCTATTAAATAGTTCAGATGAAAATTCTTGCTTCTCCCTCGATAAGAAGGACGAATATAAATATCGGGTGTTCGATATTCTTGATAATATGGTATATAAGTCATCAAAAGTATCTTCTGTCAGAAATTCATTATTCATTGCATAAGACGCATATTCCTCAATAAAGGCCTGTATTCCATTAAGACCTTTGTGAACTACTTCAATGTCCCCTACCTTACTATCAATATTTAACTCACCTTCTAGGGCCATATTATTAGTCGCAATAGTAGATAAGATTACTTCCTTAGAATCCATTAATTTATTTTTAATTTCCACAGTAATAATGCCATGGGTAATATCATGATCTAATCTCAAAACTGTAGATTTTTTTAATGTTTCAAAGGATATCACATCCTGAATTTGATAAAAATCATCAACAAAGTTGAAGGTGTTTCCCTCATACCCTGTAATAATCAAACAGTGTTTAGCATGCTTGTCTTTGTAGCACATGTGATAACTCAGTTCAAAAGTATCTACAAATACAATTACAGGTTCCCCTTTATCTATGTAGGATTTAATGGAGAGAATCATTTCTTCAGCAGAATCATGTTCTACAAAGTTTGCATAAATAGGATCACCTAACATTAGTTCTTCTGTAATTGACAAAAATTTTGCATTTAGATAACCTGCATTGTTAGTTTTCTTAATATAATTCATTCCACATTGTTTCCATATATACTTATAGTTCTTATATTGTTTGTACTTAAGAACATTTGAAAATGCTAACGTAATACAATTTGCACCATGGATTCTTTCTTTTAAAGGAGAAATATCACCTAACATTTTTAGTGCTCCTTTCTAATGTTAATGAGAAAATATGCATACCAGGGTTATCTCCTAGTCTAATTTCGTTAAATAATACACCGGTAGGAACTTTTACCTTTTGGTACCATATGGTACATTGCATCCCTTCTAAACAACCTAATTGAGCAGAGTGAACTCCTTTACACACTATTGCTTTTAAATCATTAAATTTCGGCTCATAGTCAACCCAATCTGTAAAACCTAACATAACTTTGGAAACCGATCCTTGTTGGTCTATAAGTGATATGGGTTCTAAGAATGAGCCATTATCAGCAGCCCCCAGGACATGTATGGCTTGATAAGAGTCCTCTTTGACCTTTATTTTTTGTTCATTGAATTCTATATTATTAAACTTTCCCTTTTCCTTCGATGGGAAATGAAATGGCACTTCGTGGATTTTTATTACCTTTTCAGATGATGGTAGTTGCTCAGCCGGATACGAAGAGCCACTTCCAGTAAAATCGCCGTTTTCTCTTTGGTTAATAAATGAAAATCCACAATTACAATAGTATTCCTCAAGGTTGACTAAATAGTAACTCATAGCCGTTGTCCCCTCATAAATATTTTTGAAACTCTTCAAATTCAGTTATCATTTCGTTAATTTTTTTCTGAGAATTCCCATAAAAGAGTACAAAAATTCGAAATTTTGTAGTGCTGCTTACATTATCTTTTATGCTAGCAAAGGTATATATTAAGAAGTTGTTATCTGGACAAGGATACAATTTATTACTTAGTTCTCCATATATATCGCTAAATTCATGGTATTTATCCGAACTTAATCTAGCAAATCGACTTTGAATAAAGTTATACGATTCTTTCAATTTCTTTACTGTTGGTAGCAAGTAGGTGACTTGGGTAAAACGGCCATTAATCTCAACAGCAGGATATAATATACCGTCTTTATCAATAATAGAATCAATACCGGCAATACCTTTATATCCCTCTGATTGAAGATGCTCGCCAATTTTAGTTAGATCTCTCCTATAATTATTTAAAACTGACTCACTAAATTTACTAGAGAAATTAGTTCCCAGATACATACCATTTTTATCTATAAGCTGTTCAGTAATAGAAAGGATTCTTACTGTTTTATCATCAATAAGCAGCTGTGCATTTATATTACGATCAACTTGATGCCATCCTTCAATTAATAATGAAAAATTACTATGACCTCTTCTTTTTAAGAAATTGATATAACTATTGAACTTTCTTTGGTCTTCAAAAGTTTTCAATCCTTTGCCAGACGAACCATACGGAACTTTTATAACTACTTTATTAAACCCTTGCTTTAATAGCATTTCAAAAGCTGAAAACAGTTCATCTAAGTTGTTACAAAAATAACCTGCAGTAGTCTGGAGGCCCAAACTTTTAATCATCTGCCTACAATAAAATTTATCATTGACTCTTTTAACCAACTCACTTTTGCATCCAAATAAGGGAAAGTTTCTTGCCAATGACAATTGATATAATTCATTGGTAACAATATAAGGTACAAACATTGTGTCACTTTGCAAAATATCACGTGGTATACTGTGTGAATCCTCTATTTTCACTATTGTTGGTAATTGGATTCCATTTGTTCTTAGATATGATAAAAACTCTGCATTAATATCTTGTCTTATTAAGACGGTATCACGCGGGTTAGCAATCAGAAGAAGTTGTTGTTCTTGTTGAATCATGAGGTTATCTTGTTGATTATCAGATATACTTGGGAATGCTTTAACTTGATTCCAGGCTTGTTCCTGATTAATATTATAAAACCAAACAAACCCTTGTTTATTCTCAGTTTGCAGCAACATATTTGTTCCCGGTTTTCTCTATAATCTTTGTTGCAATCTTCTCGATACTAGAAAAGTTTTCTGTTAAGAGCTCATTATCATCGAAGCCGATATCGAAGTGTTCTTCTAAATCTAATATTAAACTCACAGTGTTTAGTGAATCTAAACCTACAGATATTAAGTCTTCTTCAATTCCAATTTCTTTATCACTTCCAAGAGTTTCATTAAGAATTTCTTTGATAGCTGAATATAAATTTTCCTTTGATGTATTCATAAATTCCCTTCTCTCATTAAACAATATTAGTTAACCGGCTATAGGAGCTATTATTATTAAGTAAAGTATTGTGACTACCTTTCCCTACAATTCTCCCTTTATCTACTACTAGTATTAAATCTGAATTCTGAATTGTAGATAACCTGTGAGCTATAATAATGGTTGTCCTATCCTTTCGAAACTCATCCAAATCCCTTAATACCTTCCGTTCTGTTTCCAAATCTAGAGCCGATGTTCCTTCATCAATAATAAGGATTTCTGGATTTCTTAATAATGCTCTAGCTAGAGCTATTCTTTGTCTTTGTCCACCAGAAAGTAGAATACCCCTCTCACCAACCTGCGTCTCGTATCCCTTGTCTAAAGACGAAATAAATTCATGTATATGGGCTATCCTGCAAACCTTAATAATTTCTTCAATACTATGTTGTTCGGACCCCATCAATATATTATTTAAAATGGTGTCTGGATAAAAATAAGGATCTTGGAAGACAATCGTTATTTTGTTAGTCCATCCGTTTCTATTTAAATCGTTAATTTCAGTACCATTAATTAAAATTTCACCTTTATTTGCTTTGTAATTCATTAATAAAAGCTGCGCAATCGTCGATTTACCTGAACCGCTAGAACCAACAATTCCAATTTTCTTATTAATAGGGATATCTATAGACATTTCATCTAATACATTCTCTTTTAGGTCAGAATACTTGAAAGAAACGTCTTTAAATTTTATTGACTCTATAGGTTGTGAAATTATAATATTCCCATCATTAAGTTGTTCTTTATCCATAACACTTTTAAGGCGATCCACAGATGCCATATTTATTGGGATCTTCATAACAAAATCGTATAGAGTTTGAAATGAATCCATAAGCTGAGTAGAAAATTGATATATAACCACAAACATACCTAAAGATAGCTGATCAGTCATCACCAGGTACCCACCATATGCTAGGATGATGAATAATGCTGCCCATTTTAAAGATTGACTTGAAATTATTTGCTTATTTATAATCCCGCTCTCTTTTTTAACCTCACTAAAGTACTGAGAAAAGTTTTTCTTATATCTTTCTTCTTCCCACTTTTCTCGGTTATAGGCTAAAACTTCTCTTGTGGCAGAGACACTTTCCTCAATGTTCACCAAAAGCTCTGTTCTTTTTTCAAGAACAGCAGCTGAATGCGCCTTAATCCTATTGGTGTAGTATTTGACTATAAATATATAGCAAATACTTAAAACTACTACGAGTATGAGAATTACTGGGCTGGCAACTCCAATAAATATAGTTAAGATTACTGCTGTGAAAAAGTGCTGAACGAGTTCTGGTATATTGATAGATATCATTCTAGCTACCGCTTCAATGTCACCTGTAAAATTGTTCACAAATTTAGCAGTACGTTCATTTTGAATTACTTCTGTAGGCAGTTTCTGAAGTTTTGCCAATAGGCTTTTTGATAATATTCGATTTAACCTAAACGCGTTCTTGTCAAGAATACGTGCAGCCAAAATATGAAATAAGTTGAAAGTGAAAATAGCTAAACAAAAGAACGACAGTAGGTATACTAACAGGTGATATTTTGATTCAATAAAAACATCATCAATAATAAATTTTTGAATAGCTATTAACGATAAGTTTGAAACAGTTTTGATAATAGTAAAAAGTAAACCCAAAGCAAATGACCATTTAATTATCTTTACGAATTTAAGTATCCACTTTGTATTTTCCAAGTTTTTCTCTCCAATATATTGTTTACTGACCTCCAACAGCTAGTTTATAAAATGCTCCCTTCTTGCTGATTAGATCATCATAACTTCCTTCTTCTAAATTTGTTTGGTTATCGATTAAGATAATCCTGTCGTAATTCTTTACTGAAGATAATCGGTGAGCGATTGCAATAGTTGTGCGATTCTTTAATAAAGAGTCGAGAGCGTTAACAACATCTTTTTCATTTTCGTTATCGAGGGCGGAGGTGGCTTCATCCAGCAGTAAAATGGATGGGTTTTTAATGAACATCCTTGCTATTGCTATTCTTTGTCTTTGACCGCCTGACAACTTTACTCCTCTCTCTCCTAACAAAGTATCGTAACCATTAGGAAGATTCATTATGAAATCATGAGCGTTTGCAGCCTTTGCTGCCTTAACGATATCCTCATTGGAGGCTTCGGGATAACCGAAGCGAATATTCTCTCTAACAGAAAACCCAAACAAATATGTTTCTTGAAAGACGTATCCTATGGAGCCTCTAATTGTTGAAAAGCTTAACTCTTTGAGATTTACTCCATCCAATGAAATATGTCCCTGATCCGGATCATAAAATCTTGTTATTAGCTTTAATAAAGTAGATTTTCCATTTCCGCTTGAACCAACAATAGCCACTTTTTCACCTGGTTTAATATTGATATTTATATCTTTGAGTAATGGACGTTCTTTCAAGTATCCAAAGCTTACATTATGTAGCTCAATGGCTCCCTGGATCTTTTCAATTTTTTGAGGAGCAATAGGTTCTTTAACTTTTGGCTCTAAATGAGCAAAGTTATAAAGCCTTTCAGCTTGTAACATGATAATTCGTTGTTCTGTTAAGGAGGTAACCAAATGAGTTAAGTCGGTCATTAATCGATAGTAATAAAAAGTTAATGCTACAAACTCTCCAATGGTCAACGTACCGTTTTGTATGGATTTTGCACTTAATATAAAAAAAATTAAAGCTCCTAAGTAAATTGTTAATCTCCGTACAGTTCCTCTAAGAAAAGCATAAAGATTCGCACTTAAGTGAGAATCATGGAACTTCCTTAAACTACTTAGTAAGCTATTCATTGCCCACTTTTGGCCATTTAAAATACGTGTTTCTAAAATTGAAGTAATGCTATCATAAATCTTTTTATTACTAGTAATTCTGTTTTCTCTAGCAACTTTTAACCATTTCATTGCTTTTCTTTCAAAGTAAGGCCCTATTGTGTAGTAAGATAAAAAACAAGGAATAATTAAAAAGAAGATTTTATAGTTCATGGTAAGCATAAAAACAGAAGTGATAATTAGAATAAATGTCTTTTCTAGTATTTGAGGGAAGTAAAATTCATAAATCTTCTTCACCGCAGTTACTTCAGTATTAAAAAGAGATAGTGTCTCGCCGACGGGTGTCTTTTCATGGTAGGAAAAGCCAAGTAATCTTAGGCTTTTAAATAATGTTAGTTGTAAATCTCTTGCTGCTTTCTCCTGAACAGTTTTTTGTAAGTACTCCTTCATGGCCATAGAACCCAGCATGACTACGATTAATAAAAAAAGCATCAACAAAAGCTGTATAAAAAGTTTCTCATTATTGGTTGGAATTACTTCATCAATAAAATACTGAATGAATTTCGGAATTGAAAGCTCAATGGCCGATATGACTAAACTTGTCATTAACAGGACAATGAATCCGCCTTTGTATTTCCCTAAAAATGATATGATCCAGAAATAACTTTTCGTCAAATTTGAATTTAATGTAAAATAGTTTTTCAATTTACTTTTTCCCCTAAGCCCATCTATTTTTACGAGTAATGACACCTAGTGTTTTCTTCGCTAACAACTCTTTTAATAGATCTTCAGTTGGTTGATGGAAGGTTGCTGCTCTTACATCTCTATATAGCCTCTCTAAGAGATTTCCTTTATTTAAACTACCCATACCTTCAATTTGCATGGCATCCCAAACGATGTCATTCGCTGCATTTGATAAATATGCTTTGGTTACCATGGAAGTTATGTTTAGGTCATTGGGAAATCTATTAAGTTTTAATGCCTCTTCAAGTTGGTTTGAGTAATTTAATAGCTGGCTAAAAGAGGTATCCAATTTTATTTTCATATCGGCAACCTTAAATTGGACGCCTGGCAAAAAAGACAGTGCTTTCTTTGATATTCTATCTGTTCTTTGTTTTACTAAATCCTTGGTATGGTTAAATGAAGCAATTGAGATCCCATGATATACAGATGAAATGGCTAGCCTGGACCAGTAAACCAATTCACTTGTATCTTCAATACCATAAAATGGTCTTCCAATTACCCTCTCTTCGGGAACGAATACGTTTTCGAGTATTACATTATTGCTTTTAGAAGCCCTCATTCCTGAGAGGTTCCAGGATTCTTCTTCTATGATTACACCCTTATCTCTTTTTTCTAAAATTAAAGCCGTAATACCCAAATCAAAACCGTCTTCTTCAAATCCAATTTGATCTCCAAAGATAGGAATATAACTTGCGCACTCAATCCCTGAAACATACGGTTTAATTCCGTTGACGATATATCCACCTGCTACCTTATTAATTTGGATACTTGTATAAGCTTGTTTCTCCTTAGACGATATAGCAGCAGTTAACATGACATTCGGTTGATTAAAGGAAGTAATAAACTTACCTTTTGTTGCAATTTCCTGAAACATGTTTCTTACATAAGGGTTATCAATATGGGACTCTAAACCGGCCAAAGTATAGTAATGCATGGCTATACACAAACCAGTAGATGAGCAATAAGAACTAATTTCAGTTATTAATTTGCTAGTCTGTTCTGGTGTATAACCTTTTCCTCCCAGTTCAACGGGCAAAGTTACCAAATGCAGCTCCTCATCAGCAATTCCTTTGAAATTATCATGAGGAAAGCTTTCATTTTGATCATACATGTTAGCGTTTTTAAACATTTCTTCAAATAAACTACCATTCAGTATAGTTGAACTAGCCATCTTTAATATCTCCTAATTTTATTAATATTTTTTGAAAGTTTATTTAAACCTTTGACTTTTGTAAGCTAATAATCCAGTCATCCAAAACCTTCCTATAGACATTTAATTCATTTTCAGAGAAGAAAATTGACGATTCTCTATATACTTCTCCCGGGGACGAGCAATGCAGAACTCCCCTTGTGGGATGGGAAGAAAAATAATATCTAATGGTTCCAGGAATATCATGCTTCCCCTGTAAGTCCTTTAATATTTCTGCTGAATCAATGCCTAATGGGGATTCCATTACGATGGCCACCACAGGACCATCCAGACATAAATCGATGAGGTTTTCATAATGGGGAGAATCTTTACGGTCATGATACATACTCTGAATCTGATCCCTTGTAGGCGTAAGCATCTTCAATCCCGTGATTTTTAAACCCTTGTCTTCAATGAAACAAATAATCTTCCCAATTAAGTTCCTTTGGACTGCTTCAGGCTTTAAGAGAATAAAACCTCTCAATATTTACTTCCTCCTTTCTAGATTGCTAATATATTAGTATCCTTCTATCGCACTTGCTTAATTTACAGCTAAAACTTTATCGTATTTTTCCAATTGATCTAATACTTTATCAACTGCATTTTCATCACTAATATTGCCTATAAGAATCCTCTCGTTATTTTCATCTTCTGTTAGCCAATGATCATGTTCATTTTGTCTAGGAATCCACACTACCCCTTCTCCATCAATCAATAGGTATTTGTTTTTCCTGTTTAGCCTGGATTTCAATTGGATATCTATAACAGTATCAAAGTCTAGAGCCTCCCTTAGATTCTCAAACTGTTGGTCGGCTAACTCATACTTTAATCGATTTTTATACCCACCCGGCCCTATTGGCATGAACTGAAACAATTGCCATTTTGTAATCGATTGGTAAGGCTTGATTAACTCATAAATGTTTTGAATGTCATCATAGTTGTTTTTATGGACTACAGTATTAATGCAAATATTTGCTCCCTTTGAACTTAAGTCATCTAAGATTCCCAATATCTCATCTACTTTTAACCCCCGCCGGAACATATTCATTAAGTCGTCCGAGGAACCATCAAACGGAATGCCGATTACATCAATCGAGCTGATAATATCTTCAGAAGAGATTTTTTTTACTAATGTGTTTTGTCCAACTATTACATCTCTGATTAATGAAAGCCCCACCGTATCAAGATTAATCCGATAACCCAGTTCCTTTAGAGCACTGAGTATATATGGCATATCTTCTCTCGCTAATGGCTCACCACCAGACATCGTTACTTTTGGAACCAGCACTTTATCTTTTAATTGAGTTAGAAAATCCAAGAGATCTTCAGTAACATAATCTTTATTACTAAAGAAGTTATAGCAGCCGGGGCATCTGACAAAACATTTATTTCCGCCACTTAATTGAATTCTTCTGCTTATAGTTTTCAAATATTCGACCTCTTTCCTTAGCTTATTGAAAGGTTACATGCCTTTTTCCACTTACTACCAACCTGTCTCAACGAATATTCTAAATCAATAAATGATTGTAAAATATGAAAGTTTGCATATTTTTAAATAATCAAAATTTATAGAAATTAAGGCGCCGATCTCCTTATTAAGCGGCTCTTGTATTCTATGGGGTGAACATTTTAATTGCTAATTGAGGAGGTTAAAGCCTGAGGAGCCCGACAAATCTTATAGAGAAATCCATATGACCAAATCATCAGAATTTTTATGCAATTATGCATATTCGATTGACCAACTTAAAAATATTTAATATATTTACCTTGTAAAATTTTACAAAATCAAACGAAAGGAGTTGTTGAACATGAAATCTGTTAAAATGGCTAAATTTGAGCACGTTAAAACTCATAGCTTAGGTTACATTGATGAAGGCGGCTGGGCTTAATACATTCACATTTACATTTAATGCTATCTGGAATTACATAGCACCTAGGGCTTTGTAGAATAAATAGCGCAATTAAGGCTCTTTTCCATACGTGAAAAGAGCCTTAATTTTTAAAAAAATAATATAGGGGTTTTTTACAATGGAAAACTTAAAAACACGTTTGTTAGATTCTGTATTCCTTTCCAATGAATCTAATGTATTTTTATTAAACGGCAATATCGCACAAACTGATCAACTACTAAATCAATTAAACGAATCCTTATTATTAGAGAAGTGTTATGTATACAATACCTCCAGTGCTTGTTTGCCTACTGAATCCTTTTATACGGCAAAACAATTAGTGTATCAACAGCTAGATAAACTTGAACCTCAACATTCTAACCTTTTGGTTAAGTATAAAAAACCCCTTTTTTATTTGATGCCATGGTTAAAAGATGAAAATGATTTATTTAAAGACGTTTCATTAGGGTTAGAAATCCCACAAGAACAAAATCCAACCTCGTTTACTCTAAGCTTTGTCTATCAAGTAATAAATGGGATCATTAATTTTTTACTTGAATCAGCAAGATTACAAAGTAAAAATGATAAAGTTGTTTTTATTTTTTCTAATATCGATAAAACAGATTTCTCAAGCATACGCTTTATTGAGCAACTTTCAAAGCGTGCGAATCAAGCGAATTTTTATTTGGTTGGTTCCTACTCAGAGGAATTTCTCCCGGAAAAATACTCAACGCTTTCTAAATTAAAAGCTATTAGTTGTGAAGATATACAATCACAATGTGAAAGGCGGCTAAATTTAGAAGTAAAATATCCAGAGCGGGACTCTATTCAGCGGCATAGCTATCATGAAAAGGATTTGTCTACGAAATATGCTAATCTTCTCTCTTTGCAAGAAGACAGTAAGGAAATGGCTGAGTCATTTAAAGAAGCAGCTTTCTTTTCAAAGAGAAATGCTTGTTATGAAGAAGCTATTTATTATGTGGATATATTAATGGATAAATACTGGGGTTTCTTTGATGACAACCGCAAGGCCAAATTACTTCGTTTAAAAGGTGTATCGCACGTTCTCTTAAAACAAAACGATATTGCTATGAAATGTTTAGAAGAAAGTATAAACCTATCTAACGATAGGTATTTTAAAGCCAAGGTCTGCTATATTATCGGTTCCTTTATAACGAAGCATATAGATGAGCAGCTTGGCCAAGAGTGGCTTGATAAAGGATTTTCCCATATTGAAGGACTTAAAGATAAACAAGCAGTAACGGAAAGACTTTGGTTAAACAATTCACGAGCGCTTTATTATTTCAAAAACAGGGAATATGATCGTGCCATACAGATTGAAAAGGATAATATTAAAGAGTTTAACCTTACTTTTGATTCAAGTGAACATCTTATGACTCATGCTATTTTAAATTACAATACAGCATATGCATTACAAGACAGAGGAAATTATGACGAAGCACTATCTTATATAAATAAAGCAATAGACTTGGTACCTTCCCACCTGGATCTATATAACAACAAAGCAAATATCCTGCAAGCTATGGGTCGATATGAAGAAGCAGTTCACTACTATGATAGGGTAAAGGAAGAAGGTTTACCTAAAGATGAAGTCTACTTAAATTGTGGTAATGCAAAAGCATCTCTAAATATATGGGATGAAGCTTTGGATGACTATAATTATTCTTTATTTATTAACCCAGAGAATATTACTACCTGGAATTCGCGCGGGTATTTATACTACTTAACCGGAGATTATTTTAAAGCAATTAAGGACTTTGAACAATCACTAAAGATCAATCCTAAATATATACCTGCCTTACTAAATAGAGCCCTTGCATATGAAGCAGTTGGACACTTTAATAATGCCTTAAATGATTACCGTATTATTGAGGAGCAAAATACAAGTACAATAGAACTCTATGTAAATAGGGCTTCGCTATATCAAAAAATCGGTATGCTTGCCGAGTCAAGAGCGGATTTGAAAAAGGCTATAGAATTAAAGCCAAACCAAGCGGAGGCTTATGTAAATTTAGCTATTGTCTATAATGAAGAGGGTAATTTACTTGAAGCAAAAAATATGCTTATTAAAGCAGTAATGTTTGAAACAAATAACCCATGGATTTATTTTAATAAAGCATATATTCATAAAGCATTAGAAGAATATAATGAGGCAAAAAGTGAGATAGAAATAGCTTTAAAAATCTCCCCCAACGAGGAGGAATTTAGCGATTTACTTATTGAAATTAATGAATTATTACATCAGGTGGGGACTTAATGAAACTTTTAAAAGGTGAGTTTGCCAAATTACTGTTTAGTAAAAATTATGGATTTTTCTTTTTGGGAGGGGCAATTTCATTTTTTGGGACCGGCCTAACAAGAATAGCCCTCCCTATTCTGATTTTGGAAAAGACCGGATCTGGATTATTAATGGGTCTTGCTTTTGCCATAGAAGTCCTTCCAGCAACTTTATTGGGCCCATTTCTTGGTGCATTAACCGATAAATTTAACAGAAAAAAATCACTTATTGTAGTTGATTTATTACGAGCACTTCTTATTCTAGGTATCTTACTCAGTTCTAATCTTTATTTGATTTTTACAATGTTGGCTCTTATTGGTGTTCTAAAATCTTTTTATGCGCCAATTAGATTAGCTGTTGCACCCGATATCGTACCAAGAGCACATTTCCCTAATGCAGTTTCATTAAATGGTGCCACACAACAAATTTCTAATATTATCGGACCTTCGCTTGCCGGGATTTTAATTGCCTTTACCAGTACTTATGTGGTTATTCTTATTGACTTAATAACCTATTTAATCGCAGCCATTCTAACCTTATTTATCAAGATCCCTCAAAGAAAACTTGATAAAAAGGATTCTCTTGGAAAACATATCAAAGAGGGGTTCCAATTCCTTTATAGAAATAAGCTTCTTCGAAAGTTAAATTTTTATTGGATAATCCTAGAATTTGCTTTTGGTGGTCTACAAGTTCTTTTGTTGTTATACCTACAAGAAGTAAGTATGAATAAATCTTTTTACGGTCTGTTAATGACTTGGCTAACTGTAGGCATATTTACAGGAACAGTACTTGGACCTAAGATAATTAAAAAACGGAAATGGATAAAAGATCGATTAATTAATATATTACCTTTATCTTTTACCTTACTATATTGTGCGCTTATCTTTGATTTAAGCTTTTTCCCCCTTGTATTATTCATCACTGTATTAGGATTTTTATATGGTACTTTTAATATATTGGCTAGTGTTGATTTTGGCCTTGCGATCCCTTCAGAATTAAGAGGTCGGGTGTATTCTAATGCTAATGCTTTTACAACACTTTCATTCGCTTTAAGTACTGTTCTTACTGGAGCGACCAATGAATACTTTAAAGTTTCAACTATCTTTTTTATGATCGGGATTCTTTGTTCACTTCTATTATTGATTATAATTCTGACACATACATCATTAAAAACTATGTTTAATAATAAAAAAACAATAGCTTCATAATATAAAAAACCATAAAAGCTGCCTATGCTTTTATGGTTTTTAATTTAAGATAAAATGCTAACGAGTTCGCTTTTGTATTTTTCTATGTTGCCAGCACTTAAGAATAAATAAACTGCATCCTTATATTGTTCAATGTTTCTTATGCTCATTGAAGAATACGTTGGATTAACTACATTGGTATTATCTATCTTATTTTCTCTGTTTTCTGGACTATATATATCAGTAATAAAATGATGGTCAGCTTTTGATAACTCACTTTTAAAATCATTTAAGAATGTTTCAAATCTATTTATGGTATGTGGTTGGAAGATTGCTATAATTTTTTTCTGTGGGTATTTTTTTCTGCATGCTTCTAGTGTTACCCGGATCTCAGTAGGGTGGTGACCATAATCATCAATGATAATAGCCTTATTACAAGGAGTTTCTTGGAATCGACGTCTTGCTCCATTTAAATATTTTAAGTCTATTACATTACTACCTGGTAATTTGTGTACTCCATTTAAATATAAATTTGTTACCAATGCAGCTGCGACATTCATAATATTATGTTTTCCGAAGAAGGGAGTATAAATATTGAATCGTTGTTTTTTGTACTCTAAATCAAACATAGTATACATCTCAGTATTATTCTCACAAACATTTGAAATAACTGCATCGTTATCTTCACTAAATCCAAACTTGACTAAATTTATATCTAAATCTTCAATACACTGTAAAACATTTTCATCATCTCCATTTATAATGGCCACCTCCTTCGTGTTTTTTAGAAAGTCTCTAAAAACAGATTTGGTATCTTCTATATCCCTAAAAACATCTGGATGGTCAAAGTCTATATTTGTAATAATGGTTATCTTAGGAGAGTAATTCAAGAAATTGTTTTTATATTCACATGCTTCAAATAGAAATAAACTCTCAGGTTTTTCAGTCAAGTTGCCTACTCTTTTATTTCCACCAGTCCCATCACCTATTATGTAACTTATATCAGTAAATGCAGGCCAATCTAATTGAGATAGAATGTTCGTTGTGGATGTTTTTCCGTGTGTTCCGGATATGGCAATACTTAAATATTCTTCACTAAGGGTTGATAAGAAATCTGTGTACTTTATAATTTTATGGCCTAACCTACTAGCTATTCTGTAATCTATATTGTTATCAGGATTGAAAGAGTTTCCTACAATGATCTCTGTATAAGAATCAATTGCTTTTTCTATCTCACCAAAATTAAATATGTTAATGTTATTTTGTAGTAACTTTTCTTGGGTAAAGATGTATTCATTGGTATCTGAACCTTGAACACTGTATCCTTTCTCATGCAGCAACAGTGCTAAAGCACTCACTCCAGCCCCTTTAATACCAATAAAATAATAATTCTTCATTCTAATTTCCTCCTCATTCTGTCACTATGATTCTCACTAATTATAAAATTTAAATAATTCCAAATCTTTTTAGTGCATAATATATTCCGTCCTGGCTAGATTTTTTAGTAACAAAATCAGCAACATTTTTTAGTTTTTCACTGCCATTTCCCATTGCTATACCAAGACCCACCAGCTCTAACATGTCAATATCATTTTCACCATCCCCAAATGCTATAGCTTCCGATCTATCTATACCGAAAAATTGTAAAGTCTTCATTACAGCTAGAGATTTTGATACATCGTCCTTTAAAATATTTAACACGTATGGATGCCACCTTTTAAATGTTAAATCAGGGAATTTTTTATTATATCTTTCTACTGTTTCATCATTTGCAAACAGACAAAGCAAAAATACCTCTTGATCAAAAATAAAAGGATTGGTTTGTGGATATTCATTCAATGACAAAGTTTCTTTTAACGCACTAAGGATTTCTTTATCCTCTACTCCATTCATACTGAAATCTTCAGTATAAAAAGATAGGGCGGAATTTTCTTCTTTCGCAAAATCAATAAGTTCCTTTATTATATTTTTATCCATAGGAACCTTATGGATAATTTCTTCCCCGTGCTTAACATAACCACCATTTGCGGTTATGAATGTCTCTATTCCAATGGCCTTTAATTCTTTACACATTGATAATGGTCTTCCGGTTGCAGCAACTACCTTGATTCTTTTGCTTAATAACATTTTTATAGCTTCAATTGTGGACTGTGGAATATTTCCATTTTCATAGTTTGTAATAGTCCCATCCACATCGAAAAAAACAATTTTGTAAGCCTCAGAAGTACTCATAGCCACTACTCCCTTAATTAGTGAGATAATTTCTAATGAAAAACAACCATTTTCTATATTTTACCATAATTGATAAGTGATTAGAAAAGTCTAACCCAATAATTAGAAGTTTATGGTTTTAACCTATTTGTATTCCTCTTTGCATTTTCATGATCATTCATTATTCGATAACAAGTAAACAGATTAATGCTCATTTTTTAAGTGATAAAAGTTCATATTTGATAATAAAGACATATTAATAATAAGAACAACAGAATTAGTAAAAACATCAAATTAAATAAGCCCTTTAACCATTTACCCACTTTCCCCTTCTCCCCCAAGGGTTTTACAATATCACCTATATGAAGCCATTCAAATAACTAAGAATTTAACAGAAGCAAATAAAAGAAAATAACAAGTTAACAGTTTGTTTAATACACTGTATACAAACTCACAATAGAATTATTGAATTATTAAGTATTCCACAAGTGAATATTCGAAAGGGATTTTGGAATTTAAAAAAGAGGTTCCATAAATGGGACCTCTTTTTTTAGCTAATTCAAATATTAAACATGAGAATTGAAACGCCAAAAGCCTTGTAACAAGTAAATTTTTTACAAGGCTGTTTAGATATCAAATTTTGCAAATTCCGGTATTTCTCCAGTCAATTGATATTGTTCTACTTTAGCATCGTGAATTAATTCATATGGGATCTTCTTAAGTAAAGTTTTTATATCTTTACGGAAGGCTTTCCTGAAAAAGGCTCCCAGGGAATGTATTCTAAAAGTTGATTTAAGCACACTTTGTTCAGTTATGTAGGAACCAATACTATCTATGCAGCTAATAAAGTATCGCTTAATCGAATTTTCAAGATTAAAGGATTCATCATTTTTAATAAATTTCACCTTATCATATACCTCTTGCTTAAAAGATAGCATGATGTCAAATTGGTCTCGAGGCTTGTATTTTATTTTATGCCCATCAAGAAAATATATTAATTCATGGGAAAGCATTGCGATGAGATGATCAACTTTAAATTCACCGCTGCTTTGTTCTTTAACACAATCTTCTTTTAATGTAATCCATACCTTTTTAACCCAAATCTGATTGCCACGGAACTGTAAGCCCTCAAATTTAACATCAAATAAAGGTTCCAACAAAGCTAAAATTTCTCTAACCTTCTTCGCATTTTTATTTAATTGCTTCTTTAAAGTTGACATGTTACGAGATTGTTTAAGCATTTTCAAGTCAATGTCTTCTCTTTTAGACATAGCTGTACGGAACTGGTTAAATAAAGAAAGCATTAACTCAATTGCTTCGGGGTTTGCTGTCCTAACCAATTCTGCGAGAATATTTGTATCAAAAAGAGAATGAGGAATCAGAAGGTAATTTAGTTTACCTCCTTCCACACCTGGATTATTGCACTTTTCAATGTCTTTTAACACTAAGACAGAGATTCCATTTTGGATCTCCTCTTTAACAAAGTGATATTTCTCTAAATATAATTTCCCTGAATACAAAGAAGAATAAGGAATCTGGAGTTTTTTGGCCCAGTAAGAAAGGTTGAACTCTTTTAGAATACCTCTTTGGTTTTTCTCCAAGTCCAGCTGCTTGAGCATAGTTAGGTAGACAACATAAGCGGATGCTGGGGGCCGTTCAAACGTCTGGTCTCGCAACAAATGAAATTCTTTTAGTATAGATTGGTGCATTCTGAAACCGTCAATCTTCACTCTTTTCATGCTCAAGCTCCTTTCTAATTTATGTATTGATTCGCAGAAAGCCAAATAAAGACTAGGTACAAGAGATCTTTGTCCTGAATGCATGTTAATCTCAAGACATGAAAAAATAGCTTTTCTATAGACAATTCTATTAATCTCTTATTGTTGAAATAAGTATAACTCAATCGAAATTTGGAAAATGATCCTCTCTAGAGAAAATGCACCACAAATAAAAGTGGAATAAACACTGGTATAATAAGCTTTCGGAAAAAGTTATTATTTTTTTCTTATACGATTACCGCTAGATTATGCACCAATAGATATAAAATGCACCATTTAAAATAAATAAAGAACTATTAATAAACCTTTGATAAATGGGGATTTATCTATAATGTAAAGGATTATATTTATACGGGTTCCGCTATAATGTCTTTGAATTGGTGCATTTTAAGTTATGCAGCAGTCGCAGTAATTGATTTCAGTATTTGAACTTTCATTTGGTTTTTTTAATATTAATTACCAACTTTCTTTTTAAATCAAGGTTTTTAATCCATACAGGTTCCGCTAGATGCCCATCAAATGGTGCATTTTTAGTGGTGCGTTTTATTTTTATTTCTATACAGGTTCCGCTATAAATTCATATAGCCGGCTGTTAACCCCTACAACCTCCGCAGAGAAAAAGAGATATAATATCTATTAAACCCTTGATTTATAAGGGTTTATATAAGTTAGTTATATCAAAAGTGGTGCATTTCTTTTGAAAAGTGGTGCATTTTGATTAGGCATGTCGGGTAAAATGGTGCATTTCTCGATTTTTTAATTTTTATTTGGTGCATTTTGATATTATTAAGAGGACAAATTCACCCCTTTTTCTAAGGAGGTTAGAAAAATGAAATATGAAGACATACCAGAACATTTAATCCTAAATTATGAAGCTCTGAAAATTGTTCTTTTTGAGGAAGTTAAATCACTCTTTATGGATCGCCCTCATGTTTTGTCAAAGTGGAGCAGCTTAGCGTATCAAATGACAAAAGAAGAAATATTAAATCAAAAGCCCACAGATGATATGCGTTCTTTTGGAGTGTTAATCTCCCTTTTTACAGAAGCATTTTTTCACCAGAAACCAATTACTAAGGAAATGATCAAAGATGTTGTCTCCTCATCTGGTGACACGATAAAAGCATTTATAACAGGTCATCTGCACCAGGAGTTTCCTGAAGTCGAAGTGAAATATAGTTTTAACGACAATAAAATTGAAGAAGCGCTAGAGAAGGACTATATCCTTTCCAGCACGAATATGGATTTTCATCTAATGAGAGATATGGTTACGAAGAAGAATGATTTCAAAGAAGGCGAAGCAGGTTATCTAGCGACTGAAATTATAGACAATCGAGGTAACGTTAAAGGGGTTGCTGAGCTGCGGCCGCATGAATTACAAACTGAATTAACGATAGAGCAGCAAGTATGGCTAGAGACCTTGGGTGAAACGCTTAACTCGTTAGATGACTTGACCGCGGATTTATTTGATTTGATATCATATTTATGGCTTACACAGCCAAAGTCGAGTGATGGATACATAGAGTTTCATAGTAATGATGCTTTGCGACTAAGAAATATAAAAAAGAGAAGTTTTGCTGGTAAAGAATTTGATTACCGGGAAGAAGACCGTTTTAACATTATGAGAAGAGTAGCGGCACTCTCAAGTATTTGGGTATCCTTAGGTGACCAGACTATTAAGATTGTAAATACGGAAGGCCTTCAAGATAGCGAGCTGTATAAATTTAAGGATTTCCAGAAGATGTTTGAAATAGGAAAAATACGTATAGCCTATGATAAGAACACAGGAGAAGCTAAAGGAATATATGCTGTCCAGGTGCGCCCTACTTCTATTTTAACTCCTTATCTGGAAGGTCCTAAAAAGACACTTGGTATATTAGATTTAAAGGTCTTTAAATACAGCCATACCAGCCAAAGAGCTCATAAACGGCTGACAAGGTATTTAAACCTCCAATGGAGGATCAGAACGGTTAGGAACACGCTTGGGCAGCCATTTAAGGTAGGAACTCTTTTAAAAGAAATGGACTTCTCCTCCCGTTATACTGGAGTTGCACTAAGGGATAAATTTGAAAACACTTTGGATGATCTCCAGGCTGATGGTGTTATAAAAAAATGGATGTATTTAGATGAATTAGACGAAGAAATGGTAGGAAAACGAAACTGGGTTAAAGAATACTGGAGTAAGTTAAATGTACATATTTTGCCGGCTGATTATATTGTAAAGGAAAACAGAAAGATTCTTTCTTCGCAACCAGTGACAAACAAAAGATTAATCGAAACATCCATAGCGCAAAGTGCAGCAGATATTGAATTAGTACCAAGCGGACATTCTATGGCTATACAAAGTGCAAAAGACTCACAAGGGCCGATTACTTTAACTCCTGAAAAAATGAAGGAAGCATTGGAGTTTTTAAATATTAGCATCCGGCAAGCTTCTGAGGAAATAGGCATTGCTCACACTACCCTATCGCGCTATATAAAAAGGGAAAATAAAAGGCAGAATAAGAAAAACGATGAGAAAATGTTGAATTGGCTGAAGCAAAAGCTTAATTAAACCTAAAAAGGATGAACCCGTTGGAAATTGTGATTGAAACAATAATGGACATTGAAGGTAACAGGGGTTTAAGAAGAGGTACTTTTCATGTCCGTGATCATGAGTTTAAAAAAAACCCTACTTTTACAGCGGCAGTAACAACCTATGAATGGATACAGTCTCAAATAAGGGAAAGTGGCTTTAGACAAACTGTAATTGAAAAAGTGACATGGAATGAAAATAACGATATTACAGAAGACGTAAAGCAAATTAGACCAATAATAAAAGATGACTTACCATTTTAAAAAGGCCAAACTCATAGATGAGTTTGGCCTTGTTCTTCAGTTGGAACTAAAATAAGAATAGACAAAGAGGAAAATGTTCCTTCTTTCATATATTTTCCTCAAAGTTTAGATGCTTACTCTCCAACCATACCATCATTGTCATTATCTCGCATATACCGATATAACCAATGTTATATTAAGGTTATAGGAATACATTGCTTGATATTAAAAGAACCACACATAATAGATATATCTAAAATGTGTGATCTAATTTTAATTTCTTATTCAACTAAAGCACCCTATAATTTAATAGCAATAGGTAAGACTTTGATGTAATCTCCATCTTTTCCCCTGCTCCACACCCAACGTGCGATTTTCACCGCATTAGGCGTTCCATCTTATTCTTTTAGACTAAAGCAATTAAATTACAAACTTTACGGAATTGGTTTAGTTTCTTCAGTTGTTTTCCATCCAATTGAAGAATGTTCCTATATCGTTCAATCGTCGTTTCATTAGTAGCATGGATTAATCTATGTACATCTTCATGTACGATTACAAGATTGCTAAATTCATCTGTCCCCCCCATATGTCGGGGTAACTTATGGTGACAGTGCAGCTTATCGGATGTCAAAAATTCCCCTGTTACAGCACATTTTCCTAGTTGCATAGAGTACCTTGAAATTTTGTTATCTGCAAATTCTAAGTTGTCTTTACCGTAAGGTATTTGTAACATCTTGTTTATTTCTATGGCAATGTCAGCCCTAAGATTTTGATGAAGTTTAAGCCTTCCTTCTTTTGTATAGTCACATATATCTTGACTGAAGTTCATGGCATTACTTGTTTGTGTATCTCCGAAGAGAAATAAATGCAAACCAGCAATTTTATATGTTTTGAAATTATTCTTATGAAGTCTCTTGTATGTTTCCGATGGATTAATGGGTTTTCCATATTTCCCAATTGATTTTAGACGATTATACATGGTTTTCGTTAGACGATAGGCTATTTTTCCAAAGTCAATATTTACATGAGTTGCAATTTTAAAGTAATTTTTTATTCCGAGAATATAAGAGTTATAATCCAAAACAGTTTTTGGCGTTGGCTTATTTTGAATCTCGCGAATTAAATATCTAAGTTTATCTAGTATGTTTTTCTTCTTTTTATCCATAATATGTGTATTGGCTACATATTTATTACGCTTGGATACTGCTTTAATAGAAAAACCTAGAAAATCAGATTTTCTCTTTCTTAGATTAGTAATCGCTGATTTCTCGGAAGATACATCAAGGTTTAATTGATTTTTTAGGTATTCTTTGGTGGCGTGATGTATTCTTATAGCTGATTCATGAGAATTTGTGAAAATCTTGAAGTCATCCGCATATCTGATGATATACATTTGTTTGAGATTCGTTTTCTTTAACGCTCTAGTCTTACTATTAGGTGCATAAGAATGTTTTAGTTTTAAGCATTCCCATTGGTTAGCTATCCACCAATCTAAATCATTTAAAACAATGTTCGATAGTAGGGGGGATAGGATACCTCCTTGCGGAGTTCCTTTAGTTGGAACACCTATGCCTTTTATTGGTGCCTTTAACATTTTTGAAACAATGGCTAATACTCTTTTATCCCGTATACCTATACTGTACATTTGTTTAATTAATTTTGAATGGCTTACATTGTCAAAAAAACCTTTTATATCAATGTCTACTACATGATGTAACTTCACATTATTGACTAAGAACTGACATCTAGCCATTACATGATGAGTTGACCTATTTAGTCTGAAACCGTATGAATGGTGATAAAATTTAGCCTCACAAATTGGTTCTAATACTTGTTTGAACATCTGTTGTATTAACCTATCTCTCATAGTTGGAATTCCTAATGGTCTTTTCTTTCCATTCGGTTTAGGTATTTCAACTCTTCGTACCGTTTGAGGTTTATAATTCTTTAATGCTTTTCGAATTACTTCAATAAATTCATCAACGTTTTCAATTTTATATTTATCAATCGTGATGCCATCAGTTCCAGCTGTTTTTGAACCTGTATTCGCTTTGATGTTTCGAAAGGCTAATAAGATATTGTCTTTCGATATGATATGTTCATATAGCCTTAAACCCTTTGTAGCATTGTTTTTACTTCGCTCGTAAAGGTCATCAAATATGTCTTGCATACTGTAATATTCTGCATGCCGTAAAGCTGTACTCACCGATGGATTGTTTCTCCTTCCTTGCGGAAAATCCCATCATCGTACTCGACCCTGTGAGTTTCATTAAATTGATTTGCCTTCAACGAATAAGACTTGGGACCATCCCTCCACGTTCGTTACACGTTTCATCGGTACTATATCCCTACTTTCGCAAGAATAAAGTCACTTCGATGTTTATTTATCTTATAGACACCATCCAGATAGTAGTCTTTTAATAGTGGATGTTTCTTACTTACAACGTTCCGATTAACCTAGCTTTACATATATCCGTAGGTGCTTACTTTAAGCCTGTCAATTCTATATCCTCATTAGTTAGATATTCCGAGGTTCCTATGTACTAGTCGTACTTTTCGGTGTTTGACACTGCATTTACAGCATACGTCTTTCGAGCGTATTAGATTCTAGACCTGTACATTCGCAAGTTCGTCAGTCCATCTGGACATTCTCACCTTAGATATTTTATAGCATCCCGACCTATCATGAACCATATTCTGTTTAAGAACTTAGGTACATTTCAGCCGACTTCACCTAGCTTCATACACGTTCGGGCTACTACCATTCCGTGCATGTAGGAGTATCAGATAACTCGTTTCAGCTCAACATGACGGCCCTCATTCCAAGTTTCAATTAATCAGTTGTGATTGCTTTTTAGCAATCCTCCTATTTCGTGTTTATACACTTATAAGGAAACGTTTCGCACAGTACATTTCTTCACAAACTTATTGCAGGAATGCTGCCCCAGTGGTTGAATAAGAAAAAAGCTGCCGAAATGACAGCTTAGACTTTTGCTCCTGCACCCTAAGTTCTATAGCAAATCACCTTTTAAGGCCTAAGCTAAACAAGGTCTAATTTATCTTTTGAGTGTTCATTCATTACCTTGAACATAGTGAAAGTTGACTCCTGGTCTGTTATATAACCTTTTCCTTCTAAGTGTTTATTCTTTTTATGATGGAAAGACTCAAAAACCTCGTTATCCTTAAGTTCATACGTGTAATGAAACCCAGGGCACAAACAAAACTCCTCTATATTTTTATATGGTTTGTTTGGAATTTCTCGTGCAATTACTATGTTTGGATCGAAGAAGAAGTAAACATAGGGTTTATTTGTTATTATTTTCAACTAAACACACCTTTTCAAAAGACTTTCTGTACATCAAATGGAATAACTATATTCTTCTCTATATTTACTTAATATCCTTCTTAAATAAACCTGCCCCTTAGCACAATAAGGAAAAGCTCCTTTTTAGAGAATAAAAATAGGATTGCAACAGCAATCCCACTATTCAAACACAAGGATTCTGGCATTATTTCTGATACTTAAGTAATTCCTCAACAACTTCCGCAAGTGCATCCGCTGTTCTATATTCTTCTTCCAATGTATTTTCAACTCCACCAATTTCCATTAAAACTGATTGATTTTTTAGGTCCTGGTTGTAGGTGTTTTGAGTATTCGGATCTGTTTTAACCAATACCCCTCTCGATAAACCAGGATATTTTCCTTCAACTATCTTATGAAGGTGTTGTGCAAATTTTAAACTGTCCTCGTCTTTAACATTTGACCGAAAAACGACAAATGCGATTCTTGCAAAATCTTCTCCATTTATTTTGGCCGTAGTCCCATTCTTTTCATTTGAGTCCCGGTGTATATCAAATATCATTTCAATGGTAGGGTTATTTTTCAGGCTTTCTTCTAAAGATTCTCTTGAAACAGAATATGATTGATCATAGGAAAGCCCTCTGTCCTGAAGAATTCCCATAGTATCACTAGTATCGTGTACTGAACTGATATTTCTTTCCTTTAATGCCTGACTAAATCTATTTCCCACTAATGAGATATTCCTTGTGGGATGGTAAGGTTCGTTGTTGGGATCCTTCGTCTTCGTTTCTGAGATAAATGATTCTTGATTATGTGAATGATAAATATAAACTAAAGGTTCGGAGTTCTTAACTGCCGATAATGGATTGTTTTCAACAAATGAAGAAAGTGTATTTTCAATGGTTTCTTTACCATTAAATGAAAAAATCCATAAGATAGCAAGGAAGCTCAGGATGAACCCACTTGATGTAAGTGAAATCAATTTAAAAGTTCTTTTTCTTTTCATTTTCCTTGCAGCTTTTCTAAGTTCTAATTCAGTATTTAAAACAAAATCCGGTCTCGGTTCCATTGAATAGGTTTCCTTAATTTGGTTAATGAAATCCTTATCAGTTTGCATTTTCGATTACCTCCTCTGCACCTATATCTAGCTTACATTTAAGAATTTTTAATGCCCTATGATAATCTACTTTTACCTTGGATTCGCTGCAATTAAGAACCTCAGCTGTTTCTTTTATTGAAAATTCGTTTATAGCCCTCAGGATTACAACAGCCCTAAAACTAGGTTTTAATCCTGAGATAGCTGTATGAACCATTTTTTTCATCTCATTTTGTTCAACTAAATCGTTAGGCTCTTTTTCGGTTGAAGCTAACTGCTTAAAAAACCCATCCGTAAAGATTGCACTAAATCTTTTCTTGCGATAATGATCAATTGCAATATGCTTAGCTATCGAAAAAATCCAAGTCTTTACGCTGCTGCTTCCAGAATGGAAATTTTTAAAATTATTCAGAACGCGAATAAACACTTCTTGGGTCAAATCCTCAGCATCGTTTTGATTTCCTGTAAAACAAATAAGAAACCGATAGACATCCAAATAATATTGCCGATAGATTTCAACAACTCTGTTTTCGTAATCGTTATCAGCCAAAATTATCCCCCCAATTATGTATTCGCTAATTAATCGTTTGAGATATGGAAAAGGTTACAAAAATTTTATTATCATATCAAAAGACCGTCCTTGACGATACTTTTTGATTTATCAAGTAAAAAAACCATATTACTTATTCGTTCTTCTTTTTTAAGAATTATCCTTCTTCGACTAACCTCCCTCAATAAAAGAAGCGAAAACACTTATTTACTCTTGTTTTCTTAGAATTTCATAGTTATTTACCTTTCGGTAACTCACTTTATAAATGGAGGATCTTCACTTGAAAGGATATTTTTGGACAGAGTGAGAAAAAAGAGTTAGAACCCACTAACCAATCCCTTACAGAAAATGGTGGATGAGTAAAAATATAACCGCACTGGTGGATGTCCACATTTACTCATGGAGGTCAACCCTCCCATGTCTCACAGAGTCTTCGCTCTCAAATTCCTTCGTCCAACCTTTCCATGAGGTGGATGTCAGCCATGCTGCCCCACAGGGTCCAAGCCCGTAATTTAGTTGCTTTGCCGACTAATCCGTGCTTCAAATGTCTCCAAAACTATAAAAGCAAGAACTACTACTTATCTAATCTAAACCAAAGTTAAGCTGCCATTTCCGTCTTCTTTGTTACTGCCAAATGAGGGATGTCCTTTAGCATCTTTTCCTCATTAAAATCAAATTGCTTTTTTCCTATACTGAAGAAAATCCGAATTAGTTTATTACACAAAGCAATCAGGGACTGCATCTTCTTTAAAGGATTATCCGGACGTTGAGTATAGTAAGCATGTAATGCTTTAAATGCAGAATTTTTGGCAACGAGAATCATACAGACCCTGAATAACAGTGCCCTGAGTTTCTTTCGGCCTCTTTTTGTGATGGTCGTTTTTCCTTTGTGCTTGCCGGATGTATTTTCTTTTAAGCTTAAGCCGGCCAGCTTGATAATCTGCCTTGGATGATTGTATTCACCTAAATCTCCTACTTCCGCAAAGAAGCCGGCAATTGTATCCCTGCCTACACCTTTTATCGCTAACATTTGTTGTACACCTGGTATTTCATCAAGCTGGCTGTCTATTTTGGCGTCCAATTCTTCGAATTGTAACTGAATTAATTCATACTTAGCCAGAATGGTTTTTAGCTCCAGCCTGGCCATTTCAGCACCTTGTCGAAGTCCGATGGACTGGCTAGCTGCCTGTTTTAATTCGCGGATCTTGTTTAATCCAACACTCCGAGATACGGACTTTCTCAAATGGACGAGTAGTTCTTCTTCGGTGAATACAGCTATTTCATGTGGCAAGGCATAGAGCTTTAAGAATTGTAAAGCAGCCTTACCTTCCCATTTCTTAAAAACCTTGAGGAATTCCGGAAAATACCGGTCAATCCAGTTGTGCACCTGTCCTTGGACCGTTTGTAGGTCTTCAGTTAAAAGATCGCGTATTTTCTTTGCCACACGGAGTTCTGCATAAACACCTTGCGGTATTGTTGGTTCGGCGTATCTTCCATCCTTGACCAGCTGGGCTATGACCTTGGCATCTTTCACATCATTTTTGGTGGGTGAGTTATCATCCAACTCTTTGCTTTTCTTGACGTGCAACGGGTTTACTGCGACAAACTTTATCCCATTTTCTTTTAAGATATGGGCCAGATTAAACCAATAGTGGCCTGTTGGCTCCATGCCAACCATCACTTTACTCATACGCTGTTCTTTTTTGATTTCCGAAATCCATTTAAGAAAGTTTTCAAATCCTTCTTTTGTATTTTCAAATTGACACGGGGATCCAAACTCCATTCCCCTGAAATCCTGGGCACGAGCCACATGTTGGAATTTCGCAATATCGACTCCTATAATAAGAGTTTGAGAAGTGATTTGAGCAATCTTCTTATTCTGGTTATAATTCATTGTAAAGCCTCCTGGTGTTTGAGATTTTTGTCCTTTTTGCTTGCCGGCTTCAGGACTCTCTCATTCTACCAAGAGGTTATTTTTTTGTTCAAACTCCATTTTCATTCATTACAGGAATGCTGCCCCTTTCGTATTATAAGGTCATCCAGATATGAAAATATTTCTGGTTGACCATTTTTTATATGGTCTTATTATAACGGTAGCCGGGGTAAAACGTAACTGCCCGTGGGACCTGGATCCCGTCAGCTAAACAGTTTGCCCCCTACTTGTTGAAACATGATTGAGGCTGGTTGGGACATAGATCTCGTATAACAAGCGAAGCTGTGATACTGCAAGGAGAATAAGGGGTACCGGCAAAATTAAAGATTAGGAGATGATTTTGGTGAATCCAGTCGTTGGTCTGGATATTTCTAAGGGGGAAAGTCAGGTTCAAGCTTTTGTCGATAAAGGTAAACCATTCCGAAAGAGCTTTAAAGTAGCACATACTATTCAGGGTCTTGCTTTACTTGTAGAGTTTTTAGAGGTAGTACAAAAAGAAACAGGTTTAAAACCTCCAGTTATTCTTGAAGCTACTGGACACTATCAAACAGCAGTAGTCCAATATTTAGAGGAACGTGGATATTTATTAATTATTATTAACCCTTTGATTTCCTACAAGGCGAAAAGTTCAAGTTTAAGGAAAGTAAAGACAGATGCCGTCGATGCTTACCACCTCTGCGAGTTGTTTTACAAGGAGGAGTTAGAACCTTATAAAAAGCGAGGGGTTCAGCTTTTAAATCTTCGTAACCTTACAAGACAACACGAGAATATTACAGGAGTGATGATTCAGACAAAGCTTCAGTTCCAGGCTATTCTAGATCAAGTATTCCCTGAATATCGGGGAGTGTTCGGTGATTTATATTCTGTAGTATCACTCTTAACCTTAAAGGAGTTTCCGTCCTCTGAAGACATATTAGAAGCTAGTGATGAAACACTCTCAAATAGAATTAAGGAATTATGTAAAAGTCGCTCAATCAGATGGGCCAACGAAAAAGCCTTACAACTAAAAGAGGCGGCAACTCGCAATCCCTTTGAAAAGACAGTCTATCAGAGTCATTTCTTAAGCTTAGGTATGTATATTAATATTATTCTTCAATATAAAGAGCACCTATCCACATTGGAATCAGAGATAGATGCCCTCGCTAAAGAAGTTGAAGAATATAATATTATCAAATCTATCCCTGGTATCGGTGAAAAGATCGCTGCCACGATCATTTCTGAAATTGGGGAGATAGATCGATTTACTGATCCTAAAAAGCTCGTGGCTTTCGCTGGAGTAGATCCTAGTGTTTTTGAATCAGGCAAGTTTACCGCCACAAAAAACCGAATCACTAAAAGAGGTTCCAGCAGGCTTCGCCACGCCTTATATATGGCTGTTCGTTGTGCGATACGTGACTGTCGCAAGAGCAAAACAAGCGATGAAATCATTCCTCGAAATAAGAAATTACGAGAGTTCTATGATAAGAAACGCGAGGAAGGAAAACCATTTAAAGTAGCTGTAATTGCTTGTGTAAATAAGCTCTTACACTGGATATTTGCCTTATTAAGAGACAGAACAACTTTCCAAGATATAGCATAGTAGCAACATCTAACTAAATAACGAAAAACCTTCCAGTTCAGAGAATATGAAGGTTATTTAGTATACCCTTTTTTAGTATATCACGATGAATTTCGATATTTTAATGAAAAATATTGACAAACTATTAGCTGGTTTTGTTAAATAAGAAAAAGCTGCCTGGTTCGGCAGCTGGATTTTAAAGTAAGGCACCCTATAGTGTAAGTACATTTTTTACAATGTTGTTTTTTATTTTAGGGATGCTGCCCCTTCATTTGAAGAAGAATGATAATTTAAGGGTCTGTATCCAAAACTAAAGAAAAAAAAGTATATTACTTACATTAATTACTGGGAAAATCATCTCTAAATAAAATATTATCTTTTTAATCTCAAATTTCTTATTAATTCTTCAATATTCTCAGCAATATTTTCAAATGTACCTCTTTCAAAATCTTCTAATTGAACTATTCCACTATTGTTCTCAATTACCAACAACAAACCATTTCCCTCAATCCCAAGAGGTATCTTCTCTAAACTATCCCCATGATTTTTTTTATATCCTTTCAAAGATTCCTTGAATGAACTTATCTCATTATTAGGTATGACAGGTTCTAATTTAATATAGTTTTCTTGATAAAAACCATCTAAGTCTGCAAACCAATATGAGTTAAAATAATCAACAATTGTTTTATGCAATTTTATGTCAAATTCATCTTCTATACTTGTAAAATCTTGTGAAACAGTCATTTCTACAGGTTTCCATGTGATATATTCATCCTCATCGACTTTACCTTCATAAATTATTAGGTTATCTTCACTACTAATAGGTGTTTTAAATAAAAAATCCAAACCTTCCTTTGCTACTTCTTTCCTCAACTGAAAGTATTCTTGCATTGCTTCTTTTATTTTCAATGTTATCATCCTTTACTTTTTTAGAAATTTTTCAAGTAATTCAGCATATTGACTATCATTTCCCCAAATACCTGCAGCTTTTTCTGCGTTATGAATTCCACCTGTCCCAGGATGTAACTTTGAAGGGACTGCAACTGCCTGCCCACCCCCACCTACATGGTGATGGATTAAAGTATCATTGTATAATTCCTTTATATCATATTGCGGGAAATGTTCTCTAAACGCTTTATCATTAATAGGAGAAAAACCCAAGTTGATTTTTTGTTTATTTGCTTTACTTAAACTCTCTGGATGTTTATTCATTATTTCTTTCCAATAAAAGTCTTTATCACGTAGCCAACCTTCTGCATTTGTTCCTGATTTCCCCTTACCTACATATGGCATTTCAACTGTAATTCTAGGGTCAGCAGTATATTTTTCTTCTAGTTTTTTTAAATTAGCATTTCTATAAGTTCTTATATGCTGGTTAGTAATACCTATTCCCTTAACCCCAAACACATCTTCAGTCACCATCTTGATTTTCGTCAACGGATCAAAAAGAACATTGTAAGGCACCGGCCCTCGAGCTAGTCCCCCTCCTGCCATGGCTGGTGTCTGAACCGGCGTGTAAATCGGTAGTGCCTTCTCTCCTTTACCAGCCTGGCGAACTGACTTGGCAATGGTTCCAGCCTTCCCAATCCCCTTATCACCAAGAATGCCAATTCCCAAGGAAGTCAGGCCATAGGTAAAGAAAGCTGTCCGGCTTTTGGTATCACCATTTATGACATCCCGCTCCCAGGCGGTGGTGACAGCGGACCATATATACTTCGGCATATCCAAAGCCCGGCGTACTTTTCCTATAGGGTCATTAATAATGCCTAAATAAAATTCCTGGTGCTTCCTTTGGTTTTCAAGAAGCTGGTCACGGTTAAACAGCACTTCATTGCCCAAAAACAGCGGACTGAACGGTCCCATGATGGTTCTTCCCAGCTCATAGGTTGACTTCAAGCCTTCCCATGTATCTCCTACAGCTTTGCCAGTCCCTTCAATGGCACCTTCAGCTATATCCTGAAGAATACTTTGCTCACTCTCTGGGTTGGGATTCGATATATCCTCGTGGAAATCCTTCCAGTTGAGAGATTTAGGCTGATATTGGGCCAGAGATAAGCTTCCGCTTTGGAACATGCCCGCCATTTTTTGGATGTACTGGTTCATAAGGGATAGATCTTGCAGGAGAGGCTCCAATGCAGCCGTTTCCCGATGGTCGAAGTCCTCCAGTTTCTCAACTGTTTCTCGGCTTGAATCCTCGGCTCGCTTTGATGCCTGGATAAAACGGCCATCCTCCAGCCGCGGAAGCACAACAATATCGCTTACGGACTTCATAATCTCATTTGCTTCCTGTGTTAGATCTGCGGTAATTTGCAGGGTGCTTCTCAGCCCCTGTTTGAGCTCATGCTCCAGGAATTCCTGGCGGATAAAGCCTGAAGGGGAGGGTTCAAGATCCCGCAATGAACCTATGAAACTTTTTAAATAGGATTGATACTCGCCAATCCAGGATTCAAGGAATTGCAGAAAAGGCTGGTGGCATTCCTGGTAAAACGCACGTATAGCCTGGCCGCCCTGCCCTTTAAAAGCATCTTCAAGAGACACCAGCTCCTGGATGGATACCTGAACTTGATTTACCTGATCTTTAAGGATAGATAATTGATTGCTCGTCTTGTCGATTCCTGCAAACAAGGAATCTGCTTCTAATACCTTCAACAGAATCAGCTCCGCATTGTAAATTACATTTTATTCCATTTTATCTTAAAGGACTCGGGCAATTAGTTGAATAGGAATTTTGGCATGAATTAGTGTAAAAAGTTCCTTAAAAATTGTTTATTCCATTAAATATGCTGTAGTCATCATTGATCCCGACTTAAGATAAATACATAGCTGCATAACCCACTCTTTATTTTTTTGGCTGTTTTCGTAAACATTGTTGCTTACCATCAGGTTATAACAAAGAAAACTCGCATTAGAAAATTGCGAGTTTTTGTTATTTAAGGATTTGCTAATTCAACTAAACCAGCTAATAGGAGTCAAGAACTTCTTATTAAAAATTTTTTTCTTCCGTGTTATACTTTGGAAGGCACGCCAAATAACCCTCCAAATACCTTTTGGAAGGTTTTTCATTAGCTGCTTTTTCTTGTTGATTAAGCCATATCTAGGAACTGCTCATTCCTTTTTAGGATTGCATAAATCCAGTGTAAAAGCTTGTTTACACAAGCTATCATCGCTACTTTTGAAGGCTTTCCTTCATTTCGTTTCCGATCATAATATTCTTTTAGCTTCTTGTTCCTCGAGCTTCTTATACCGCATAATACGGCCATATATAAAGCGTGCCGTAATCGGCTTGAACCTCGTTTGGTAATATGATTTATCGTAGCGGTGAACTTACCTGATGAATGGACACTTGGATCTATTCCTGCGTAAGCCACAAGTTTTTTAGGGTGATTAAACCGGTCAATTTCCCCGATTTCAGAAATAATCGTTGCCGCGATTTTTTCTCCTATACCGGGAATTGATTGGATTATCTTACATTCTTCAATTTCTTCTGCCAGGACATCTATCTGCCTCTCCAAGCTTGATAGGTGTTCTTGGTATTGAAGAAGCATATTGATATACATATCCAAACTGAACAACTGGCTTTCATAAACACCTTGTTGGAATGGATTCCGCTTAGCTGAAGCCATTAATTTGTGTGCCTTCTCCCTCATCCAACTTGGGGATCGTTTAATACGCATTTCCTTAATTCGTGCCAAAATCTTTGCTTCTCCTGCCATCAGTACATCTTCGGATGTTGGAAACTCCTTTAATATTTTAAGAGAAACTTTCGAAAATAAATCCCCGAAGACTCCCCTGTATTCAGGAAATATCTGATCAAGAAGAGTATGAAACTGAAGTTTTGCCTGGATGTAAAGGTTCGTAACGGTTTCGTATTGCCTTGACAATGTTCTCAGGTTTAGAAGTCTCAGTCCTCTTTTCTTATATGGCTCAAATTCTTCCTTGTAGTAAAGAACACAAAGGTGATATGCATCAACGGCATCAGTCTTTACCTTTCTAAGGCTTGTTTTCTTAGCTTGATAAGAAATGATGGGATTTACCAAGATGTATAGATACTGACTTCCCTCAAGACATTGAATAATCGGTGTATGGTAATGTCCTGTAGATTCAAGAATAACTGCTGGCCTAACCCCAGTATGTCCCTCTATCTCTCTCAAAAAAGAAATAAGCGAATCTAAATCCTCCTTGGTATGCTTTACACTGAAACTTTTCCCGAACGGCTTGTCTTTATCTAAAAAGGCTTGAACCTCACTTTCTCCTTTGGCTACATCTAGGCCAATGACTGGATTCATTAATATCTCTCCCTTAGTTTTACTCACCAGTAACCCCTATACCTTCCTGTAGTTCCATAGCTTCGCTTGTTATACGAGATTATTTGTCCCAACCAGCCTCAAACATCATTCTACAAGTAGGGGGCGAACAGTTTAGTTGACGAGATCTAACTCCCACGCACCCGTACGTTCTACCCTGGCTACTGAAATAATAGGTCCTATAAAAAAAAGAGCAACCAGTAAAAACTGGTTAACTCTATAATACGAACGCACCCGTTTGTTTAAGTACATTTTTTCACAAAGTGTCCCATTATTTCCTATCACTTTAATACGTCCAAAGCCATTTCAATATAAGAATCTGTTCTATTATAAATATCTTCTCTAGTAACGTTAACTTGAATGTCAGGTTCAATACCAATTCCTTCAAATTCATCACCAGATGGATAATATACTCGAATAGATCCAATCCCTAAATTTATATTTTCTGTTAAGTTTACGTATGCTGGTTGACCAGTTGATCCGTAGGTGGATTCTCCAAGTATCGTTCCACGTTTATGATATTTAAAAGGCATTGTAAAGTCCTCAGCTGCTGAAGCAGTATACTTATCAACTAAAATGATTATTTCTCCTTGATAACAATTGTCAATGTCTTTTGGATAGTATTTAATGGGACCACATAATGTATATCTAAAGTCCTCTTGAAATTTAAATTCTTCATTAGTATAACGTTTGTACATCCACTCAGGATGTCTAGATCTTTCTAGCCAAGAGTTATAAGGTATCTTCATAAGAAAATTAATCAGATCAAAAGGTGTTCTTCCTCCACCATTACCTCGTAAATCAATTATTAATGATGGTGAATTTTTAAATTTATGTATAAGTTTTATCGCTTCTTCTTCAAAACTTTTACTGCTAAAACTTGGTATCTTAATATAAGCAACTTTATTTTCTTTAATCCAGTATCCCTGCGTGGTAATAGAAGCATTTTCAACTAATTTGATGTAATTATTGACATCTAAACATTGAACATTCTTTGTCCTTAAAGAACCCTTACTATCCAAATATTCAACCTCAATATTTTTAGCATTTAAAAAGAAAGATAACATATTTCCTAACTTTATCCTACGGGATGTTTCCTTTTTAGCACCGATGTATTTTCCAATTTCCTGATACCATTCATTAAGGTTCTTTCCTCCTACAGAAACAATCAAGTCACCCATTTTTAACTCTTCGTCAAAAGAGTTTTTTACTCTCCATTCATTTGATATTGGTTCAAGGATGAAATTTTGATGTCCATACTTGGGTACCATTATTTTGTCTACGTACCAGGTATGTCCATTTCGAAAACCACCAATTAATTCCCACATTAGTAATGTAAAATCATATTGTGTTTCTATCTCTGCCGCCTTCTTGAAGTAATAAGAAGTAAGGGATGAAAGCTCTTTCGGACTTATAACACTGTCTTCCCAGTGAACAAAGTATTGCTCAATATTTCTAATCGTTTCACTTATAACAAATAATCTTTGATCTATAGGAAGGAAAACCATCATTTTTACACCTTCAATCTGTTTATTATATAATCCTTTTAATTCTATAATTGAGGACATATTCCTTCTTCAACAAACCTGCCCCTCGTATATTATGTTTAACTCCTTAAATACCATTCTCTTTTTCATCTTTTCTATCAATATAAGGTGGTCTGTTTGGACGTCTCGAGATATTTCTAGATAATGGTCTTAGGATCATTTGGGACAATTCTTCCTGCCCCTGTAGCTTGACTACATCTAAAGACTGTTTCTCAGTGTACGTGCGGCACTTCATACTCGCAGGCTGAGCGCACTGCCTCTCGAACTCAGGTGACAAGCAGCCCTGAGGCGGCTTTCGATGCAGATGCAGTTCTGATACACGAGGTTGATGATCGGCGTCCATACTAGAGATATCTCGAGGCGTCCAAGGAAATACCCAATGATTCCACAATGAAAGGAGGGTAACCCCCATGCGATTATTTGTTGGTTTAGACGTAAGTTCGTTTGACATGAAAGGCTGTATCCTTGATCAGGAAGGATCAAAAGTGGATACCTTCACGGTATCAAATGACCTTCCAGGAGCCACAGTTTTGAAGGAACGAATCCTCGGCCTTGCGAAAGGACGTAAAGTTGAAAGCGTTAAGATCGGTTTGGAGTCCACTTCGGTCTATAGCTTCCATCCTTCTATGTTCCTTCATTATGATGAAGACCTTAAGGTCTTTGACACTCAAGTGTTCGTCATTAATCCGAAACAGATTGCCAACTTCAAGAAAAGCTATTCGGATATGAATAAGACGGATGAAATTGATGCATTCGTGATTGCCGATTATGTCCGATTCGGCCGTAACCAGATGTCCATTGTCAAGGAGAGCCAGTATGTCGCACTCCAACAGTTGACCCGTTCACGTTATCACTTGGTTAAGATGATGACAAAGGAGAAACAGCACTTTCTCCAACATCTGAATTTCAAGTGCAGCAACTTTTCCCATGAGGTGGACTCTTCCGCCTTCGGAAATGCGATGATGGACCTCTTCCTCGAAAGATACAGCCTGGAAGAACTGGCCCAGATGCCTTTAGATGAATTGGCTGCGTTCCTTCAGGAACACGGGAAGAATCGTTTCTCTGATCCCGATAAAGTAGCTACTTCCATCCAACGGGCAGTCCGCTCTTCCTACCGCTTAGATAAAGTGGTAGAAGACTCAATGGATCTCCTTTTAGGTACTTCCATTGAGCTGATCCGTTCCTTTCAGAAACAGATCAAGGAAATCGACAAAGCCATTACCCGTCTAATGACAGGCCTTTCCCAGACCTTGGAGACTATACCGGGCATCGGGCCTGTATATGCCGCAGGCATTATTGCCGAAATCGGCCAGATTGAACGTTTTGAAGATGAAAGCAAGATTGCCAAATATGCAGGTCTATACTGGCGGAAACACCAGTCTGGCCGCTTTACAGCTGAAGACACTTCTCTTTCGCGACAAGGAAACGAATATCTGCGCTACTACCTCGTTGAAGCCGCCAACTCGGTTAGGAGACAGATTCCCGAATATCGCGAGTTTTACCAAAAGAAATGTCTTGAAGTTCCAAAACATCAACACAAACGTGCCCTCGTCCTAACAGCAAGAAAACTCGTGCGATTGGTGGATGCGCTGCTTCGCAAACGCCAAGTCTTTGCGCAAGAAAGGTGCGTGAAGATCTGACAAATATACTTTGTCAGCGCAAGCCTTCCTGATTTCCAGTAAATTACATTTATTTACTGGTGTAGTTCCTTACGGTCTTTTTTAGTCACAAGTAAATTGAAAACTAAACATCTTTAAACTTTTGGAGTTGACATATTACCGCAGGTCTTTAGTCGAATAAGAAAAATGCTTTGCTCCTTATTGAAGCAAAGCAAACGCTAATTCTTAATTAAATTAGTTAGTAACCTTATTTACCTTGATTCGATTTAAAATTTGAAAGTAAATTATTAAGGCAGCCGATACGCATAATAAACCACTAATAATGAAAATAGAAAATAGTATATGACCACCTACTGTTGGAGAATTAGAAGTAAAATAACTAAATAAAAATAATCCTCCACCTAAAAAAGTTAGATAATAGGCTAACCAATTTTTCTCCTGCTTTAAGATATTGCACCCAATTAGAATTAACAAATATAAACTACTCAAAATCATAATTATGGGGAAAGTGGGTTGGAATTTAGAAGCATAGACAAAGTAATCCAGCTGTGATATGTCACTTGGATTATTTACTACTCCATATAATAACTGTGTAAAAGGTGTAGAATATCTCCATTCCCAAGGGTTATCTAAAATAGCACTCCCTTCAAACCAAGCAAAAGCTGTAGAAAACAAAAGTAAAGTAATGGAAACACTAAATTGAAGTACAAACCGAATCATAATTAAATGGCCTCCAATATAATATTTAACCTGTTTCTTAAATACTAACATATTACAAGTTATATATGGGTTAAAATCCCATTTCGCTTCTTCTACAAACCTCCCTCAATAAAAGAAGCATACACACCCGATTACTCCTGATTTCTTAGATTTTCATAGCTATTTACCTGCCGGTAAATGGTTTCAATTGGAGGATAGTCACTGAAAAGGATATATTTAGACATACAGAGAAAAATGGGCTACAACCCACTAACCAATCTATTACAGAAATTGGTGGAGTAGTAAGAATATGACCGCACTGGTAGATGTCCACATATCTCATGGAGGTCAACCCTCCCATGCCTCACAGAGTCTTCGCTCTCAAATTCCTTCGTCCAACCTTTCCATGAGGTGGATGTCGGCCATGCTGCCCCACAGGGTCCATGCCCGTAATTTAGTTGCTTTGCCGACTAATCCGTGCTTCAAATGTCTCCAAAACTATAAGCCAAGAACTATTTCTAATCTAAACGAAACCAGAATTAAGCGGCCAGTTCTGCCTTCTTTGATCCTGCCAAGTGAGGGATATCTTTTAACATCTTTTCTTCACTAAATTCAAATTGCTTTTTACTTATACTAAAGAAAATACGAATCAATTTATTACACAAAGCGATAAGGGATTGCATCTTCTTTAACGGGTTGTCCGGCCGTTGTGTAAAGTAAGCATGCAGGGCCTTAAAAGCTGAATTTTTGGCAACTAGAATCATGCAAACCCTAAACAACAGAGCCCTTAGCTTCTTCCTGCCTCTCTTGGAGATGGTTGTTTTGCCCTTATGCTTTCCAGACGTATTTTCCTTCAGACTCAAGCCAGCCAGCTTAATGATTTGTCGGGGGTGAGAGTACTCACTTAGGTCACCCACTTCCGCAAAGAAACCAGCGACAGTATCTCTTCCAACACCCTTGATCGCTAACATTTGCGCTACACCTGGAATTTCATCAAGCAGGGAATCTACTTTTCCGTCCAATTCTTCGAATTCCTTCTGAATCAAATCATATTTAGCCAGAAGAGTTTTCAGCTCCATTTTTGCCATCTCAGAGCCTTGGCGAAGTCCGATGGACTGACTCGCTGCTTGCTTTAATTCCTGAATCTTATTAGCACCTACACTTCTTTTTACGGATTTTCTTAAATGGATAAGCAATTCATCTTCTGTGAAATTGGCTATTTCATGCGGTAGAGCATAAAGCCGTAAGAATTGTAATGCAGCCTTGCCCTCCCACTTCTTAAAGACCTTAAGAAATTCCGGAAAATACCGGTCAATCCAGTTATGCACCTGACCCTGGACCGTTTGAAGGTCCTCGGTTAAAAGATCGCGAATTTTCTTTGCCACACGGAGTTCGGCATAAACACCTTGCGGTATAGTAGGTTCGGCGTATCTTCCGTCCTTGACCAGTTGAGCAATGACCTTGGCATCTTTTACATCATTTTTAGTTGGAGAATTATCATCAAGTTCCTTGCTTTTCTTTACGTGCAAGGGATTTACAGCTACAAACTTAATCTCGTTCTCTTTTAAAATATGAGCCAGGTTAAACCAATAATGACCTGTTGGCTCCATACCGACAATCACTTTCTCCATACTACGTGCTTTCTTCGTTTCCGAAATCCAATTAAGAAAATGCTCAAAACCTTCTTTTGTATTTTCAAAATAACAAGGAGTTCCAAACTCCATTCCCCTGAAATCCTGGGCACGTGCCACATGCTTGAATTTCGCGATATCCACCCCTATAATCAGGGTGTAAGGAGTAATTTGAGCAATCTTCTTATTCTGGTTATAATTCATTTTAAAGCCTCCTGGTATTTGAGTAATGTCCTTTTCGCTTGCCGGCTTCAGGACTCTCTCATTCTACCAAGAGGTTATTTTTTTGTTCAAACTCCATTTTCCTTCATTACAGGAATGCTGCCCCGTTTGTTCAATAAGAAAAAGAGCTGCTGCAGCATCCCATTTACTAAAAACAAATACCTTAAGTGAATTTTTTACAATATCTTTCACAAATTGGTTTTAAACTCCTTCTCGTTACACTATAATGTAACTATAACAGTTAACTGTAACAGATGTGAAAAGGGGGTCAATCTTACAATGGAATTCTATACAGCTCAGGAAATTACAGACATTTTAATAAAAGAAGGAGCTGACATTAACCTACGAACCGTTCGCTATTACACGCAGCTTGAGTTGGTGCCACCACTTGAACTGCATGGCAATAAAAGAGTCTATACTGACAATCACTTACATTACTTTAGGGCTGCCCTAACATTAAGCAAAACAGGAGAATCATTAGCAAGTATCCAAGAAACTCTGTCTGGCCTTTCGATTGATGAAATAAAAGGGATTGCTGAACAGTTTTCCTTTTTGAACTCAGAGAGAATTGTTCAACAACATTTGCACATGGTTAATGAAGATATTTATATTACCATCAACAAACACCTTTCAGCTGACGTTAGACAAAAAGTGATTGACTCAGTCACGAATGTGTTAAAAGGAAATAATCATGAAAGTTAATTTAGCTCTTTCAAAACAGCAGATAGAAAATGAAGAAGGAATGACTCACCTTTGTATTAGTCTTGATCCCCTCCCAAAACAGATAATTGGTCAACTTCAGGTAAAAATTCTTCTACCAGATGGGCTACATAGAGTTACTAACTTAAACGGATTGCCTGAAGAGAATGGGTTGATTATTGTTAATAACCTCACAGATCCGTTAGACATACTATTTGAGATCTTTACCGAACAGCAGCTGCACGAACATGAGGTTGAAATTGTGGTAATTACCACCTTCACTGACCACCAACAGGAACTTCAGTGTGTAAAAAATCATATTCACGTACAACTCGTGGATCCAGAAGACATTAGGTGCCATTCCCTTAATCAAGAAGTTGCAGCAAAGATTTTGAATATATCTGAACGTCAATCATCTCAAGGAGGAGAAAAAATGAATCTTATCCCTTATGTTGTTGAACAAACGAATCGAGGCGAACGGTCTTATGACATCTACTCTCGATTATTAAAAGATAGAGTTATCATGTTAACAGGTGAAATCAATGATCAAGTGGCCAACAGCATTGTTGCCCAGTTGTTGTTCCTTGATTCTGATTCTCCTGAAAAAGATATATCTATTTATATTAACTCACCAGGTGGTTCCATCACAGCAGGTTTAGCTATTTATGATACGATGCAACTGATAAATGCACCAGTCAGCACTTTATGTATAGGTATGGCTGCTTCAATGGGGGCATTTTTACTGGCTGGAGGAGAAAAAGGAAAACGATACTCCCTGCCTAATAGTGAAGTAATGATTCATCAACCTCTGGGAGGAGCAAGAGGTCAAGCTACAGAAATTGAGATAAGTGCAAAACGTATCTTAAGACTTAGAGACCATCTAAACACTATTCTTTCAGGACGCACAGGGCAGCCTAAAGAAAAAATAGAAAGAGACACAGAACGGGATAACTTCCTAACGGCTGAAGAAGCTATAGATTATGGATTAATTGATAAAATCTTAACCCATCATTAGGAGTGATTAGCATGGATGAATCCAAGACTTTTACGGTTGAATATGAACTAGGCGGAGTGGTGTTTTATCAACAGGTTCAAGCAAAGGATATTGAAGAAGCAAAAATCAGGGTTAGGCAACTCCGATCAACAGCAAACATTCGAGCAGTTACCCTGTTTAATGAAAAGAAAATTGATTAACTAATGAGGAGAGGCTACATAGCCCTCCTCATTGCTTTTCATTTAGTAAGTAAGAAATGTTAATTTTCCACTACACACTAAAAAAAATGTCCTTCTAAAACAAAACTGCCCCGTTTGTTACATAAGAAAAGGGCTTCCAATTATTTTTAACAAAACATCAGTTAATTCAATTAGATTTAGTAAGATTTTTGGTTACCATTTAACATACTTTTTAAGAAATCTATCTTCCTAATATCTTTATTATTATTTTTATCTGCTCGATAGCTATCCTTGGATGATGACTCGTAAACACTTAAATACTGTTCAAGATTTAGTAAGTAATACTTTACCTCTTCCATTTCATGCATTTCTAAATCCTCTAATTGTACTCCGGCAAAACTTGGTAGTGTGTCAGTAATGCCAAACTCAACTGTTAATCCCTCTGTAGAGAACTCATGCTCATGCAAATCAATCAAGCTATATCCCATTGATTTCATAATGTTCACAATTTCATTCCAGTTGTGTATATTTAATTCAGGCGGTACTTCCCACCCTCTTACATCACCAGGTACATGAATATCTAAGTCTTGAGCATCCCAACTTTTTCCTGTAACGATTTCTAAACCAACCGAACCCATTAACAATGGGATAATCTCAATATCATTTAGTTTCTTTGCAATTTTAATAAACTCATTAAATTTATGATTATACACTTGTCCCTCCATATTTCACTTAATTTCACAAAAAATATTATTACATTAACCTGCCATGTTTGTTCTAGTGCGTCTCTTTTAAAACGCTCTTATAAATGTATCTTTACACTTTGCTTGAGAAAATCATATTGTTTCTGATTTGTATCCAAGAATGCCTCTTCTCTATTTGAAGGAATGTCCATATACCTGATATCTTCATTGAACTGTGAAACAGTAAAATCATAACGTATACCATTTATTTCGTTGTAAAAATGCCATCCTTCAAATAACGGGGTCTTTCTTATAAGTCCGCCTAGTAAATCATTTACTACTAACGCTGTTACACCGCATTGGCCTTTAGCCGGATTGTCTTTAGTCCATTTGAAACTTGATTTGATTGACCAAGATTTTAATAATGCTTCTTGCAGCTTCATAAATGTTGATTCCCTCATTTAGATCTCCTTTATTAATTTTCAGATTGGTTTCTAATTCAACAAACCTCCCTCAATAAACAAACACTTATCTCTTAAATACGCGGTTTTTCTCAATATCGCTATCCAGCTTGTTTAACTTTATAGAGTTGATAAGTACGAAAAGAACACAATCAAGCAGTTTAAGAAGAAAATGAGCGCAAGAAACTAGCCAACCTTCGGTTAATTTCCAAAAAATTGGATAAATAGGTATGTACGCACCAATGGATATCCACATATCTTATGGGGGTCTACCCTCCCAAGTCTCACAGAGTCTACGCTCCTACATTCCTTCGTTCAACCTTTCCATAAGGTGGATGTCGGTCATGCTGCCCTACAGGATCTAGGTCCTTACGTTAGTTGCGTTGCCGACTAATCCCATGCTGATCTTGTCTGTTTAACCGTCCAAATCTACTCGTTAAAAGTCAGTTTGATAGTGATTAAGCTGCTATTGGTTCTTGAATAAATGCATGCATATGGGGGATATCCTTCAACATCTTCTCTTCCTGGAACACAAACTGTTTCTTCCCAATAGAAAAGAGAATGCGTATAAGCTTATTACACAAAGCAATTAAAGACTGCATCTTTTTCAACGGATTGTCAGGCCTTGTTGTGTAATGATGATGTAGAGTTTTAAAGGCTTTATTCTTCGCTACTAGAATCATAGATGCCCGAAATAATAAGGCTCGTAATTTCTTTCGACCCCGTTTCGTGATTTTCGTTCTTCCTTTATGCTTTCCTGATGTATTTTCTTTTAAGCTGAGTCCTGCCAGCTTGGTTATTTGACGGGGATGATTATACTCCCTCAAATCTCCTACTTCAGCGAAGAAACCCGCCACTGTATCGCGTCCAATTCCTGTTATGTCTAACATTTGATCAACGCCTGGAATATCCTGAAGGAGTGTATCCAGAGTTTGGTCAAGCTCTTCGAACTTGGCTTGAATGAGTTCATACTTTTGAATTAACGCTCTTAATTCCATTTTAGCCATCATGGCGCCCTGACGAATGCCAATCGACCGATTGGCTGCTTCCTTTAAGGCCTGAATCTTCTTTATGCCTATACTACGTTTCACTGCTTGCCTAAGGTATTCTAGTAATCCTTCGTCTGTATAACTCACCAATTCATCCGGTAATGCTTCAAGCTTTAATAAATGAAGAGCTGCCTTCCCTTCCCAACTTTTAAAAACGGTAAAGAACTCTGGAAAGTATCGATCAATCCAGTTGTGTACCTGTCCCTGCACAATTTGTAAGTCTACATTTAATAAATCGCGTAATTTCTTAGCCACACGCAGTTCCGCGAAAACTCCTTGTGGTATTGTTGGTTCGGCGTATCTACCATCTTTAACTAGTTGTGCAATGACTTTTGCGTCTTTTACATCATTTTTTGTTGGAGAGTTATCGTCTAGCTCCTTACTATGCTTGACGTGTAAAGGGTTGACCGTTACGAACTTAATCTGTTCCTCCTTTAGAATATGAGCTAAATTAAGCCAATAATGGCCTGTTGGCTCCATTCCAGTAATGACAGACTCCATTTCGTATGACTCTTTTATTTGATTAATCCAATTAATAAATGCCCTAAATCCTTCTTGGGTATTATCAAAAAAGCAAGTCGATCCTAGCTCCATCCCACGATAATCCTGTGCTCTAGCTACATGATGATGCTTGGCAATATCAATCCCGATTATTAGGGTATTAGGTGTAATTTGAGCTATTTTATGATTTTGGTTATAATTCATGGTAAGACCTCCGAGTAGATGTTTTGTCCCTTTTAGCTGGCCAGCTCAGGACACATTCATCTTATCAAGAGGTCTTTTTTCATTCAAACCGCATTTTCAGTTATTACAGGAATGCTGCCCCGTTTGTTTAAAAAGAAAAAGCTACCCTTTGGCAGCTGAATCTTAGAGTATTGCACTCTTCATCTGAAATAAGGACTTGTAATAATACAGTCTATTTTAAATCAGTTTTACTTTCAGCTTAACAAAGTCTAATAAAATTATGACGAATGAGTTAGAATTAACGCCTCCGCCTCCCTCAATAAAAGAAGCGAAAACACTTATTTACTCTTGTTTTCTTAGAATTTCATAGTTATTTACCTTTCGGTAACTCACTTTATAAATGGAGGATCTTCACTTGAAAGGATATTTTTGGACAGAGTGAGAAAAAAGAGTTAGAACCCACTAACCAATCCCTTACAGAAAATGGTGGATGAGTAAAAATATAACCGCACTGGTGGATGTCCACATTTACTCATGGAGGTCAACCCTCCCATGTCTCACAGAGTCTTCGCTCTCAAATTCCTTCGTCCAACCTTTCCATGAGGTGGATGTCAGCCATGCTGCCCCACAGGGTCCAAGCCCGTAATTTAGTTGCTTTGCCGACTAATCCGTGCTTCAAATGTCTCCAAAACTATAAAAGCAAGAACTACTACTTATCTAATCTAAACCAAAGTTAAGCTGCCATTTCCGTCTTCTTTGTTACTGCCAAATGAGGGATGTCCTTTAGCATCTTTTCCTCATTAAAATCAAATTGCTTTTTTCCTATACTGAAGAAAATCCGAATTAGTTTATTACACAAAGCAATCAGGGACTGCATCTTCTTTAAAGGATTATCCGGACGTTGAGTATAGTAAGCATGTAATGCTTTAAATGCAGAATTTTTGGCAACGAGAATCATACAGACCCTGAATAACAGTGCCCTGAGTTTCTTTCGGCCTCTTTTTGTGATGGTCGTTTTTCCTTTGTGCTTGCCGGATGTATTTTCTTTTAAGCTTAAGCCGGCCAGCTTGATAATCTGCCTTGGATGATTGTATTCACCTAAATCTCCTACTTCCGCAAAGAAGCCGGCAATTGTATCCCTGCCTACACCTTTTATCGCTAACATTTGTTGTACACCTGGTATTTCATCAAGCTGGCTGTCTATTTTGGCGTCCAATTCTTCGAATTGTAACTGAATTAATTCATACTTAGCCAGAATGGTTTTTAGCTCCAGCCTGGCCATTTCAGCACCTTGTCGAAGTCCGATGGACTGGCTAGCTGCCTGTTTTAATTCGCGGATCTTGTTTAATCCAACACTCCGAGATACGGACTTTCTCAAATGGACGAGTAGTTCTTCTTCGGTGAATACAGCTATTTCATGTGGCAAGGCATAGAGCTTTAAGAATTGTAAAGCAGCCTTACCTTCCCATTTCTTAAAAACCTTGAGGAATTCCGGAAAATACCGGTCAATCCAGTTGTGCACCTGTCCTTGGACCGTTTGTAGGTCTTCAGTTAAAAGATCGCGTATTTTCTTTGCCACACGGAGTTCTGCATAAACACCTTGCGGTATTGTTGGTTCGGCGTATCTTCCATCCTTGACCAGCTGGGCTATGACCTTGGCATCTTTCACATCATTTTTGGTGGGTGAGTTATCATCCAACTCTTTGCTTTTCTTGACGTGCAACGGGTTTACTGCGACAAACTTTATCCCATTTTCTTTTAAGATATGGGCCAGATTAAACCAATAGTGGCCTGTTGGCTCCATGCCAACCATCACTTTACTCATACGCTGTTCTTTTTTGATTTCCGAAATCCATTTAAGAAAGTTTTCAAATCCTTCTTTTGTATTTTCAAATTGACACGGGGATCCAAACTCCATTCCCCTGAAATCCTGGGCACGAGCCACATGTTGGAATTTCGCAATATCGACTCCTATAATAAGAGTTTGAGAAGTGATTTGAGCAATCTTCTTATTCTGGTTATAATTCATTGTAAAGCCTCCTGGTGTTTGAGATTTTTGTCCTTTTTGCTTGCCGGCTTCAGGACTCTCTCATTCTACCAAGAGGTTATTTTTTTGTTCAAACTCCATTTTCATTCATTACAGGAATGCTGCCCCGTTTGTTGAAAAAGAAAAAGCCACCTGATTAGGCAGCTGATTTTGAACATAGGCACCTTATTGTATAAATAAAGGTTGGTTTAATCAATTCTTCTAATTTTATGAAGGATGTTATACCCTTGTAACACCTGGCTATATAAGAATTGCTCCTCTAAAAAATATCTTTGTTTAAACTATCCTAGGGTTGGATGAGTAGATTCAGTTGAATAGATTCTTTCAGAATGAGTCAATATTTTCTTCAATTTCCCTCGATCAATCTCATATCCTATTCCCAATCCTTCTGGAACCTGGATGTATCCATTTTCCATTGTGATTTCGGGCTTTACTATATCATCTTCCCAATAATGAGAAGAAGGGGCTGTATCACCAGGCATTGTGAAATTAGATAGTGCTGTCATATGAATATTATGTGCTCTTGCTATTCCAGTTTCTAGCATTCCTCCGCACCATACAGGGATATTATGCTCTTCACATAAATCATGGATTCTAATAGATTCTTGGAGCCCTCCAACACGGCCGATTTTAATATTTATGATCTTGCAGCTGCCAAGTTCAATTGCCTTTCGTGCATCTTCAAAACTATGAATACTTTCATCAAGGCAGATTGGTGTAGAGATGTTTTTCTGCAAAATAGCATGATCAATAATATCATCATGGGCCAAAGGCTGTTCAATCATCATGAGGTTATATTTGTCCAACTTTTTGAGGTGTTCAATATGCTCTAAGGTATAAGCGGAATTAGCATCAGCCATAAGGGGGACATCGGGATATTTCTTGCGAACAGCATCAATATATTCAATGTCAGCTCCTGGGGCAATTTTTACTTTTATTTTTTTAAATCCTTCCTTAACATACATCCCTACCTTTTCAACTAATTGGTCAGGTGTTTCTTGAATACCAATGCTTTTTCCAACAGCTATCTTTTTCTTTTCTCCTCCAAGAACCTCTGATAATGAACTTCCATTTTTTTTAGCAAAAACATCCCACATGGCCGTTTCAAGGGCAGCTTTTGCTATTTGGTTTCTGCGTACAAAAGAGAGCATTTTATGGACTTCTTTAGGATGGGAGATTTTTTTTTGAATAACTTTAGGAATAAGGAAATCTTTTAACATATAAACTGCGGTATAAGTTGTTTCCTCATTATAATATGGTTCATTGCTGGTAACCGTTTCTCCCCAGCCTGAGATACCAGATTCGTCAATTGCTTCAACGATACAAACATCCTTAGTTTGGATAGTGCCAAAACTTGTAGTAAAAGGGGCTTTCAAAGATACCCTAGTATGATGCAGTACCACCTCTTTTATATAAATTCCTTTCATATCAACACCCCTTTTTACTATGTAGAATGATAATTTCAGATAAAATATTTATTCCATTGAGTAAGGAATCTCTATTAAAAGTCATATTCGGATGGTGCAGGCCAGGTTTTAGGTCGCATCCTAGCCCAACCATAGTTGCTTTTAAATGTGGCTTTTTAATCGTATAAAAATGAAAATCATCTCCACCAGGTGTAATCAGGGGGGCAACCAACTTTTCTTCGCCTAAACAATTAACAATTGCTTGCTCAGCCATTTCTAATGCTTCATTGCTGACTTCAGCTGCCGCAATTCCATAATCATTCGTCAAAACGATATCTGTATTAAAAAGTTCACTGGAGGATTGTAAAATTTCGAGCACTCTCTGTCTTAATTTTTCCATAATTTCATTTGTCTGCGCGCGTAAATCAATAGCCAAAGAAGCACTGCCAGGTATGATATTCGTATTTTTTCCTCCTGAAATGAATCGAGTAGCTTTTATTGTGTGAGCCACATTTGGATCTAGGTGAATTGTATTAAAGGAATTTAGAATAGAGTTTCCAATTTCAATTGCATTATGAGTTAAGTGAGGACGCGCACCATGTGCATCATCTCCTCTGATTTCAAATTCCATAGAACCTGTGGCACCATGCATAATAGCGGGAGTAACATAGCCATCTGGTGTTTCTTGGACTGGTCTTAGATGAATCCCATATAGAAAATCGACATTATCAACGATTCCTTTATCTACTAGCTTTAGTGCTCCTGCACCAACTTCTTCTGCAGGCTGGAAAATAAACCTTACACCGACCTTGTCTTTAAGACCCTCTAGCTCTTGTATTTTCCAGAGAACGCCCAAAACCATAGTCATATGGGCATCATGTCCGCATGAATGATTAGCCTGTAATTCACCGTTGACCTCTTGCCAGAGTGCATCCATGTCTGCACGAATTGCAACAATTGGCACATCTCCCGAGAAATCTCCATAATCCCCTATTACTCCTGTACAATCCTCAAACGTTTTGACTGAACATCCTGCCTGTTCCAAACGCTTTTTAATATATTCTGTCGTATTAGTTTCTTTCCAGCTTAGTTCTGGGTGTGAATGTAAATAATCAAATGTTTCATCGATCTTCTCTTTTAGATAAGCTACCATTTTTATCACCTTTCATTGAATATAGTATCGATTAGTGGGATTCACAAAATCGAGCTTTCCAACCTTTTGGGCTATATGGAGCAGAAGTGTGTTTAAAACAGAAAAGGTTACAGGCCCTTTTTCCAATAGGGACTTTTGTGATGTGTTTATAGTTAAAACAAGATCTCCATATTCCACAATTGGTGAGATCTGTGAATCTGTAATGACGATAATATTATTCCCATTGGATTTTGCCTCTTTTGCTAATCTAATTGATTCCAAAGCATATCGATAATAGGAAAAAATTAAGACCGTATGTTCATTACCATCTTTAGTGATACCAACATCAGTTTCAGGGCGATATAAAGTGGTGTTATCCAAAAGACTATTTAGAACGTATGAAAACCAATGTGCATAAGCAAATGATTGGTAATACCCCACTATTTTTACTGAACGAGAACCAACAATCTGATCAACAATATTTCTGGCAATATCCCAGTCAATATTTTTTGCAACCTGATGGATAATGCCTTCATCAATGCTCATTACATTTTCAAATGAATCAGATGTATCGGGGGAAACCTCTTTACCTGGCGGCTGAATCGTTAACAATCTGTATTGGACATCTTTTTGTAATTCTGCAAAGCCAATGTAGCCTATAGCTTTACAAAAGCGGATAACCATTGTCTCGCTTACATCAATTAAAGAAGCTACTTTTTTAGCCGGGTGAGTGGCAAATAAAACTGGATTGGAGAGTAATGATTCAGCTACTTTTTTTAATCCTTTCGTTAAGGAATTATAGTGTTTGTTTGTTTTTTCGATATAAGACATGTTTCAACTCCAAAATAAAGTATTTAATTTATTGTTGTTAAAATAAAGTTTATGCTTTATTATAATAAAAGTCAATGAATATTAAGAAAATTCAAACGGGGGGGTGTTTACAATGGAGAAAGCAAAAGAAAAGAAAGGGTTAAAATGGGGTATACCTGATGCCTATATTATTTTATTTGGTATTTTAGCCCTTATGGCGGTTTTGACTTATCTTATACCAGCTGGTGAGTTCTCTAGAGAAGAAATAGAAGGTATAACAATGGTAGTACCAGATAGCTATCAGCAGATAGCTTCCTCACCTGCAAGTCTTCTAGACATATTTCTTGCCATTCAAGAAGGGATGATTAGTTCCGCTCCTTTGATTTTCCTAGTATTAATCATTGGAGGATCGTTTGCAGTTATCGAATCAACTGGTGCAATTGATGCAATGATTTTAAAAACGATAGAAAAAACTAAAAATAAAGAATTACTTTTGATAACAGTTGTGTGTATCCTCTTTTCAATTTTTGGAGCACTAGGGATTATCGTTAATGCGGTAATAGCATTTATACCTATAGGTATCATTCTGGCACGTTCAATGAAGATGGATGCTATAGTGGGTGTATCAATTATATATCTTGGAGCATACGCAGGATTTAATACCGCTTTCCTTGACCCGCTAACAACAGGTACTGCACAGCAAATTGCCCAGCTGCCTTTGTTTTCTGGTATCGGGTACCGAATTGTCATTTATATCACAATACTAATTACAACCATTGCCTACATTGCTTATTATGCTAATAAGATTAAAAATGATCCTGCTAAAAGTGTATTGGGCAATACCCCTTTTCCGAAAATCGAAGAGAAAAATCAGTTAAATAAACAGGTTGTTCTCACTGGTGTACATAAACTTGTGTTGTTCTGGCTTGTAATCGGAATCGGAATCTATGTATTTGGGGTTTTTCAATACAATTGGTCCTTAAATGAGATGGCTGCAATATTTCTAATAATTGCAGTGGGAACTGCAATCATTGCAAAGATATCACCAAACAAACTTATCGTAGAACTCTTTAAGGGTGCTAAGGGATTAGTGTATGGAGCAATGATTATTGGAATGGCTCGTTCCATTGTAGTGGTGTTAGAAGATGGGAAGATCTTAGATACAATTGTTCAGGGTATGGCAAATCTGATGACACCTTTTACTAGTGTTATGGGTGCGTTGGTAATGTTTATTGCCAACTTATTATTTAATATCTTAGTTTCTTCTGGAAGTGGCCAGGCCGTTATAGTTATGCCAATTATGACACCATTGGCAGATATTATGGAAATTCCCAGACAAGTTGCAGTACAAGCATACAAAATGGGAGATGGTTTTACAAATGTAATTACACCTACATCTGGGATATTGATGGCAAATTTAGCAATTGCAGGTGTATCGTGGATAAAATGGATCCGATTCATTTTTCCATTACTTATGATTTGGATCATCCTGGGATCAATTTTCCTTGTAATCGGCGTATGGATGAATTGGGGACCTTTTTAAATTGCGCTTTTTGAGCTGCCAATCACAGCCTGGAAAGTGATAATGAAGGTAAACTGTAATTAAGAGCCTTCTTTTCTCTTATTTTAAACTCTACTTCCCCCGTTCAATAAGAAAGTGATAACCAAAACTATATAAAGTTGACCAATTTATCCTTAGAACAATAACTACATTGCTTAACTTCTCTTTTGATATCGCCTTGTTTCTTAAATTTATTGCAAATCTGATTAACCTGCTGCCTTGGTTGAATATTTAAAACCTCAGACAGACAATCATCACAATAAATATCACAAGTACTTTTTAAGAATTTTTGTATTTTTTCAGTATTAGTCACTACCGACACCTCATAATATTTGTATTTGTTTCTTAATGCTCATTATTCCTTATTAAGCTAAACTATCCCTTTAGCTTAATAAGGAATTCAAGAATGAAAGCGATTATCCTTTCACGAGCACTTCAAGTGTTAATAAAAATTGAATAAAAGTATTATTTACTTCTATCTTTCTTCCATTTATTAGGTTTGCTTGACCAATTATATAAAAGAATAAATAAGAACATCATAAAAGATATCCCTATATTATCAACCCACTTAACCTCTTTATTAACAATAAACTGACAAACAATTGATACTACAAAAAATATTAACGGATATCTAATGCTTTTTTTAAGCCAATAGTCACCACTTTCAATTCCCTCTTATGCTAACTACCCCCTCTTGTGCCCTTTACATTAAAAGAATGCTCCTAATGACTTTCCTTCAATGTCTTTTTATATCGAAATAACTCATCAAACCACATACTAAAACTCCTAATCCCAAAAAAACAGTAAAAAACCAATTCTCTCCCCAACTTACAACTACACTATATAAACAAGCCAATGCAGTAATTAATGCTGCATATTTTGCTCGCAGTCTTTGTATTATTGAAGGTTTTACATCATTCAAATTATTACACTCCAATTTGGATAATTTAGTGACGTGAGTGCTATACCTACATTAAGTTATTACTGACGTACCATCCTAAAAGCCAACCAATGATTCCGCCTATAATTCCTAAATAAATCATTGCTGACCCTTGCTTACTCCCCTGGTAATCTCGCCTTATTACAACTCCTATGCATATGGGGAAAAACAATAGCATAGGCGGCATTAAGTTAAAAGTTAATAAGATGACAGATAACCACCCAATTGTTAGGAGTATACCTTTACCATTTTTTTGTTCTTTTCCCATCAACTCACCTCATTTAATACCCTAAATTTTACATTTGTTCCTCATTCTATCATATAGAGAGCTTTAAAATAATAATTTCTTTGATTATCTAATCTGCTTTGTTACTTGGATAAGAAAAAGTAATTAATGTTTATTGAAGAATCACAAGTATAAAAAATATGTACCTATTAAAAAAACAGGGCCTTTTAAGCTATGAGAATAGATCCTTAAGAAAAGCATAATTAATAAGTTTATGGGTTGTTTATCTTATTTTATTTTCCAAAAAAAGGGTGTTTCTATTAAAGATAGAATTTCTTATGAACAGGAGGTGTTTGGTAATTTATGGGGTAAGGAAATCAAAAATAGTGGTTTTCTTAGGGCAAATCAATTAAAGGGGAGTGTTTTATTTGAAAAAGTTTATTAGTTTGGTATTCTCGCTTCTACTATTAATATCTATTTCTTCTCCAACTAGTGCATCTACAAATCATACAGATAATCATAACCATGATATAGAACATCACAATCATGCGCACGAAAGCTTCTCTGATACTAGTAAGAGTAAGAAAAAGCAAGATGGGGATATTGGAGTCTTATACGTTCCCTGTCCAGAGACAGGAACAAAACATCAAATGAAGGCTCGCGGGACTGGAAAGCATACTCTAACCAATGGAAGTACATGGATTGGGAATTTGTATCAATGTTCCGGTTGCCTTATGACATTAACTACTTACTATAACTATTTTAATTCTGGTGAAAGGCCAAATGGTCCTGGAAAATACATTTTAGCTTCAGCACCTGTTTTTGTAAGTCCTGCAGGCTACGTCTTTTCTGGAAGATACACGTTATCAGGACCAGCCACTTCATGGATCACAGGTGTATTTGGAAGCATGTCGTTTTCATATTAGTATCCTAACAACTGACTAAATCGTTGCTAAATCTTTGTTCACTATACTAGTTAAAAAGGGATTTGTGACGCGAAGAACTCTATAAACTTAAAAATGGCTTGCCAAAACTATTTTTAGTTAGCAAGCCATTTTTATTGACATTTATTTGATATGCACTTCAAAACGAAACTTTTTTCATTATGAGATAAATTCTACAAAGGAAGGGATACGTAATTTATTTTCTTTTGTCAGGTTACGATATTTTACCTTTGCCTTTATTTTTGGTTCCAGGAAAATAAAGTCCTTGTTTTCATCAACTACATAATTACGGTACTCTTGATAAAACTTTTTCCTCGCTGCTGGAACCATGAACTCCATTAATCCAACAGGTCTCATTTTGTTCCCCTCTTCCAAGCTTAGAAGGAGTCCAAATTCGTTTTTTCTCAATCCTGTAATGTAAACATCAGCGAAAGAGTAATTGATGACTTTAAGCCAATTATGAGACCTATTTTTAATTTTATATAAGGAGTCTGCTTTTTTTATAACAATCCCTTCTAGTCCATGCTCTTTGGTTAAATTAAAATATGCTTCCGCATTTCCGGTTGTCCATTCGACCGGTGCTATATATTGAGAAGGTTTGATTAAAGATTTTAATAGTTCTTTTCTCTTGAGCAGAGGTAAATGCGTAATTCTTTTATCCTCAAGATAGATAATATCGAATACACAATACTGTATGGGTTGTATTCCATTTCTCCCCGCTTGAAATCTGCTCATTGTTTCCTCGAAATCAGGTTTACCTCCAGGACCAGGCACAACTACTTCTCCATCCAGGATCGTTCCATTTGGGATAACTATATTCAGGAGCTCAGGAAACTTCCCTGTTATTTCATTTCCATGTCGAGTATATAGTTTTATAACGTTATCCCATTTAGCTAGAAGTAACCTAATCCCATCTATTTTTAATTCGGAGATATATTCATTTTCATCAAATGGAAGCTCATCGAATGGAGGACTGAATTTATGCAATAACATTGGTGAAACAAACATCCATACCACCTCATTTCAACATTAACAGATACCTTCAATAGTATCCTTATAAAATTGGTGGCAAGTTATCCAAATGCTTGTAAAGTAACCATTTTGGAGGATTTGAAGTCTAAATTTTCTTGACCCTGCCATAATTAGGTAATATAATAAACACTATAAATTGGTGTAATTTAAAACGAATTTATTTTTTTATTTAATTACTGGTGGTGAATAGGATGAACACTTTACTTAGTGCGGCTAATGCAGCATTGCAATATAACAGAGGAAAACAAACAGGGTTAGCGGGTTTAGTTTTTATAGGAATTGTATTACTTGCTGCTTATCAATGGGATCATATCGTCCCTATTTTCGAAGCAATCGGTTTGATAAGTTTTCTCGATAAATGGGGTCTCATATATGAAGGTGAATCTTATATGACTGGATTCAGCATCTTTATGGTTGCATTTAGGATTTGCATATTGTTTGTAGTACTAGGATTTCTAACCTTAGTTCTTGGTATTATATTTTCAATTATTGGCTCAAGTAATATAGGTGCTGCAATTTTGGGTACTTTTGTGGTTGTACTAGCATTACCTTTTATTTTGTTGTGGTCACTCTACGATACTATATTTACACCAAAAGAAGTCCGGGAAGAACGAAAAAGAGAACGAATGAGAAAATATAAAGAAGCTAATAGTACTCCAATTGATATCATAAAGGAGAACTATAATGAAATTACTGAAGATGAGGCAATAAGGTATTTGAACCGAATTCCTACTAAGGGAGACCATTTATTCTTATTAGGGATAACGGAGGAAAACGAAGTATTTTTTGTTTTTCCAAAACCATATTTTTTAAATACTGAGAATTTCAGTGCTGGCCTATGGGGAATAAAATCCATTATGAAACGGTGCAATGGCTCAGAATTTGGTATTGGGCCATTTCAGATAGATATTAAGCCAGAAGAGATTTACCCAGGTAGAGGTATTCAGCCAGTCCCAATTGATCGGATTACTTTCTATCACTCTGAAAATAGCCTTAAGGATATTAAAGCGAAATCTCAGCAATTTAGTTACCGGGATGAATATAGAAAATACATTGATGAAATACAGTCAACATACATTCAAAAAAAGGATAATTTAGAAAAAACCATTTCTATTACTCCAAATAAAGAAAGATTCAATGAAGCAGTCCAAGAAATAGTAAATTTCAATGCTTCCAATGAGGAGATAGTAAGGATGATGATACAATCTGAAGGAAGAGTACAATAGAGAGGCAATCTATGGATAACGAGGAATTAATAAATCAATTAGAACAACACAAATCGGAAATAACAACTGCTGCACATTGGAACTCATATGCAAAAAGTGTTGGTTTACCAGATTCAAATAAGTTGATCGCTAATTATGGGTCATGGAATGAATTAAAACGTAAGCTAGGGCTTCCGGTAACAAATACATCATATACTCCGAGCGAGATACGAACAATAGTCAAAAAGCATAAGAATCATGTTAGGACCCAATCTGTATGGGATCTATATGCGAGGGAACATTCTTTACCCTCTTCTAAGACGCTTATAAAGAGTTTTGAAACATGGAGTGAAGTAAGGAAATATGTTGGGAATAAACGTGAAAGAAAACCGACATATACAAAGAAAGACATTAAAGATATACTCAAAAACCATGCTCCCAATTTCCAAAATCGTACACAATGGGATGTTTATGCAAAAGAGAATAAACTTCCGACTTACAAGACTATAAAGAAATTTTTTGATTACGAGGAAATTACAAAAATTCTTAACAAGGAAAAAAAGATTAATTTATCAAAAGATGATCTAATACGCATAGCACTTAAGCATAAGGATATATTTTTAACATCAAGCATGGCAAGATGGGATATATATGCTTCTGAGAATAACTTGCCTAGAAGTACCACCTTCCATAAACATTTTGGCTCCTGGAACACAGCTAAAAATGTGATAAAGCCAATGTAATTTAAAAGCCAGCTCTCCTGTTATTGGAGGCTGGCTTCTATCTGTTTAATGATATCCCATGCAGAAGTAGTTATTACGTAAGTGCCTATTTCATCCTCATGGTGAGAGTCTGATAAAGTTAAAAGATCAAAATTTACTGTGGCTTCTTTTTGATCGTCGTATTTAATGGTTAGTGAGATTGTGTTGCTATCTGCATTTAAGAACCCTTTATTTACTTTATACAAAATCTCTTTTAGAGTACCATTGCGAGAAATTTTATCCATTATTTCTTTAGTAACAGCATCTTTATCGGGATTTTTACTCTTAAATAAATCTTGAGAGATAGACTCTACATAAAAACTAGATAAAAAGATGTCGGTATTGTTGCTAAGAAGCCCAGCAATAAAATATTTTATGGCATCTTTTTTGGGATCTTCTTTTCCCTCATGCTCAGCATGTTCTGGATGGAAATAACCGATGTCTTGGTCGTTACCTTCCGCTAATTGAATTGTTTTCTCAGTGTATTCTTTTGAATCTTTTATTTCCTTCAGTACCTCTTCTTTAGTAGCGTCTAACTCAATCCTTTGTTTGTCTGAATTGATATCTAGATAGATAAACAAAGAAACACCTAAAATGGCCATTATTGATATTAAAGCGGCGAATTTTTTATTCATGATTATTGAGGTGTCTCTCCGTCTGAGGTTTCAAGACTCTTTCTTAGTATTTTCCATTCATTATTGATAGATGCTTGATTCGTTTTAATTTCTTGGTACTCAGTTCTTAGATAGTTTTTATCAATTTCATTTTCTTCAGTGTTGGCCATATCAATAGCAGTTAACAAAAGTCCGTGAGAACGATTAATTAGCGCAATAAGATTTTGATGGTTCTCAAATAATTCGGGCTCTACATCTAAACTTTCAACATCAGAAACTAGTGTATTTGATATTTCTATATTGTCTTTCATAGATTTTGCGAATTGTTCACGGCTGTATTGTTCAGTATATAAGCCATCTAATGAATTATTAAAGGACTTAAAAATTGATGTCATTTGATCAAAATATACTTGTAAGGACTTATCATATTCTTCTAGATAGGATTTATTTTCTTCAGTTACCTTTAAACTTGCTGTAGCATTTTGTTTTGAGGAACATCCCATTAAAATTAAGATACTAGTAATGATAATAGTTGCAATCCCTAGCTTTTTCACAAATACTGATTCTCCTTTTTAGAGGGGGAATCCCCCTCATTTATTAAAATTGAACAACTAATGCCGGATTCATCGCATTCCCTTTATTGGGTGTCCACTGGTTTTTGTGCACTTCAAAGTGTAAGTGTACTCCAGTTGAATTCCCGGTCGTACCCATATAGCCTAAAAATTGCCCTTGCTTGACTTTTGCACCTTGACTCACTGCTCTATTGGTCATATGAGCATAAACTGTTTCATAAGCTTGCCCATTAATGTTGTGCTTAATAAAAACAACGTTTCCATAAGATGAAGAAAAATATGATCGGCTAACTGTCCCATCTGCAGAAGCAACGATAGGAACTTTGGATTTACCCCCAGAAGCGATATCAGTTCCATAATGTACCGTTCCCCATCTTGCTCCAAAAGGAGAAGACACAGGACCAATAGCTGGCCTCATAAAGCTACCTGGTTTTAATGGAGGAGTATCTCCACCACCTTCATAGGTTGCTGCAGTCTTAAATTTCTCTGCGTTGGAAAGTACCTTATTAACATACCAATCTGCGTGATTGTATTGCCAAATGGCTTTTCTTGCATCTTTTGCATATCCATTTTTTGATAAGTAATATGCTGCGGTATGAATGGCATCTTCCATGTCCCAAGGGTCTGCTTTGCCGTCATTTTGGGCATCTCTTCCGTATCCATTTCCAGCAGCAATGACTGCTGGACTGGTGATATCTAGACTTGACGAAACTAGTCCTCCGCCGATATTGTACTTCCAGCCAACCCATGTTGCGGGCATGAAGTAGAGTAAGAACCCAGCGCCTTTCCATAATTTCTATGGTAGGTTTCCGAGAACTCCTCCCCGAACCATACGTACACCTCTCGATGTATACGGCTCTCCATTTATCAATCTAGCTTCCCGTTATGCAAGTTGAGATGGCATTCCTTACAAAGTGCCATGGTTTTGCGATTACGTTCAATCATTCGCTTCTCCCATCTCTTCTTGCCTTTAAGGTCTTTTAGCTTTTTAATGTGATGTATTTCTAGTGGAAGATTTGTCTTTCCGCACCATTCACATTGGCCAGCTAAAAGTCTTTCAATTAAACTCGTTCGATTATAAATTATATTTCTTCCCGAAGGGATAACGTCTATTGTTTCTTCTTTAGAGATGAGATTTAGCTTTTTAAATCCATCATTATAGAAGAAGGAAACCTTTTTTCCTTTGGCAGTATCATATCTAACGCCAAAATGACCATTTATGTTGAATTTATTGATTATCTTTTTAACGCTTGATTTGTATTTGTTGGCGAATGTTTTATACATGCTGTATTCCATAATGTGCTTAAAACCATGCAGTTTATAGACGTTATTCGCCAATCTATAGTAATTGTACAAACCTCTTATTTCAGCGTTATACGTTGAAAGTATCTCTAAATCGTCATTTTGAAGTAGGTGCGCTCGATGAGCTGACTTCCATTTCTTTGTGTTTGGGTCTATTTTTAACGCTTTGTATTCAATCAGTTTGTTTCTCCAAACTTCATGAGGGAGTAAAAGTTCGCAACACATAGTTCTAGTACGCCGTTTATGTCCATTTGTTTCGTATTTAGTCGTTAAGTTATCATGACTGATTTTTACGTCGTACCCTAGGAATCTCGCTCTCTTTTTAGAATGAGTAATTAGCGTTTTTTCTTGTGATAATTCAATTTTTAATTCATTCTCCAGAAATTGAGTGATGTCACGCTTAATATTCCTACAGTCTACTTTACTCCCAATGACTCCTATTAGGATATCATCAGCGTATCTAACGTATTGAATTCTTTTAAAGTTATCGTCCATTGGGTCCTTGTAAGGAAGTTCCATCATGTGTTCTTTAAGTTTATTAACATGTAGTTGTGCTTCTTCTTTCTCTTCCGTTTTCATTTCGTCCCATTTCTCTTTGTATCTTGCCCTTGCTCTAGATAGTCTAGCTTCTCGAGTTCGATATTCTTTTAACCTTTTTCGACTTTTCCCTTTATCAAATTTAGTTTTATATTCTTTCATAAAGTGATCAAGTTCGTTTAGGTAAATGTTCGAGAGAATCGGACTAATGATTCCGCCTTGTGGAGCCCCGCTGTATGTTTTGTTAAAATGCCAGTCTTCTAGGTACCCAGCTCTTAGGAATTTCCATATCAGATTGATGAAGTGTTCATCATCAATTTTTCTTTTTAGTATTCCAATAAGAGTATGATGGTCAATATTATCGAAAAAGCTCTTAATATCGCCTTCAATGAACCATTTGACTCCCGTAAATCTATCTTTCACTTGAGCCAATGCGGTATGGCAACTTCTCATAGGGCGGAAACCGTGAGACATTTCGGAAAAATTCTTCTCATAGATGCTTTCAAGTATCATTCGCACAACTTCTTGTAATAGCTTATCTTCAAAAGATGGAATACCTAGAGGTCTTTTACCGCCATTCTTTTTACGGATATAGACTCGTTTAGACGGTTTAGGTTGATAACTAAAATCTTTTAGTTTTTCGATAAGTTTTTCAATACGTTCAAGACTCATACCATCAATGGTTTGCCCATCTACACCTTCTGTCATATTGCCTTCTTTGGAGTAAATCTTCGCATATGCGATAAGATAAAACTCCATGTTGTAAAGGTTTCTATAGAGCCTTTGAAATTTATAATCTTTTCGAATTGTTTGCTTCGCTAGATTGTCTAACACTACTTTTGGACTTCTCATAGAGCCTCACGCTCCTTTCCAATTTAAGTTAGACTAGATAAACTGTTCCCCTTCGCCATGTGGTAAGCTTTCCTTACCTCGGACTACTACAGGAACTCCGTTACCTTATTGGATATTCAGCACCTTTGTGCATAGCCTAACGGCTTTCCAACTTAGGTAATCACCATTTAGTACACATAAGAACAAGCACGTTGTAATGTCGGATATGACGTTCGCCCTTTTCTTCTTATTGAAGATGGTCAGCCTTAGACCACTGCACAACTGACACGCAATTAATCGGTTGTGTTATCAGAAACCAAGCCTTCAATTATCTCGCTTCCTTTGACTGTATAACGTTTATAAATACCTTCCGTTATAGGTGGACCATTAACCCCCTCGGACTGTCATTCAGGCAGTTTAGCTTTTATCCTCATTTACAACTTTTCGCCTTGCCATTCAGTCGTACTGTGGTATTTCAGTAACTTATGGCTTTCCCAGCATGCTACACTCCCCGATATTTGGTTTCCCTCACGGATAAGCTGGGTGACGACAGGTCGTTGTGGTCTAACCTGTTCCTTGCTAATGGAAATTTCTTATGTGACCTTATGGTCGCACCTGCATGTGTCCAACAGCGCCAACAGATGAAACCATAGTTTTATGTGAACTGAATCCAGTTTCAACAAAATGTACAGCTGCTAATACATACCAATCAACACCATACTTCTTTTCTGCAGATCGATAGAAAGGCATGTATTGTGGAGGTACACCTGCACCAGGTATTATAGTTCCGTCAAAGCCAGGAGAACCACCGAAGCTACCGCCGGTTCCCATCGTTTGAAGCCAATCTGTATAAGCAATAGTTCCTCCCATAAACATATAGTTTGCTTCTACTATACTTTTATCGGTTAGACCAAGCCCATAAGAATTGAGGATGCTATCAAAAGTAGCATAATCAGTAATAGTAGATTTAGAGGACTCGAAATATTGTTGACGTGTTTTCGTAATTGTTTTTACTTCTATTTTTCGAACTTTCTCGACTTCTACTTCTCTAACCCTTTCTTCTTCCCTTGATTTAGCTTTTTTGACAGGAACTTTTTTATACTCTGTTTTAGTTACCTTTTTATACTTTGTAACAGTTATATACTCTACGTACCTTCTACCGTTTTCATCAAGTTTTACAACAGCAATTTTTTCTTCATAAGGAACGTATTCGGTAACTGTATAGGGCCGTGTCTCATATTCGATATAGTACTCCACTACAGTAACGGTGTATGTTTCTTTTACTTTTTCTTTATATTTTTCTTCCCGGTATGTGATCTTCTCACTAGTTTTCCAAGGAGTAACTTTAGGTGTGTACGTAAAAGTTGTTGTTCCATTCCAATACTCTACATGGTTTAATTTTGTAACCATATTTGAGGTTCTTTTTACAGGTCCAGCATTACATTTTCCATCTTCACATACCGTGACCTGTTTTTCTTTCCATTCATCATATTGACCGTAATCAAATGTAGGAGCAAGAGCATTGGCCATTTTTTTAATGACGCTTTTAATATCATCATTCTTTTGGAAAGCATCTAATTGAATAGTGGCAGCTATTAGTTTTTCGGGTACGCGATAGGGTCTTTCAAGTGAACTATTCATATTTACTGTGCCATTTGCCTGTTGCACGATATATTCATGAATCTTCTTATCTTCACCCTCTAGTCCATCGCCTGTACCGAACATGAAGCTCCAGGCTAATGAGATAACAATAAGAGCAACAATTACCGCTAAAGCTATCCCTATAACAGGGAGGCCAACAGCTCCAACTAGCCAAGCTAGTACTTTTCCAAGTAGCAAGACAAACTTTTTTGCCGCGAATTTAGCTAATTTAACTGCAAATTTAGCTCCTTTTTTAGCTAGCTTTTTAGCTACTTTCCTGCCCTGCTGTTTGGCCTTATGTTCAGCATATTTTCTTAATACGGATGGATCTCGTTCTTTTTCTTGAGGTGAAGGCAGCATGCGATCACCTCAAGCCTTCCACAAATGCTTTATTTCTGAACTTGTCATTCTGTTTTCTCATCATATTTCGTTTGTTAGCTGGACGATAAGCGACTAAATCCTCTGGTTTTAATGTAGTAGTATAACCATCAGGATTATTTGGAATCAGCTTATTATTTCTCATCTCACAGGTGATCTTTTGAGTTTCATCAGGGCTAATTCTTGTATCACCCGGTCCATAAGGAGAAATGCGGTAGGTTTGTCCATTCTTTACTCCTTGAAGGTAGCTTCGATTTCTGTCAACAATCATTTCAATGTTGGACATTTCACTCATTGCATTTTTTAAATAATACTGTCCGCTATCTACCAATTGGTTATAGCTTCGTACTTCTTTTACAACCCTTGGAGTTTTAGGTGTGTTCCTATTAGCTACCAGTCTATTAGGGTTAACATTTATGGTGCGGTTTAAATTAACCCTCCCTCCTCCACTGTCTTCTTGGTAGACATTAGAAGTTGGAGTGAGTTGGCCATCTTGAATTGATAAATCTTGATAAAGGGTTTCTCCCTTTTTTAAAGAAGAATCACCCGAGCCAATACGAGAAACTGTTTGAAGCTGTCCCGATTTCGTTCTTACTTGAAGGACTGTTTGACCCTTAGAAGTAACCATTCGAACTGCTCCAGATGCAAGTGTTTTTTGGCCATCATCACCAATTATAGTTTGAGCCATTTGTTCTATCTCAGATATTTCAGCAACATCCGGAGACTTTTGATTAACAGCGTTGTTATATGGATTCCATCCTTTTAAGCCAAATGCTTTAGTTACTTGTGTTCCTCCAGCTGCATAATTCGCTCCGGCTTTATAACCCTTTACTCCTCCCAAGATACCTACTGAATAAGCAACAGTGTTTCTAAAACCGGCTTGTTTACCGACCACATTTTGAGCAACATGATTATCTGCTGCACTCCAAGCATTCTTTAATCCAATTCCCACAGAATCTGCTGCTGCAGTGACTGGATTTTGTACAGGATTTCTATTTTCCCATGCCGTTTTTGTATCTGTTACTAATGCTGTTCCGAATGCCCCCATCTTAGTATCATTCAGAAATTGGCCAACAGCCTTCGGACCAGAAATAATACCCGTACTTTCAATGACTCCACTAGCAACACCTGCACCTAAAGCAGATGCTCCTCTAACGAAACTACCTCCTCCGATTAACCGATGGTCTAAAGGTATATGTCTAGGGAGTCCGCTTACAGGATTGGCTAACGCGTTTAAGTTCTTTTGAAATTGAGATGGTGCATGTGTTGTGTTCCATTCTTGAACAGCCTCTTGTCTGGTTGCCCCAGGGTTGCTACTAATATGCTGTTCAACAAAAGCGTCCCTTTGCTTGTTTGTTTGCATTGAAGCTAATTGATTACGTAAGAATGGTGTATTTACCGACTTCCCTGAATACAGTGAAGCGTTCTTTACGGCACTTGTAGCTCCACGAACAGCGAGGAGGCTAGCGCTTTGACCCGCTCCAATTACCGCGCCTACTTCATTTCCAACCTCATTAACAAAGTCGTCCTTATTAATGTAAGAATTGGCACTAGAAGGGATATATCCTAATTTAGAAGCGGCCTTACTAGCAATCTGACTAATTGTGTTTCTTTTACCAGCAACCGCATTTTGCCAAGCAACTTCCCGATTTTGGTTATGGGTTTGTATAGTATCTGAACTTGCATCTGCAGGCAATGGGTTGGACATATCATAGTTCTTCATAAAGGATTCACGATTATTTTTAGCCCACTTGCTTGTCAAATTGCTTACAGTTGCACCGATTAATTCAGAACCCTGAGCTTGTCCCACTTTAACTCCATTAGTCGCAGCTTTGACTGCTTGAATACTTTCAGGATTATTAAAACCGGTAATGGAACTGACTTTATTTCCAAGCTGATTTACAAACTCTTCCTTATTAATAGAGGATGAATCAACTGGAGATCCATTCCCTAGTTTGGAGGCAACCGAAATGGCAGCATTTTTAATAGCATTTTGCTTTTGGCCAAGTGCTAGATTCCAGGCAGCTTCTTTAGATTGTTGATGCATTGTTTTTTCTTCTGTAGAAGCATTCGTTGGTAAGGGGTTTTCATTATCATAATTTCTCATAAATGCTTCTTTATTTTTACTGGCCCATTCTTTTGTTAGGCCACCAACAGAAGTATTTATCAAATCTGTAGCTTTTGCACGATTTAAGTTAACGCTATTGATTGCATCCTTAACGGCACCTAAACTTTCTTGTTTCCCATTGATGCCAAGAACGCTACCGACTTGATTGCCAACCTCACTAATAAAGTCATCCTTATTAATGAAAGATTGACCATCTAACTTGCCAAATCCGAGTTTAGAAGCTGCTGCCAAGGCTACACCATTTATGGCATTTCTCTTTTCAGCTATCTTCTGATTCCAGGCTTCATTTTTATTCTGATTATGTTTATTCTTTTCAGCTTCCGTAGCATTTGCTGGCAACGGATGAGCGGCATCATAATTTTGTTTAAAGGTATCTTCATTGTTTCTTGCCCAATCATTAGTCAGGTTATTTACGGTGGAATCTACTAAGTCTGAAGCTTTTGCAAGTTTCCCATTTTGTGCTTTAAGTCCTTTTACTGTTGATCTTGCTTTTTCGAGAAAATCACTTTGCTTAGACGCAACTTGTTTATCCCACATTTGATTGATTTCGCGATCAGTGGCATCAGGGAAACGCTCTTTAATATCTTTTAGAAATGCATCTTTATTTTCACCAGCCCATTGAGAGGTTTCTTTATCAGCAAGGGTATTAGCTAATTTTTCATCTGCATGAGCTTCAGCATTTTTTAAACCATCAAACTTGTTTTTCCCCGCCTTAAAACCAGCTTTAGCTCTGTCTGCCAATAATTCTGCACCAGCCATACCCGCTCTTCCCGCTACTCCACCGATTGCACCACCAGCACTAAAACCTAAAGTTGAGCCAGCAATTGAACCGACAGGACCCATCGGTGAACCAGCAATAGCTCCGGCGGCTCCAAAGACAGCTTTACCGCCTTTTGAAAAAATTTCTCCAGCTTTTAGCATTCTTTCTGCTCTTGAGGTAGAACCTATGTCTGTTCCAGCTCCTGCAAGGAGACCTTTTGCACCGTCTTCTTCAGTACCATCTTTTCCGCCTTTAGCATTTTTAGCTACCTGGCCAGCAGCACTTCTTAATGATTGAGCGACAGATTGTCCACTTAAGGCCCCTTTAACTGCACCAGCAACACCCATTAGTGCAGAACCACCCATCATGGCTGCCGTTTTACTTAACCGGTCATTCATCTGTCCTCCTAAACCTAAAAGAGATCTGATTGATTCCGTAACAGGAATAAAGATGATGTAAAGTAAGATACTTCCGATACCAGGATTCGCACCAGCAATTGCTGCAATTACCCAATATACCCCGGCATGAACGGATTGAACAAATACAGTTCCTGCATATTCTTTAAACAATCCAGCGGTAATACCTTTCGTTTGCGGAATAAGGTAAAGAGCCACTGCCAAAGGCGACATTATGGTTAAAATCATTAGTGTAAGGGTACGCATCATATAATAGAAGTTTGCCCATATTGAAAGTCCAAGAAGTACCAATCCTATTATTAATCCCCCTAGAACACCTTGCTTTAGAAATGTAGTAGCCTGTTTCGCAATATCTCCATCCATGACTTCTTTTGCACTTGAGAATGTCGAAACAAACATTTCATTTACGGAGTACATAATTTCGAAAATTGTGCTCAAGTTAAAAAACAATATAGCTACAAGAATAAAGTCTTTAAAATATTCAAATGTATAGGTCCTGTTAGAAGGATTTATACCGGAAGAGGATATTCTCATACCCGCTAATATAATAGAAACTAAAATGAACCCTACAGATAAGGACTGCATAACAGCCATACCTTGAGCTATAACACCAAATTGATCCTCATTAAAAACACCATAATAGTATTCTTCTTTTCCTGTGTCATAAATGAGCCCCTTAAGAGTGTCTAGATCCTTAAAGGGACCCAATATCCATTCGAGCATCTTCTCAAATAGGGACTCAAATATATCCATAATTTTATCTTGCAAGGACCACCACCCCCTTCTAACGCTGTTCCATGAGTTGTTTTCGCTTCATTTGTTCTTCATAAACTGCTTGGTTAGATTCAATGAAGAATAATTCTTCCTCACTAGGATTTGTTTGTAACCACACGGAGCTTTTTCCCATCCGAAGAATTCCTTCACCTTTATCCGGATTCCCGAATAAGATATTTATTTCACCAGCGCTAAGGTCAAAGTTTTCCTTAATAACTTTCAAATCAATTTTGTTTTGCTGAAGGAATAGATAAGCATGTGTATTTTGTAGAATCCCTCTAGCTTTGTTATTAGTAACAAAGCGTACAAAGTCCTGACTTGCCAATCGAAGACCTGTGTTTCGTTTACGGGCTCTTCGTGCCATTTTTTCAAGGAAACTGACTGTTTGCTCAGAATCGATTAATGTCCAAGCTTCATCGGCGTAAACAAATTTCTTTTTTGTTGCGTTATCTAGATTTTTCACAAAATGCTCCCATAAATAATTCAGGATTACATGATAAGCAATTGGGCGTAAAAAGCCTTCCTCCATTTGGCTAATATTAAAATTAACCAGCCTTGCATCTTGCAATGATTGGGTAACTCCCTTGCCAAGATATGTTTGTCCATCGAAGATAGGCTTTGAGCCATCCCTTAAGAAGGGGCGAATGGCGGCTATTAATCTTAGAGCTTTTGGCTCTTCCTCATAATGATCTTTTAAGTATTCGAACACATCAGATATAGTCGGTTCCGGTTTCCTTACTTTTGATTGGATCAATTGGTTGTCAACTTGAACTACCTCGTTGCTGAATAAGGAATCCGGATGAGATGTAAGCTTTAACTTTTCATTAAAGATGTATTGAACTGTTTCTTCTAAATAGTTTCTCTCAAAAACATCAAGGCCTCGATCTTCCGAATTCTTACCGCGGCAAATAATATCGAAAAAGTCCAGAATGTCATTCATTTTTTCTCTAAGAGGTACAAACCGAATAAATTTCTTCCCCTCTTTTTCAATAACTTCTCGTTCATCAGTATCTTCTAATAAATCTAACTCTTCATCTTGCTCATCCATTGGGACGTCAGTAAAGTTAATAGCGAGAGGATTAATGCAAATATCTTCTTCTTCACTAATGTTTAAATTGATACCACCTAATCGTCTGGTGATTCGAACAAATTCACCTTCTGGGTCTATTAATCTGCTATAGATATTTGCACCAGTTAATTCCCGAGCAATTAAGAGCTTAAGAGTTACTGATTTACCTGAACCAGATATACCAACTACAAACATGTTATAGTTTTGTGGACGGTACTCTTCATTCCCAAAACTATTGATAAACTCTAATTGGCCAGTAATTTTATTTATTCCTAATGGAATACCTCCCATGTATTTACCGCTGCCACTAATGAAGGGAGCGAAGGTAGATAAAGCACGGCGGTCAATATTACGAAATGAATCCGGAATCTCATTTTTCCCAAAAGGAATAACACTTTTAAAACCTTTTTTGACTCTGCTCCAGGTCGAGACTAAAGAGAAGAATTGACTGCTCATTTCATCCTCGATGGCTTCACTGTACCTATTTAGTTCCTTCTCGCTTTGGCCATATAAAACCCCTAACGAACTAACGTTATACATGTCATTCTCGGAGAACTGTATTTCGCTCATAAGTAAGTCTGTGTCTCGAATTTTAGATTCCAAATCATTAATTTGATCAATGTTTCCTCTTTTAGTCTGAAAGGTTAAGTTCGACTGGAGCATTGTAATTTGCCGCTGTAAGGTTCTAATGGCATCTGATTTTCCTACTTTATGTACATCAATTAGAACGTCTACTTCTCCACTTGAAGAAAGATTGTAGAGCCAATTAGTCTGCATTTTTCTGGGATAGCCGTCTCTTGGAATATAAATTGGACGGAAATATGTTTTGGTTCCTAGAGATTGCTTTATTATTCCAAAATCTTCACTATTAATTTTTAAGCCTTCAGGGGAAATAATGTCCCACATTGTAGGCTTAGTCACCATTTGATGATCTGAGATCGCTTCATCCTTACCGGACTGTTTTTTCTTTTTAACCTTACTTTCTTTAACTTGCTTGGCTTTCTTCTGTTCGATCTTCTTTTCGCTGTTCTTCTTGGTTAAATTCATTTTCTTCAATAGCCTCCTTAACCGCTTCAATATGTTCATCAGTCTGCTCAGCTGTTACGTACAATGCATTTTTTTCTGTTTCTACTAAATCTTTGAAACGATTTTTTACTGCTTTTCGACGATTAAAAGTGTGATAAAGCAATTCATAAATCCCTTCTGTAGGAAGAAGAGAAACATTCATTTCCGCTCTCCTTAATTGAGATTTAGCGGCATTCAATCTCCTCATTAATTCAGCAAATGATTTCTCAACAAGTTTTTCTTCTAATTCTTCAGCTGAATCAGCTGAAATGTCCTTTGCGTTGATTTTATGAGTAAATATGAGATATCTCTTAGTCTCATAACGTGGTGTTTGTGATTGCCAATTTTGTAAGTCATCAATCATTGATTGGCCAAAACTTAATGCTGCTTCATTAAGGTCTTCTGAATTTCTCATGCTCTCTTTCATTTGCTGAACCGGTTCAGAAATATCTATAAAACGATTTTGTAGGTAAAACTGTACAGGGTAATTAATGGCAGCTAACCAACTTTCAAAAACCATATCGATCGCTTCCTGTTCATCTTGGCTCTTAAGGAAGTAATTGACCGGCTCAACTTCAGCTATCATGGTGAAGGAATTATCATTAAACCTAATCATATGGTTTGATATGTCCTTTACTTCATCAAATAACTCTTGAAAAAGCTTTGGCTCTTCTTCGATTGAAACCTCATGCTTTTTCTTTTTTTGTTTCTTTTTATTTGATGGGGTATCTGATTCATAAACTTTTTTTTCTTTCCAAGGGAGAATGGGCTCCTTCAACATCATTTTGTAAAATACATAAGCAACAACCCCGAAGATTGCCATTACGATAAGTTCAATCATTTATTAGTCACCTTCCAATTTTTAGAACGGCTACCTTTCCGCCAAATGCCTATCTGTGTTCCGTAATTAAGCTTAATTAGAAAATAGTGGTCAAAATTTAGATGAAGTTTTGTTTTTTTCCAAAAACCAAATATGAAAATAAAAACCAGTGTGGGAATTGCTGAAATAAGAGCAGCTATCCCACCGACGATAAAATGCGGGAATATGTTAAAGACTATGGGGATATATGTATATAAAATGGCCCCGCCAATGATGAGGTAGATAAGTTGCCTTATAGAGATAAAGCCTAGTATTGTTTTTTGTTCAGAGGACATATCAATTGGAACAGTTTCTTTTCTCAAATGAGCACCTTCTTTAAAAATCTACCCCTCTAATAATTTAGAGGGGTATGAGTTTTTCTATTTGAATTTCTAATTAGGATCCGAATCCTGCAAACCAACCAGCAATAGTCGTTGCTTTAACAATAATGAAAATTCCAAGTCCAGCCATTAAGATTCCAATAAAGCCCTGCGTTCGGGCCTGTGGATTTCCGCCCTGAGCAGCTGAGAGTCTCATACCCGCGAATAATAGGCATCCAATAACCCAGAATCCACCTACAGCTGTAATAAAGTAAACAATATTAGCAAGATCGGTGTAAATTTTACTGTTTTGCAAATTTCCCTGAGGGGTAATACCGGATTTTTTCCAAGCTGCTGCGGCTTCCTCTGGAGAGAAAAGAAGTAAAGAAAAGGCAAATACTGCAGTTAACGCTACAAATGGAAATAATTTTTTCATAGACTTTTTCATGGTTCCACCTCCTTCGAGGAACAAAAAAAGCCCCGAAGAAGCTAAGAGCTGCAGATACAAAAAGTATCTGCTCTTAGTTCTTCGGGGCTTTCCCGTTGGTTTAATTTATATATCATCATAATAATGTAAATATTGGATATGGTCAAGCCTTTATTCCTGTTTTTTGAAGGGCCTATTGCTCCGTGAAATCCTAAATTATGGTACCAACTTTAATAAGGATTATAAGTTTCTATAACGAGCAACAATATTTTCTATTACGTTGGTTAAATTTCCAGTTCTATATTTCTGTATAAAGTCGCTATAAAGAATTCTTAGCACCTGGTTAACTGTAAATGATTTGTTTTCCCCTAATTCTGCTATATCACTTAAAATTACTTCCAGTCGTAAGGCTTCTTTTCTTCTGATGGTACATTCAAATATACGCTCTTTTCCTTTAGATGTATTACGGTTATATGTTTTATTCCCACCTTCATAGCTATTCACCTTTAACGAGTGTTCACTCCTTATATCTAATTCATGATAAAGATCATATGGATTGTTTCGTTGTTTTGCTTGATACAAAAAATCGTCAAGGAGTAAACTTATTAGATCTCTTTGCGTGAATTTACACTCCATGGCTTCAGATACATCATTGCAAAATAGTTCTCCCCTTAAGTATTCAGATGCAGGCACAGAAAAAGAGTATTGAAGTTCTTGAGATTTATATAAGCTTCTACCCAGATTAAAAATTAACTTATCAATCAATCCACTTGGTTGATAAGATAAATCGTCAAGTTCTTCTTCATATATTTCATATTGACCATATCTGGTTTTATTCATAACAATAACCTTCTTTCAATGGTTAGCATGAAACTTATAATCCTGTAGGCAGCCTCTTTTAGACTACAATCCCATTTAACTTTATAATCAAAAAGCTGATCATGGTAATGAACTTCAAGTTTTGCAGGATAAGGTTTCCCTTTTGGATTGTAATAACAGGGAGGAAAATGATGCTCTTCCTTGAGCGCCTTCTTGATTAACAAAGTGCAATAAGGAGTCGGTTCCAGGCCACGCATTTTAGCAAGCCTTTTAATTAATACCCTCTCTTCGTCATTGAATGGTATCTTCACATCTTTCTTTTTATCGCATCTTTCTTTTCTGCCCTCAGCCTTCGTTACAGGCTTTTTCCGAACATTGGGTGTATGAGTTACGGATAGCTTGTTTTTATTTTTGTTATCAAAAATTGGATTGATTGCTTTCAATATACTCCCCCCTCTTCTAAAAGAGCCCCTCTCTCCTCTTTTATCCCAGTGTCAAAATGTTAAATAGTTATATTGTTAATCTATTCATCTAGTGGAGAGTATAGTACGTTTAGAATTTATTAATTTGGACAAACTAAAAATTAACGAACGAAATAAGAGGGCAGGTGGGGAATATATGGCTTCTAAAAAGGATAAAAAAACATTGCTGAAGGAATTAGGGAAGGCAGCAAAAAAATCTAAAGCTGTGACGAAAGTAAAAGTGAAGTGATTTTAGCAGATTTTAAACTCAAGCTGGTAAAGTAGTAAAATATGAAGAGATTATTTTTCTTGAATATAAACAAGCTTATATGCTATTACTTATAGTGCAACATAAATTGATGATTCCAAATTTTTCTAGAGGTGACCAAAATGAATAAAACAGAACTTGTAAATGCAGTGGCTGAACGTAGTGAGCTTTCCAAAAAGGATGCTTCAAAAGCTGTTAATGCAGTATTTGAAGCAGTTACTAATGTATTAAAAGAAGGGAAAAAAGCCCAATTTTTAGGTTTTGGTAACTTTGAGGTTCGTGAAAGAGCCGCTCGTAAAGGGCGTAATCCGCAAACTGGTGAAGAAATTGAAATTGCTGCGAGTAAAGTACCAGCATTTTCTCCAGGTAAAGCACTGAAAGATGCAGTGAAAAACAGTTAAAATAACTGGTTCTAAATGTAGTAAAGCCCTTCTTAAGGGCTTTTAATATTTAAATCGCTTATACAGGTAAAACTCCATTAGTTCCTGGACCCTATTTCGAATTCTTGGATTAAAATAATTATGTTTTTCCTCATAGCCTTTGTAAATAAATAAAAACATCGTGAAAGCCTCATCCCGGGTGATTTCTTCAACCTTCATTTGACCTTTCCTCATTGCATCTTTAGTTATTTTTAGATCATATTGAACGGCCTTTATCGTCTCATCAATAAGTTCCAAGTATGGTTGTTTAAGTTTGAAGGAACCTTTATCAAATAATATTCGATCCCTTTCGAGAATGGTAAGGAGCATCGGGAGATACATAGCTTGCTCTAAAATATCCCGGTCTTTATCTGGAATCCTGGTCATTTTTATATCCTCTCAACAGCCGTAATTTCGTGAATAGATATCCTTAATAACTCACCATTAGATTCTAAGAGTAAATATTTCATTAGCATATCCACTTTATCTACGATTCCGGTTCTAAACATAAAAAACCCGTCTTTCCAAATCGTCACTTTAATTGGGATGGTACACTTTAAGGATTCCATGACAATATAACCTATTTCCTCAAATTCATGTTCATCCAACTGAGGCTTTTTTTGCTTTTTGTCGTCGATTGTTATTCGATTAAGCATGGCCCTATGCTCTGGCATAAAATGAGCTGGCTGCCATTTTATTCTGTTATCAAGACTTTTTTCGATAAATCTTTTTAATTTCAAACATTCATTCATTAAAGATATGTTTATATAGATAATCCTTACCATTTAGTCCAACTCTTACTTTTGCTCAATTTTTTTAGAATATTATTCATAGTAGTTTGATATGCCCATGATATTTTCTAATTTTAAAAAGTGCTTTTCAGCCCGTTGATCAATAATTCTTAACTCATTTTTTAATACATCGAAATAGTGAATATTGCCAATATATTGTCTGATATCCCCTTGAAAATAATAAGCAAATTCCAAGGTATTATTCATTTCCATAGCCTCAGATACGATTTCATTAAACTGTTCATATTTCTGTTCATCAAGAGACGGTTTTGGAATCTTATTATAATTTGCGTTATATTCCCTCAACATCTTTACATGTTCAGGTAACATTAGTGAAACCCACTTTTTAGTACCTCTATCGCGGATCATTTTGTCCCCTCTTTTCTCTACAAATGAATCCTTTGCTAAATTATCGAACATATGTTCTTTTTATTGTATTATAATTTTATCCTTTTTTCAATCTTGCTATTCAATAAGGTTTTGAGTATTAAAAGAAACCCATCTCAGATGATGGGTTTAAATTTTGTTGATTTATTCCTTTATTATATTTTAATCAACATCTTTTTTATTTTTCCCTGAGAAGGCTGGTTTACCTAGAAAGAATACAGATGAACAAGCCGCTATTATACAAATTGTCGAGACTCCAGAGGGATAATATATAACAGCTAAAATAGTGGCTATAAGGAATATTAACCCATGCACAACTAGTTTTTGTTTACTGATGCTATTATTACGCATTACTCATCATGCAATGCATTACATGCCCACCTAAACATCCGGCACAAACTGCAGCACCCCAAATATTACCTCCAAATACAACGCTGAAACAAGCAGAAGAGCAAACTGTCCTTAACCAACTTGGGATTTTACTCCAAGAATTCTTAATACACTTTGCAACATCGTTCCAATAGCCATTCACTTGATTATCAGGGTATTCGATCTTTTCTAAATATTCACCATCCTCACTAAATAAGAATCCAGCAACAGCAACGTTATCAAGGGTTTTATATTCGACACTTGGCCGTTCATCATTTTCTTGTGGGTCAATTTCCATCAAAATTGGGTTTAGAATCTCCCCATCTTCCACTGAATAACCAGCCATTAGAAATACTAAATTACCACCTTGTTCAAGTTTGGTAGAAGGTACAACTAATGAAGAGTCACCATTTTCGTATTTTGTTAGTGTAACTTCATTCCAATTAAACTCATTGGTATTATAATAAGTTACTCCTAAAGATTCCCACTGATTATACTGAGATTTAAAATTATTGATTACTGTTGTATCCTCTACTTTAATGGATTCTTTCACTAATGAATTTTCACTATTATCGTTTTCACATCCACATTCTTGACCTGTTTCTTCATTGAGTACTTCTTGAGGAGGTTGGGGAGGAATTTCCCTAGTTTGGGCATTTGTAGAAAAAGGTAATAATATACTTACTGTTAAAACAAAGACACTTAATAATTGAATTATCTTTTTCATATTTCTCTCCTTTTTTGTTGTTTTTTTCTTTCTTGCTCTTTATTGGAGTAAAAAAATTGTTCTCACATTCCCCCTTTGTAAATAAATAATACATATTTTAATTTTCGAGATATGCTATATAAAACCTTCCCAAAAATGGATAAACGAGGAAAACGGTAATTATTCCCTATGATCTCAAAGAATTAAAAGTGGTTTAAATCTCGAATCAAGGCTTTAGGTTGAGGATAATTTTCCTGCACTAATAAATAATGAGGAAAAAATTTTTATAGGGCAGCTCATAGAGGTTAAGGAACACTTTAAAGACCCATCATATAAGAAAGAATAGGTCTACAATTTGAATGTAATCAGTTTATCAGAGGTTATTTCGCGGCTCTAAAAAAAAGGTAATAATGATTTTAACATTTGCTCTATTTATAGATTGAAGACGTAAGAAAAACATAAATAATCCTCATATATCAACGAATCCAAACGCTAAGCCAGGAGATAGTTCGAACTGTATGGTGGAGGATTTTAACAACAACGGGGGTAGATTTTGTTCAATAATGCCTTGCAATAATCTTCAACAAAAATAGAAGCTAAGGTGTTATACCGTTATAGAATTTAATTGAATAAAAGGGCGATACAAATTAGTCATGTTTAAAATGTATCGCACTTTATTTTTCATGACTTTTTAATCAGATATTTTGAGTTGGAATGATACCCTTACTATATCTTGTCATAAATATTCCCTAGCTCAACTTTACGTGTTTCTTTTAGTTGTTTGTTTTCTAGTTCCAATTCCCGATTTTTTCGGTTTAACTCACTTATTTTACTCTTTAATGCCTCAATAATGACATCTTTCGATGTTTCCGATACACTTTTCTTATAATGGTTTAGAGACTGAATTCCTTCCTGTTCTTTTCGAAATGATTCAATTTTATTGCGATACTCTAATTCTTTATAAAGAAATGCTTTTGATACTTTGGCCACTTTTGAAACTGAATTAAAGTTAATTCTCATGTTCTCTTTATACATTTTTTTTAAGGCTTCATCCACACGTTCCTTCGTAATTATTTTCTTCTGTAACGCATATGTTTTTAATCCTTGAGTATTTGGATTTATATTAGCCATGTGGTCCTCCTTTATTACATTCTGAGCCTATATATTCTCTTCTCTCTTTTGATAGTCCTAAGATTTCAGTGCCCTCAGATATTAAGTCACGGATCTCCTTGTATTTACTTATTTTTGGCTCTATTAATTCGATAGAGCGATGACGTCCACTTTTTTTATATAATTCAATATCCGATTCCATTTTTATGATCTGACTATTGTAATAATCTAAAAACGTTTGATCTACATGAAAGCTTCGACAATTATTCTTTATACAAGGTGGTTCTAATGTTTGTTCTAAAAAATCACAATTAAGTTTCGGGCTTTTTATACAAAAACCATGGTCTAGTCTTACGGAATCCATATTATGACGTATCCATTCTAACTCAAGACCATTTTCTTCAACTTGTTCACTTAAATCTGCATGTATAACCTCTCCATAAGGATTTAAACGAACTGCATTTTCGACTTTTTCCCATTCCTTACGGAGGGTATTATCTAGTATTCTAGCGTATGTTAAAGTCATCTCAGGGCTTGTATGTGCCATTAATTTTTGTACGTGGAGAATATTCATTCCATTATTTATTAAGGTTACGCCATAACGGTGCCGAAAAGCATGGTTTTTAAAATGATAAATAGAGCCATCCTTGTCTAATACTTTCATCTTCAGTGCCAACCGATTAAGGGCATTGCTCACCATTTTCTGTGATACAGCTTTACCTTTATTTCTACCGGATAGCACAGGAAACAAGAACCTATTAGGATTATCGTCTCCTTGAGAACGCGAAAGTACATACTCTTGTTGCATTTTTATAATAGTTACGATTTCCTTAGATATAGGAACAGTATGCTTTTCATGCCTAACTTTGCGCTGATCACCTATTAACCACCAGCCATCACTTTTGCGTATTAGACAATCATAATTTAATTGACATACATCTGAGACACGGAAGCCACTAGCCTCTAAAATAATAATTAATCTTGCTATTTCCGGTTCAAGAAGGTGTAAATATTGTTGTACTTGTTCCCAAATTTCATCTGGTACATGTTTAATATGATCACTATAACGAATAAATTTTCTTTTAGGTATATCTTCCTTAAAAATCAATAGTTTGACCGGTATTGCGGGTGCTTCTTTCCATTCGTATCTCTGCATGTATTCAATTAATCTTCTAACATTAGAAATACATTCTAAAATGTGTCTATTACTTGGTTTGCGATTTTTTGTGTAACTCCTGCCGCCCATCTCAATATTTCTGACATACAAGAGAAACCGTTCGATATCTATTCGGGACAAATTGCGTAAATCTCTCCAAGTCGGATGTTCTTCAACAATAAAGTCAAAAAATAAATACATTTTTTTCATAATATTTGTTGCTGTTGAGTAGGTAATTAACTGCTGAACAAGAAGGGTTTGATACATATACCTCTTGACCAGTTCACGAAATACAGAAGGTATATTCCCGAAATTTATATTCTTATCTCTTCTGGACATATTGAATTCAATGCCTAGCCTTTCAACATTCCAACAATCTTTTTTATATTCTGGTCGATCATCATAAAAATCTGTCCAAAATTTATAAAACTCATTATAAACACTTATATATCTCGAAATACTATTTCTGTTACTTCCTTTTAAAGGTTTGTTGTTCTCAATTAGAAATTGTTTATATTTTTGAAAGGATTCTTGATACGGCATTTCTGTTATCGACTGGATATTTTTACGGTATGAGGAGATGAACTTCCAAATCCAAAGTAAATAATTGTATGTACCATAGCTGTAAGAGGAAAGTAGCCAATACTCATGAGACAAACCATAAAACGAATAATATTTTATTTGGTGCCTAATGTTTGAATTTTGAATTACCGTAAAATCAAATTTTGCTTTACCCACACGGCGTCCAAGTTTATTCGGATATGGGAAATCTTTCACTTCCCATATGTCAGCCGCCCAATAGTCCGTTAATTTAGGATCTATGTTCTTATTAGAATTTAGTAATGTTACTAAATTAGTTGTCATATAAGCCTCCTGTTTGTTTCTTCATTGCAATTTCCCAATGTTTTCGAATAGTCTCATCAGAAGGATGAACATACATTTGCATAGTTGTCTGAACATGAGCATGTCCTAAAAACTTTTGAATTGATGAAGCATCCATTCCATGCTTATGTAAGTTAGTTGCACATGTATGACGAAGCATATGTGCTGAAAAATCAATACCAGTCTTTTTCCCTATTCTTCTTATTAAGGATTGAATTGTCCAATATTGTATTGGTTTTCCTTTATTTTTCCCTGATAAGTTAAAAAACACAAAATTTGTATCTACCTCATCCGCATGATAATCAATAATATAATCTTGAAAAATATTCATCGTCTCTGTAGAAACATAAACTTTACGGTTTTCTCCAGCTACCGTTTTAGATTTTCTAACAAGAATACTGTGATCATTAATATTAAAATCTTCTATCCATAAATTTATTACTTCGCTTGCTCTTAACCCCCCTTCATACATTATTCTAATAATTAGTTGGTCCCTAATATTCTTACACGCTTTTTGAATCTGTGTTGACTGTTCCTCAGTAACAGTTTTAATTTTTCTTCTAGGTTCTTTAACTTTTAATACGTTCATTGTTTGTAACTGCTTATCTGAAATGTGATTAAGGAAAGATTTATAAGAGCGTTTACTTACCTTTATTTCTTTCATTACTTTAGTTTTAAGGTCTTTCTCGAAGCCATCTAATCTCATTAAATAATCATAGAAATTGATAACACAGTTAACAATTATATTTATAGATTGCTCACTTCTTTTTGCTTTTTCTCCATAAAGGTATTTAACTTTCCCTTTTTGTTGCGGCATCCTCAACCAACCTATGAAATTTGCTAATAAATTTAGATCAACTTCTTTAAAGCTCTTATCGTGGCTAAGTAGGAACTCCCAGTAAAGCTTTAAATGATAACAATAGGATTTGAGTGTATTAGGAGCCTTTCCTAGACTATCAAGGTACTTTATATATTTCATTATTGGAATGACTGGCTCAATTTGATTAGTTAACACTATCCACCTTTTCTCCCCTGAAGGTATAACAACCTCTCTTACTACAACCATCTTGTTCCTCCGTTTGATTAATCATTAATTACTATAAGATCTACATAGAATTAAATATTGATAATGAATTTACAACGTAAAAAAAGAAGGGGAAGTATATCGTTAAAAACGATTTATCCTCCCCTATATTATAGTATTGTTTAAATTTTTCCTCTGTCACGGATCATCTATTCTCATCTCCTTATATCAATAATTATACAAACATTTGTTCTTAAATCAACTTGAAAACGAACATTAGTTCCCTTATTTTTATGTAAAAAGGAGCTGATAATACATGAAATGCTTGTTTAATTTCTCAAGGGAAAATAAAATACCGATTGATCTAATTTATATGAATGATGCAGGGAAACTCACATATAGGGCAGTGGTTGTAAGGAGTTATACTAGCGAAGTTGTTCTTACATTGGATGTTGGGAAGCAGCAACTTAGGACTTTTAAATGTTCAAATATCTTATCAGCTGCCAAACAACGAAAGGGATGGAAAGTTGCCAATAACATTTAATTTTGTTTGTTCAGTTTTTGATGTAAAAAGGAAAAGTCCCTTGAGAACTCAACTCAAAGGACTTTTTTATAGCTTAAATAATATTTTTTAAAATAATTTTTTTATATGTGGTAAGCGGTTTTTGATAAATAAGTCATCAATCCCCTTAGCTTCATCTTCATTCCATAAAACAAGGTTTGCTCTATAGCCTTCTTCTTTTAGACCTTTCGCACATTCCATCAAGTGTTTCTTTACATATACATTGGAAACGGCATCAGCATCAAAGCAAATATTTACTTGTTCCACACCCATTTCCTTTAATACAGGAAGGGCTAGACGCCATGCTCCTGCTCCCGGAAGTGCTAAGAAGATATCACCTATATCATCAATTTCTAATGGATCATATAGTTTCCCAATACAATCTGATGCTATGTCGCATTTTAAAGGACCTTCAGATAACCATACAGTTCTTGCTTTTAGACTAACCCCTTCTTTCCATTCCTTTAACTTAGAAGTAGGTACTGCAACATGAATGGGGGCTGGATTACCTGAACCTGTTCCTTCTGGTTTCTTTGCTGAACTAAGCCAGAAATAACGGTTTCCTTTTACTACTCGAACCCATCCTTTAACTTCATTTTCATGTACAATGGTTGTCCATGTTTTGTTAGATTTAATCTCTTCCTCTAAGATGATTTCACCATCAAAAGAGACCTGCACAAGATCTGGTTGCTCTATAATCCGGGCTTTAAGACCAGGGCGATTAACTTTTACTTCAACCACATTTTGAGGATTATCTATTCGGTACTGGAAACCGACAATTTCATTATAGTGATTTCGAAAAGGTATCAAAATGCCCTTGCTGCCGGCAATAGTCCAGTACTTTTCTTCTTGTAGATAAAAACCAGGGATTCCTTTAAAATGTTTAATTTCCAAACCTTCTTTCAACAATCTCGCTACCTCCCAAGGCTTATCTGGAAAGCTGCGGTATTGCCTTAGCATAACTTGCTTATCAGCTAGCTGTCTTGAAGGAGAAGTTAAGTGTTTGTAATGTACATCATCAAGTTCTAAGCATTCTATTAATGCACTATAAACAGTATTAAGGACTTTATCTTTTTGCTTGGGATGTCCTACATGAATTTCTTCGATTTCCTCTTTGTTAATCTTTCGCTTATTATCCCCTTTAAGTAGGTGAAGGTAGCTAGGTAAAGCCGAATTTTTTGAAAAATAAGTGTCACTTTCAGTTCGGATACAAGCTACCGCTGAACCATCAACGTGAGCCATACAACCACCTGTCTTACCACAAATTACACATGGGGTTCGATAGTATTCATACCAATCTTTGACTCTAGTTTGCCTCATTAATTTCATAATTCGTAACAACCTTTCTTATAGTTCTTAAGCTCTTTACACACAATCCTTAAATCGGAAATGATCAATTGGCGGCATGACTGTTACAAGCTTAAAAATAAAATGCGAATGTTTAGCGATGACCACAACAATCGGGTTATCATCCATATCTCTCCCGGCTATTACAACCTTAGATGCCCCTTGTCTTTCAACGATTTCTCCATTAAATAAAGCTGAAACAATGTCTCCTTTAGAGTACCCTCGCTTTTTAAGTCTTTTCTTAGTGTGTGTCCCTATTAAAATTTTTCCTTTTCCAGTCATTAAGACTTTTTTAATTTCCTTTAAATTCATTTTTTTCCACCTCCATTGAATAAAAAAAGCGGCCAATGGAAAGAAGAGAGAGCATCAAAAAGAAAGCTCTTGCTTCGATCCAAAGACCGCTAAATTGATAAATTACCGCTTATCTCATAAAAGATAGCCAAGAAATAATAAAAGAAAATAGATTACTATCAGTTTAGCACCTACATGAAGAATCAATCAACAGCATCTAATAACTTTCTTTTTATTTTCATCCAGAAGGTTGGTCGGTATATTTTATCAAATTCTTTCCCCACAAACCCTCTAGCTATTTTAATAAATGGCGGTATGAGCTTTTGAGCTGCAATTATGTCAGCAATCAATGGTTTTCTCTCATGGTTATTTGCCATTACCCTGTCAAACATGGAAGGTAAAGATGTGATGAGCTCCAAGTCTAATAATTCTGCTACGTCCTTTGGCCGGCTATGAGTACCAGTGCGGCTATGAATCAATTTAACTGGCTTTTTATACTCCTTAATGAGTGTATTGTGTATGAAATTTTTCCATTCTTTAGTTCGGTCAAACTGGTCATCAGCAATTACCCAAATTTCGTCGAGGTATGGAAGTGTATTTAAAGTGGAATCATCCATCTTTCCGGTAGGCAAATCCACTAATACATAAGCATTTTCTTTAACTGAAATAAAAAAATCTAAAATTAGATCCTGGTTTCGATCAATATCAAAATCATTTAAGCCTACCGGGAACCATTTGACGCCTTTATAAATCCATAAAGAGTTATTATTGCCATTGTCATTGGAGTAAAGGTTTTCCGTTAGTGAAATCCAATTGTCTGGCTTTGAACCAAACCGGTGTAACATCTTAAACAAGTGAGGATTCTCTTTTGGGATCTCCACAACTGATATAGGAACACCATGTTGCTGAAGGAATATGGCATAATCCACAATGAAGGTTGTGGCCCCTGCTGTTAAAGGTGCCCAAATACCCACAGTCTTTTCTGTACTGAGATTTACACCATTTAATTTTCTACCGAAATCATGAGCCTTTGTAGGTGAAGAAATGTATATTTTCTTCCTCTTTTTTTGTGAAGCTGATGAGTTGTCATGTTCTTGATTAGGTGCTGCCTTTTTAGATTCCGGACTTGGCGTTTTACTTAGGGATTTACTATTGATCTTTTCTGAGTTTTTTTCTAGATCGTTTTCTTTTGGAGGAATTTTAGAGTTTGTATTATCCTTTTCCTTCGAGAATTCTGGAGGTGATTTGTCTATGGCTTTTTCCTGATTATCACTCTTCTTAACGTCATTTTCAGCTGTTTCATTAGCAATTTCTTTCTTTATCGGCTTATCATTGGATGGTTCCATTACTGTTCTATCTATTCCTAAGTGGCCAATAGGTGAATCATAGATGGCCATTCTTGTATCATTTGTACTTCTGCATAGAACTATGTTTTTATTTGTAACGTTTATACTTTTATCATAGTCGATTACAATGAGTTGACCCTCTAATTTAATGGATTCTAAAATATGTTGATCCAGAAAGTCACTTAGAGTGATACATGCTAAAAATGGGTTGCTTATTGCCTCTAAAACTTCCTCCTTGGAAGATAGCTTATGTACATCTACAAAGGGAAGCAATCCTTTAATTGTACTTCTGATTTCTCCATCTTCTTTATCAGAAACTGCTAAATATATCTTTTTCATGAATCTCTTTCTCCCGCTTCAGATAATCGTTAATCCGAACTCTAAGTTGGGGAGAGAATGGTACCTCGCCCCTTTCAATTTGTCCAAGATAACTTGTACTAATTCCCATCCCCTTTGCAAACTGATATTGGGATAAGGCCATTCGTTTTCGGAGAATTAACAATCGTTCTACGTCATCTTCTATTTCAATTTCATTAAATGTATCAACTGTTAGCATTTACTTAACTGTTCTCCCCTCTTTATAGATTCAAATAAAAAAGACCGCTAAACACACCTTTAACAAAAGGCTGTTTGAGCGGTCATCGCTTTAAGTAAATTAAATTATAGAAATATTATAGCACATCGGGATACATTTTAAAGGTTAAAAACACCACATTAGCACAATACTGGAAGTTTATTATTGTTAATTAAATGATAAAATTGTATAATTTTTTCAGGAACTTTTTTTATTTTTTTATTTTTTGGCAGCCATAATTTGGTTAGCGGATACTCTATTAAACTTACAACCTTTGGGTTGATGGAATTCAAATAGGCATTTTGTGCTTATTTGTAACTATCAAACTCAGAGGTTTTTTTGCGTTAATGGAGCGAAAAATAAGTGGTGGAAAAGTTCTAAAAAACTTTAAGGGGCTGTTGTTGTGAAGAAAGATTGTAGCATGGAGGAAGTTATGCAAAATCTGCAAGCGCCTTTTCCTTCAAAGGATATTGAATGGCGTGTCAGTCGAAGTGGTCAAAGCAATGGTAAAAAATATGCCTTTGTCTTAGCTTATGTCACAAATCGAGCAATTCAAAATCGATTAGATGAAGTATTCGGACCAGCTGGTTGGCAAAATGATTTTTCTGATTTTATGCAAGGAGTCCTTTGTACAATCTCATGTTATGTAGATGGCGAATGGATAAAAAAATCAGATGGAGCAGAGCAAACTCAGTTTGAATCATTGAAAGGTGGCCTTTCAAGTGCAATGAAAAGAGCTGCAGTTCAGTGGGGCATTGGAAGGTATTTGGTGTGAACTGTTCTCGCACAAAAAGTTGTGGAAACACACTATATAAAAGCGAGGGAACAACAATGTTCCAACTGCATGTTTGACTAACAAGACTTGGAAGTGAGTCTTGCAAGAATATCGTAAATTCTTGAAAAGGTCTAATCCTACGGATAGCAATAATAGATAACCCTATTATTGTTATAAGCCCGTTGAAGTCGGTGAAAATCGAGCCTAAATTCCTGTGGGAACATGGTAAGAGAAGTAATCGGGATGCCATAAAATATCTATGGATAGAATGAATCACAGATTCTGACGAATCACCGAATGTACATGTCGATACTATCCGTTCCATAGAAATATGGAGGAGGTAAACCCCTACCTTTTCAGTTGTGGAAATGATAATCAAATATATCAAATCTACGGATAGGGACTATCCCCTATTCATCTAATGAACCACATTACGATTAATTCATTAGTAACTGACGGCATAAAGGTGAATCCTAAGGTTATATGCAAGGCTAGAACATGCGGAACAGTTGAAGTTGGTGAGAACGCAATACGGTGGTTAATTACCGGTTCGTGGATATAAGGTATTGAAACAATACTGAAATTCCTTTACACCAATGGCAGCAGGGTCATAGTACTGATGAGGGTTATGTAATGTAACCGAAGGGAAGGGCCCGAGTCTACAATCAAGCAAAAGCGGAATTATTCTAGGAATGTGTAACAGTAACCGACTAAACCTTAGAGCAAAATCTCATTAAGAGGTGATGCAATATGGTGCGAAAACTAGAATACACTCTTGAATCAGAATCAGAATTAAGATGCACATTAGACAAGCTGCACTCAAGAACAAGAGAGCAACTGGAAAACAATATCAAGGTAAAACACACATCTCTCCTTGAAATAATGATGTCAAAACCCAATATTGTCACAGCGATACATTCACTGAAGAGCAATAGGGGCTCTATGACACCAGGAGTCGACGGAAAAACAATACGCGACTACTTAAAACTATCCGAGGAAAAACTCATTGAGTTAATCCACGATAGAATTAAGAATTTCAAGGCACATACCATAAAACGTGTGTTTATTCCAAGGGCTAACGGCGGACAACGACCTCTGGGTATTCCTACATTAGAGGACCGAATAATCCAGCAAATGATGAAACAAGTTCTGGAACCTATATTAGAGGCACAATTCTTTAAATATAGTTTCGGGTTTAGACCTGAAAGAACTACTTATCATGCTCTGGAAAGAATCAAAGTCCTTGTTCACCGTACTGGGTACCACTGGATCGTGGAGGGTGACATTCGTCAGTTCTTTGACAAAGTAAACCATAGAATCCTAATAAAGAAATTATGGAATATGGGTATCAGAGATAGACGAATATTATGCTTAATAACTGAATTTCTCAAAGCTGGTATCTTCAAAAATATTGTCAGAAATGACATTGGAACCCCACAAGGAGGCATTTTAAGCCCCCTCCTAGCTAATGTATATCTGCATTACTTTGACAAATGGGTTGCTAAGCAATTTGAAGAGTTCACCACTAAACACAAATATTCAAAACACGACCATAAATTACGAGCTCTAAAATCTTCTAAACTCAAACCAGGCTATCTAATCAGATATGCTGATGACTGGATTTTGGTCACAAATAACAAATCCAACGCGCATAAATGGAAAACTGTTATTAAAAATTTTCTCCAGAAGGAACTTAAACTAGAACTCTCTGAAGAAAAGACGAAAATCACCAACATCAGAACGAGTCCAATTGAATTTCTAGGATTTAAATACAAGGTAGTTCTAAAAGGAATAAAAGGTAAAAGGAAGAAAGATAAAAAGACTAGATACATCAGTCATGTTACCCCTTCCGATAAGAAGATTAAGAGCAAAGTAAAGGAACTCAGAGCTGAACTCACCTCTCTTAATAAAAAGTTAAATCATGACAAACTGAGTAACGCACAGCTAATATTAGCCTACAACTCAAAGGTTAGAGGTCTAGTAAATTATTATTCATATGCAACAGATACTTCCATTATGGATAAAGAAGGTTATAAATTAAGAATAAAAACTTATAACATTCTTGCCAAACGTGGAGGAGTCTTACAATCTACCAATAAATGTGTCAACCTTGCGGTCAAATATCCCGAACGGACACAGAAAACTTTGGCTATCGAAACCGAAGTTGGATTTGTCGGCATAATGCTTCTCAATCTAGCAAAAATGAATGAAAACCTGTTCAAACAAAAAGTTCAAGACGAAACCCCCTATTCTCCTTTCGGTCGAGCATTAATCGAAAAAAGAAAAGGAACTAGGGAAATCGGTATCAGGCATGATGAAATAACAAGCTTATCCCTTCTTGAGAAAATTAGGAAAGAACTTGTTACTTCGCCACGATACAACTTTGAATATTTTATGAACAGAGCATACGCGTTCAACAGAGATAAAGGTAAATGTAGAATTACAGGAGTCCCTCTCGGGAAGCATAACCTGCATGTTCACCACATTGACCCTAATCTTCCACTAGAAGAAGTTAACAAACTGCCAAACTTGGCTTGTGTTCATAAGGAAATCCACAAGGCTATACACACCGCAGTAGATATGAGCAGCATCTTGAATAATAAGGAACTTAAGAAACTGGAACGGTTCAGGAAGAAAATTCGCACAAGCTGATAAGTAGATGGAGCGCCGTATGAGGTGAAAGTCTCACGTACGGTGTGGACCGGGGGAAAAGTCAATCTTAACGGGTAGTGCTGAAGAATTGGCTTACCTATCGGTATTATAGATTGGAAGAGAATTACGTACAAGTTTTTGATAATAAACGTGATGGATCCAACTATATAAACGACAAGAAAACTAATGTTAAGGGTTATTGGATGCCACCAAAGCTTCCAGATTGGGCTTTGCCTGCTGATGAGAAAGGAAATTGTAGAAATGCTTCTCAGGATCCTCAAAATAAGCCTGAAAAGCAATACCAAAGAGAAAATAGCCAATCTAAGCAGAGTAATAAAAATGACTCTGTACAGAAAAACACCGGAAAACAACCTCCTAAAGAAACTAACCAAAAGAATCAAAAGGAAGAATTTAACCGCTCTCGTTGTTTAAAGGTAATTGGTGAGTATTTAGAAACTACGGGTCTGAAAGAACAACCGAAATTTATTATTCCGCTGTTCAAAAAGGTGACCCAAAATTCTGCTTGCAAGTCACTACAAAATATTTTTGATAAAGCAACAGAAGAGGAACTTAGAGCATTTTATGGTGTTTTGAGGCCGGTTAATGACCTGGTTCTTATCACAAATAATTATAAAGTTGCTTTAAGTGATTCATTGAGATATGTACAAATTCTTCTTCCTAATGTGAAGATTGAGAGTTTGTTTAGCTGCTTTATACACCTAACGAAGGATCATGTTAAAGAAGTCGCTACTTTTATTAAAGAGGACCTTCAAAGTGGAAATTTAACTAAAATCGCTTAATTGTGGAGAGGCACTAAAGAAGATTTTTCTATCTTTCTTTTGTGCTTTTTTATTTATAAAAAAACAACTCTTGGGGGAATAACAATGCATATTAAAATTAATCATTCTGTTTTGTCTGATGCTTTAAAAAAGGTAGAGAAGGTAGTAAACGCCAAACACAATATCCCTATATTACAAGGAATCTACATGGAAGCTACAAATGAAGAACTTATTTTTATAGGTTCTGACAGTAATGAATCATTCCGCTTTCACGTACCTGTGGATGGTGAAAACGTTGAGATATGTGAGCCAGGGAAAACGGTATTACCTAAACAAGTGACCGAAACAGTAAAAAGATTCAAGAAGGACATTACTTTAAAGCTTGATGGTTTTACCCTCCTTCTGCAATCAGGCCGGTCTAAGTTTAATTTGAATACGTTTGACCCGGAAGAGTTTCCAAAGTTACCCGACTTTGCTATTGAAGAATCTACCCTGTTCTTAAAGGGCACTGACCTTAGCAATCTAATCAAGAAAACGGGATTTGCTGCGGCTGATTCTGAAATACGCCCTATATTAACCGGTGTATGCCTAGACCTTTCTGGAGATTGTATGCAAATGGTTTGTACCGATTCTCACCGGTTGGGTAAAGTCCAGGTGAGAAACACTTCAGATAGGGATTTAAAGTTTGTTATTCCTGCGAAATCGCTTGATAAGCTGAATAAAACATTTGATTTACAGGAGGATGTCCATATCTATTGTGAATCAGAAAACCAGCTCATCTTTAGAAGTGGTTCCTTGGTGTTCTATTGTCGTTTGTTAGAAGGCACCTACCCTGATACTTCCCGTCTCATTCCGCAAGATTTTAAAGCGGAAATGAAGATTAATCGGAAAGTGTTCCTGGATGAAATTGAAATAATCCGCGGGATTGCTAATAATGCAGACAATGGACAAGGAGGAGTAATTAAACTTCATGTAAACGGAGCAGCAACTATTTCTTCTTATACCGCTCAAACAGGCAAAGGTGAATCGGTTGTAGATTATGAGTCTTTAGAAGGCGAAGATAATTTCACGATTAGCTTTTCGGGAAAATACATTGTTGATGCTTTAAAAGCCATCGATGACGAATTCATAAGTTTCAAGTTCAACGGAGAAATGAGACCTTTCTTGTTAACTCCATGTGAATCTGAGTATGAAGAGCTTCAGCTGGTCTTACCAGTTAGAACACAGTAAGGAGCGGAGAGTTATCTCCCTCCTTTTCTAATGGGGGAATTAATTTGAAGATTGACTTTCATAAAGTAGAAAAACTTTTGGAGCCTTATAAGCAAATTAAAAAGCAAACCTCTGAAAAGAAAGAGGAAGGAGTAGCCAAAGTCATTCAATATGTATGGAATCATACTCCTACCAAAAAGGTGGATTTTGATTCTTTTAATCTAAACGGAGGTCTTAGAGCTTTTTATGAGTTTTATTTCCTCCCCCACTACGATGATGAAATGACACAGGCAGATTTAGTCTCTATTAAAGACAATCTATGGGAGATTAACGCTGCCTGGGATGACTTGATCTATTCATTAACCAAATGTAATAACAAGGTTTATGAGAATGAAGATGATTTCATTTAAGGAGGAATTGGCATGAGAATGTTATTAGATGCAGAAGAAAAATACGCTTACGATGAATCAATAAGCAATTTTCTTACATTAAAGATTTGGCACGATTTAGGGGTTAATGTGAAAGAATTTCCGGATTACATTGTGTATCCAGGTGGTTATGATGGTTCATCTTTCGAGATTCTAGAAGCTGGATTAAAAGCACTTTATCCAACATTCAGACAGCTGGATTATGAAGATGAACACAAACTAGAAACCATTGCTAAAGAATCTAATATTTCTTCTACTCCTGAGCGGCTATATTTATTAAACAATGATAAGGTTCAAAAGCTACTAGATACGGGTGAGATAGATAAGCTAAAAAAGCCATTATCCAAACTTTACGGAGATCTTACTGAATTTGATATGAGTTTCCATAAGGAATATGGATTGGTCTTGGCAATTTATTTTACAAGTGTATTTTTTGAAGCGGCTGAGGCAGTGGCTAGAATTACTAGATTAGTAGAGGATTTTTATATACAAATTGAGGGTGTGACAGATAATGGATTATGTTATCAAGCTATCTGACAAAATTGATGACTATGAAGGTTATGTAGAGGTTCTGCGATTATCTGACCGTTTTGATGGAAAGACAGAAAGCTTGGACAAGATGGTGAAAATAGAAAACCGTCTCATCCAGGATTTATATAAAATGACTCTATCAGATTTAATCCGGATCCTATCGGAATCTAGTGCAGGTGGAGAAAACATTTCAACTCCTATTTTACCGCAAAATTGCATAAAGCATGTATGGGTGAATCGAGCTGCTAAACAGCATGAAGTATACATTGAGATACCGAAAAGGCGGTGGGATATTACCTATCATTCTCAGGCTTTTGAGAAGGTGGGATTCCCAAGGATGATTTTTAAATACTCAGTGTCTGACACTAAAGTAATCCTATCTAACATTGTAGCAGTGCAAGAGCAAGGGATACTAACTGATGAAACCCCTTTATTTCTGTTTCCTTTTTCAAATGTGAACACAGATACAAAGGTATGTATGGGTGGAAATGAACTCCCTCCTATTAAAACTCTATCTCAGTTAAGTACTTTTCATAATATCTTTTTTGCGGCACCGTTCGGGGATGACTATGGGTCAAAGACGTCTAATGGAAAAACAATACGAGAGCTTTTTACCGTACTTAAGGACAACGATTTTAACGATGAATGGCTTGTTCCTTTAAAAGAGTCTATACTTGGAAATTTTTAAAAAAACTAATTGGAGGAAATAAACAATGACAAAGGTAGAACAAACTGATATTTTTAGCATGTTTGATATTGAGGATGAGGCAGTAATTAAGCTTGAAGCTGCAAAAGCAGCCGCCGTAAAAAAGCGAGAAGAACAAATCGAAAAATTAAGGAAATCAAATGTGGAAAAGAAAGAGGCCAAAGCTTCTACACCAGCTGCTCCAAAAAAGGATCCATTTAAAGTCCTGGTTGATACCATTGTTCGCTATGCGGGTATGGACTTGCCAGTTACCAACTATTTCTCAATAGAAGAGCTAGAAAATGGACTTCCGACTAAAAAGAAGAAAAAAGATGATGATGGAGAAGAATCAGCATTTGAGCCGATTTCTGAAAATGCTCTCAGAAAGAAATTAGAAGATGACTTTCCTGAGCTTGTGGCCAACTTTACTCAACTTGTATACATTGAGAAGAAAAACATTATTGTACCCGTACTTTCTGCAAAGAAGAAAGGTATGGTGGATTGTAAGGAGACCTCTGCATCTGCAGAGGTTTCTTCCTGTTCAAAGAAAAAGAAAATTCCCTTTCACATATTGGCTGATTTTATCGTAGTAGCCAAAGATTTTTCTAGTAAGTTTGGAACGGAGGTTCATGCCGACATCTACCTTGACAGAGACAAAGGAACATTTATCTTAGATTTTCCCAAGCAAGTGGTTAATTCTGTGCTTTGCTCAATCGATGATGATAATGCGTGGCTTTATGTTGAGAAATACGGTGATAGAAACTTAATGAAAATTATGGAGATCCACTCTCATCATGTAATGCCGGCTATCCCCTCTCCAGTGGATGATGCTAACGAAAGGTCCCCTATCCTTTATGCCATAGTTGGCCGCCTGGATAAATTTTTTCCGGACTTAATCGTCAGAACATTTAACAAGGAGACTCAAAAACACTTTAATATTAATCCCTTTAATGTTTTTGAAAACCCGGTATTTGATGACTATGCGACTTATCTTAGTGATATCTCAAATGTGGAGGTTGAGTAATATGCCGAAAATATCTGTGGATTTTACAAAAGGCAAACGACTTTTCACCCATATTGTGCTAGTTGGAGCGGGAGGTAATGGAGGTTATGTCATTCAGCAAGTAGCTCAAATGCTCAATATTTTTGATGTGTGGGGCAAAATGGTGATTGCTGATTATGACCATTATGAAGAAAAGAACCTAGCTAACCAGCTTTGTTTACGCCAAGATTTAGAAAGGAACAAAGCGGAAGTATTAGCTAAACGTTATCGCTCAGCTTACCAGGTAAACATTGAAACATATAGCGCTAGTTATATTGAGAATGTTGAAACCTTAGACAATTTATTTAATACAGACTATGAAGGTTGTCATGGCTGGAGTACATCATATGTACCAATCTTAATCTCTTGTGTTGATAACAATTTCTCTAGAAGGGTATTCCATGAATACTTTGAAAAAGTAGATAACCTATTATATATCGATATTGGGAATGAGGAAGTCCAGGTTCCCAATGACTTCCGTATCCGGTCAAAAGATGCCTGGACAGAAGAAGAGTTGGAAACTTATGAACGATCAGGCTTTACGGGTCAATTGGTATGTGGCCTTAAAATTAATGGGAATGTAATTTCTGAGCCAGTTGCTTCTGTATTTCCTGATATTTTAGAAGACCAGGATGAAATTGCCCCGTCCGAACTTTCATGTACTGAACTTGCTGCTTCTAATCCGCAGAGAGTGATAACTAATCGTTACTCAGCTCTAGCAGCATCCACAGTATTGAATGAAATATTCGAATTAGGAACAGTATCTACCCATAAGATATTTTATCATTCTAAGAAAGGATATATGAGAAGTGAGCCGATAACTCAATAAAATAAATTATTTTCTATAAGACCATCATTTTTTAGATGGTCTTTTTTGTACTTCGAAAAGAAGATATGTAAAGACCAAGCAGAGGCAATCTGCTTGGTCTTGTTTATTAGTTGTATTGAAAGAAACTGTCTACTTGAGCTAAGTTAACTGTAAGTTTATCTGTATCAAGAGTATTCATAACAACTGCTCTAGTAACTATTTGATCTAAAAGATTGTCCTGCTCTAAATCAGTTAGGCTAGTTTTTATTGAGATATTCAGGAAAAGACCTTTTTCGCTATCCCCGATATCAACAGCCAAAACTGTTACTTCTCCTATTTTGTCTAATCCTCTATAATCTGAATTTATAATCTCCCAAACTTCACTTAAACTATTTACTGCAGTTAAACTAAGATAGTTCTGAGGATTAATAAAGGTAATGTCATCTAGAGAAGCCATAATGCCTTTGTGTTGAGACTTATAAAAATGTATACCTCTTTTATTAGCCTCGTCTTTAAAAGCCCATAATGCCCCTAAACAAGCCGTATTTAAGGATATATCCATCAGGGTAGGGTAAACACCCTCATATTCAATTACCATCCATTTGATCAACTCTCTAAGGCTATCCATGGTTATTACTTCTTCTAGGTTATTATTTGAGCCGACTCGGAGCATATCGGGGATTTGTTGCGCTATTACCCCTTCTGCTTGTTTAAACCAATCATCCTCAAAGTTCGATTCGCTGTTTTGCATTAATTCCATTGCCATAAAGTAACCATTAAATATTTGTGATTGAATTCCTGCAAACAGCATATTCTCCATCTTCTCTACTTTGTCATGCTGCACGTATTGTAATAATCTATTTTTATAGAACTCATAGATTGTTGCTAAATCAATATTGAACTCTTGATTATTCTGTTGGTGGGCTTTTAATTTCTTTTGTGTGTATTCATAAATATTAATCTCAGTGGTTTGTGTCATCTAAATTCTCCTTTGTAAGTATTATGAAGCATTATCCTGAACTTCATATGGAGGTGAAGGACTATCATCAGCATATTTCCAGACTCCATTTTCCTTTTGAATTATGGATATAAAATACTCCTCCCCGTTTGTTGTTAAAACCTTACGATAAAAACTCCCTTCATTTTTAAGCCGGTTAAAAGTAACATTTGTTAATGTGTAGCTTTCGCCATTAATATTTTGTTTTAGATACAGGTCCTGTAATGAAGAAAATACAGTTACAGCATCATCCTTAGAAGGTAAAGATTCCTTTACTGACTCAGTTCCATATTGTAAAAGGAATTCATAATAGTTTTCCGGAGAAAGTTGCACTGTGTAGAATTTATACAATGCGTCTGCGACAAATTTTGAAAACTCTGCAGCATCCTTATACTCTTCTAAATTTTTGTAGTCTAGATTTTCAACTTCTTTTAAGGTATCTAACTCATTTTCATAGACTACCTCATTAACTGGTCTCTCCATATCTTTGTATATTTTCTCTTGTTCTTCTTTTTCTTTGCTATCCTTAAGTTCACCTTGCTTCTTTTCTTCTTTTAGAGCTTCAATTCTTTTTGATTCTTTATCGAATAAACCACCGCATCCAGTTAACAGCAAAGAACTAGATAGAATTAGAGAAATAGCTTTAACTTTCATCTTAAGATCCCTTCTGTCAAAAGCTTCTTTTCTTTAGTAGTAAGATAATTTAATAGTTCTGCGCTATGTAAAGCAGAGATGTCACTCACTGCAGATGTGACAAGTTTAGGTATATCTGTTATTTTCATTTGGTTATTGCTAGGTGTTACTGGTACTTTTAAATGCTTTTCTAAACAATATGAAAGAGTTTTAAGATGATCTCTATCAATACTGGTTGGTAGTGATATGCTTTCTAATTTTCTAATTCCAAATAAGTTGATGCAGACAATAATCGATTTTAAAGTAACCAAGCCTGGATCTAAGGTTAAGCTAAATATCTTCGAATTATCTTTGTACCATTGGTCCTTCAAAGTTTTTAAAATTGGATGTGAATGTATACTAAGCTGTTCTTTTTTACTATTAATTTCAATATAGTTACTAATCTGCTCATTCTTAAGAACTTCCGATAAGTATAAAGATTTTTGTTTGTTAAAAGGTATAGATAATACATCATTGGAATTATTGAAATTAAAATCTCCTTCTCCTATTAAGACTGCTTTGGAGAAATCTAATAGGTTTCTAGCAACTTGCTTATCTTCCAACGCTACAGCTCCTTTCCCATAAAAAAAAAGCACTCCAGAATAAAACCATCTCCAATAAAAGATAGTTTTTCTGGGTGCTTCCCATTGTTGTTTTTGTTTTTGTTTCCACAATTATACACTTAATTTTGAAGCCTATTCAAGTTCTTTTTGGGTATAGGTTCCTTCGACTATCTGTTTCAGATAGTATGATGCAGTATTTTCTTCAATTCCTAATTCGGCGGCTATGAGCTGGATTGGTACTTTTTTAGAATAAAGATCAAATGCGATAGCTCTTCGAATTATAGTAAGAGTTAAAGCTGGAGATCCTTCAGGGAGGTAATCACGAGATATTGCTCTTAAATGACTTTGCATGGACATTACCTGTATAGGTCCAGTTACGTTCTCTCCGTGATGTTTTGTCGTAAATACATACTCGCTGCCATTAAAAAAAGTGGAGTAAAAGTACTCATGGAAGTACGCCACTTCAGATCCCTGGAGGGTAATGGTTCTATTTTTCAATTGAATTTCAACTATATCTTTATTTGCGTTATCTTTAACTTTATCCTTGGTAAATCCAAACTCAGCCATCTTTAAGCCTTTAGTGGCCAATAAAAACAATACTTTTCTAAGCGGCGAATATTCATCATTAAGCAGAACTAGATCAAGCACTTTTAGAATTTCGTGAAATTGAATGTGCACAGTTGGCTTTTCTTTTACAACAAACCTCTTGATTTTGACTGCAGGATCAACACTTAAAGGTACTTTGTCAGTTTCCCAAAAATAGTTAAACATAGTCTTTAAAATGGCAAGTTCTTTATTTATTGTCGAGATACTTTTTTCTCTTATATCACGTTGATACTCTAAGTATTTGATTATGTCTGAAGAGGTAATTTGAAAAGGTTCCTTATTCTCCGGATATTTATCTTTAATAAAGGCAAAAAATTGGTTTATAACCTTTTCGTAGCTATTTACTGTTTCCTCACTATACCCTTTATTTTCGATATGCTTAATAAATCCGTAAGGCATTCATTCTCCCCTCCTAATATCAGACCTTTATATTTCCTATATTATACTAGATTATATGTTCGTATCTTCCTTAAAAACTAAAATACTGCCAATTTTAAGTGGTTTTTTGTTGTAATTTACTACCGCAAGTTTTAGACTCACCTTAACTACTCAGCGGTTTTGAAACCTAACTTTTTTAGAGTTCAGTTGTACCCTGTATTTTATTTATTTTTCAAACCAAGAACGCAGCTAAGGTTTAACAAAAACCCATTAGAAATACAATAATAATGACTAAAAAAAGCTCATTCAGTAAATATTTACTGAATGAGCTTTAATAGCTTTAGGAGATATTGAACTTACCAATTAATGATTGTCCTGGCGATAGCTGCTAGCAGAGTTACTGCGGTTGCAGCTACCACCACTTTATCAATTGTTCTAACTGTTTTCTCTTTAAAATAATATGTTAACACTCTGCCCCACCCCTTATGAACAACTTTAGTAAGCCCATTATAAAACATATGTTCGGAAATTTCAATCTATTTCATATTTGCACTTAATAGTTTTTTGTCATCTACATCAGTATTGAGCTGCATATTCGAAAAAGATTCACGCTCTTGCTGTAATAACGTATTTACTTTCCTCTTTTCCTCTTGAAGTGTTTCTATTTCTTTTCTTGCTATATTGATCTTCTCTTTAATTTCTTGATCCATTTTTTCTTTTAGCTTTGTTTCTACATCCTTGTTAATTTGCTCAACATCAATAATATCAGGTTTCTTAAAAAGCCCTAAAAAAGAAGGTTTTTGAATACTTTTTTTCAATGAGGTTGATAGCAGCTGCGTTTGTTTTTCTTCTAAGTACTTCATATAAGCATCTGTCTTGATTTGGTCTATCTCAACTTCTTTTCTCTCTAGTTTTCTCTCAATATCAGAAATATCTTTTTCGTACTTAAGTATGTTCAGCATTTTACTCTGGAATCCTAGATTTCGCTCCATAGTTGATAAACGTTCTTCATAATTATTCTGCAGCTGATCGCTATACTCTTGAAGATCGGTACTTTCACGTTGAACCCTCTTTACATTCCCTCCCATGGAAACACCAGGTTGCATTCCTAGCTCAGCAAGAAGATCCACAGAAGTTTTAGAGGCCTTGTCCATTAATACAAATATTAAATGTAAACGAAATACACTTTTATAATTTAACCTGTAAAACTTCCCGAACTTTTCAGGTTGAATGTACTCGATTAGATCTGAACGAAAATGATTTCTAATTGTAGAGTCAGACCGTTCAATAATACGACCTGCCTCAACAGTGCTATATGTCATGTCTTTATGCATTGATTGAATACCCATTGTGAACACGCTGTCCTCTAATCCATTCAAAACAGCCATTCTGTATATAGGATCATTTTCAAATTCTTTCATAAGCAGTTCTTTCATATCTAAGCTTTCCACACAATCACCTCCAGTACTGTAGATTTCTACAATCATTTATAAGAAATATTACACTTAATATATCCATAAATCAACTCAAAACGTTGATATATTAGGCGTTAACAAGCTCCGAACGATTCGCAGCGCTTGCGATATTTGCCACAAACGAACATCAGCGCGAACGCTACCTTACGAAATTTAATAAATCAATAACGTAATTGAATCAAACGCATATGTATGAATCTATCGTTTTCGTAATTGAATTATAAAGAGCGCTATTTAACGTTACAAGAACGGTAACGCTACATATCGTTTGTGCTTAATAGCGCTTGATTTATAAGGGTTCTTGTTTTGTTGTTTGCGTTTGATTGAGAATGAATGATGAAACATCGTCCGTGTTATATTGAGTGAAGATGAATTTTGTGAATTACTGGGTTTTTATCCAGGTTAAGAGCTTTTTTTGCGTCTTGGATCCAGCACAAGTCTTTTCTTTGAATTTCAAAGCGAACCTAACATAACTTAAGGGCATTCTTTGATTTTAACTTATAGTAATAACCGTATTAGTAAGGTAAAAATAATTTTATATGTACCGCAATTGAGGTTGCTAATTATGGTACACATATAAAACGTTGATATACGAGGGATTGATGGTTTACGGTCCTTTTAGGTACATAAAAGGGGTACACAAAGTTTGGAGGAATAAATACAAAAAAACAAGCCTAGAAGGCTTGTCAGGCTGTCGAGAAACTCTCGACAGCTTTTATTTTTATCATTAACTTTATTAATTCACCGCGTTAATTTGATATAATATAATTAATTTTACTTAGGATGGTGGATGGCATGTTCAAACCGAAAAGAGAATCACAAAATGAAGCGGAATTTGTTTTTATTGAAGATTTAGTCCCTGAAGATCATCTTTTAAGAAAAGTTGATAAGTACATAGATTTTTCTTTTATCGGGGAGAAAGTCCGTCCCTTCTATTCAGAGAATAACGGGCGTCCTTCGGACCCCATTATGCTTTTTAAGATGATGTTCATTGGTTACTTTTATGGCATCCGTTCAGAACGACAATTAGAACGGGAAGTACAGATGAATGTGGCGTACCGATGGTTCCTTGGCTTGAAGCTCAATGATCCTGTTCCGGACCATTCAACCATCAGTTGGAACCGGCGAACTCGTTTTAAAGATACAAATATTTTTCAAGAGATCTTTGATGAAATTGTCCATCAAGCCATTAGTCATAAAATGGTCGGTGGAAGAGTTTTATTTACTGACTCCACTCACCTTAAAGCGAATGCAAACAAGCACAAATTCACTCGTGAAGAAGTAGAAATTGAAACTCGGGAATATATAGATGAACTTAATAAAGCTATTGAGGAAGACAGGTCAAACCACGGAAAAAAGCGCTAAAAGAAAGAGAGGAGGTGACAGAGACCAAGGAAATCCGAAAAAGTACAACCGATCCAGATTGCGGATTCATGTCCAGGGAAAATAAGCAGGAAATGTTCTGTTACTTAGACCACCGAACAACGGATATGAAGTTCAATATCATAACGGATGCCTATGTTACTCCTGGAAATGTCCATGACTCTATCCCTTATCTTTCTAGATTGTATCGTCAGATCGATCGTTTTGGATTTAAAGTAGAAGCAGTGGCACTCGACTCAGGTTATTTAACGAATCCCATTTGTAAAGGGCTTCACGACAGAAGCATTTTTGGTGTAATTGCACATCGGAGATATCAGCCGACCAAAGGATTATTTCCAAAATGGAAGTTTACCTATCATAAAGAACAAGATATCTATGTTTGTCCAAATGGCCAGAAGCTAGTTTATCGCACAACAACAAGAGAAGGGTACAGAGAGTACAAGTCTGATTCTAAAAAGTGTTCAGAATGCCCACTCCTGAAGGAGTGCACAAGGTCAAAGAACAAACAAAAGGTCCTAACACGCCATGTGTGGGAAGAATTTAAAGAGAAAGTGCGCCTAAACAGACTCTCCCTCTCCGGAAAAATTCTTTATAAATATAGAAAAGAGAAAGTTGAGCGAAGCTTCGCAGATTCAAAAGAACTGCATGGGCTTCGCTATTGCCGGTTACGGGGATTGCACAATGCGAGTGAGCAAGTATTACTCACCGCAGCGTGCCAGAATATGAAAAAGATCGCCACTCACCTAGCCAAGCTAGGATAATTGTGGCGATCTATTGTTTTTCCATAAAAAAAGCCTATTTTTAAGTCAGTAATTGAGAAAATAAAAAAAGCTTGTGGAAAAATCATACCTTTCTCCACAAGCTGACAAGCCTAGAAGGCTTGTCTTTTTAAAAATCAATATCATTCAAATCGGCAACTTTAGCTTTCTTTGGCTTATTCTCATTATCCTCAAATTCTAGATCATCTAAAGTCATCTTTTTCCGACGGACTGTAGTGTTTCCAGAAGAAAAGAAGTCATCAAATTCATCTAACCCTAGTGCTGAAGAAGCTTGTTTCTTAGCTTCCTCTTGTTCTTTTTCTAACTGTTCCCACTGCGATAATTCTTCTCTTAACTGTTGAATTCTTACAGAGGGAGAAGGGTAAACGGCAAGGCCATATAAAGTAAGGTTTTCCAATTTGCTATTTTTAGATATTGATAAGTTTACTTTGGTATCAAGCAAGTCAGAAGTATATCTGAAAACATCATCTGCAATCTTAGGTGAAATATTCTTCGAAGAAGGATATAGAACTGCTACAGCACCAGCCACTGCATTTTGAACTTTATAAGTAGCCAGTACTTCATTGTTATTAAATAGATTTCCTATAACAGATTCGATATTTTCATCATTTCTCAGTTCCTTGTGCTTCGATATAGATAGCCAGCCTGGAGTTGATAAGGTAGTAAGTAGTTCCGTTTTATCAAATACGGACCGTCCATCTAAAAGAGGTAGTGATGAAATCTCTGCCAAAGCACTTGCGATCACCATATTGCTATAGGATTTAGCATCAATTTCAAGGCCTCCGTATGTTTTGAGAGGGCTATTTGCGTAATAGTCTTTCATTTTTTCATTATCAATAACTACAGCAGCACCCATTTTGTTTTCATTCATAAGCTGCTGAATTACACTAATACCAGCAAGAGCGTTCCTTCTAAATGCAGAACCTCTTTCGTCAGAAGAAGGCAGGGAGCAAATAACACCTAAAGGAATTTTCCCGCCTGGTAGGGCTCTGTTTTCTCTAACTTTTGACAGGTAAGCTAATGCTACTTTTAGCGCTCCATTACCAGTCCCGCCGCCTAAACTAACACATACCCAAACGAACTCTGAGTCCTGTACTGCATCGTCAAGTGCGACCTTTTTATATAAGTCTGCATTTTCTTTAGCGATTTCAAATCCAAGCTGTGCATTTTTATCTGTACCTTCAAGTTCAGGAAAGTCTTTACTGGAAGTTACAATCCTATGAGTTTCCGGTATTAAATTTTTATGTTCTTCCATATCTGATTTTGATGAATTGAGTAAGAAAGTTGGATAACCAAACCTTGATAATTCAGCAGCGATTCGGCCACCACCTTGTCCAAGACCAATAATTGCTTGTGAAGGATAACGATCCATTTCAGATTTTAGTTCATCAGATAGTAAATGTGGGGATAGCAGCGCTTTAATTGCACCTAACTTTTCATTTTCTCCAAAAGCCTTAATCATCATATGTGTTGCTCCTTCCTTAACTTTTCTTCATAAAGTAGTTGGGCTAATTGTTTGCCTCTTACTGTAACAAAATAGGGAGTCGCGGTTCCGTCTTCTTTTTTCTCAACGAACCCTTGAGCTTCAAGAGTCAAAAAAGCGGAATCATACTTCTTTCGTTTGCTATGAAAGTTATCTAACCTAGTCTTAACAAGGCCTCTATGTATCTTGTTTTCTTTCACGACCTGTCTAAATACGTCAATAGTAAAGTCATCTAGCTTTTTTCTAAGGAATCGCAGTGTGTCATTATCGTATTCCAGCTCATCTAAGTCCCTGAAACTCTTAGCTTCAAGTTCACTCATTCCTTCACCACCTTATGAACCTTAAAAGACCTCTTTTGTGTACCTTTAAGGAACATTATAGAAAACAAGCCAAATAAATGCAATATATATACTTTATTATCTCAAATAAATGTACTTTCCTTCCATCCTTGTGTACCTTAATTGTGGTACACAATATAAATCTCAGACAGCTTGATTCCTGAAAAAACCTACCCTCCAATGACACTCGATGTGTACCGCAATTGTGTACCTTAATTATGAACCTTAAAATTTACATAATAAAGTCCCCCATATTTCATTTTCGTATCATTAAATTCAATTTAGTTCTGTTTAAAAAGGGAAGAATGATCATCTTCGATCACAATTCAAATTCATTCAACTTACATATTTACCGTTGTCTAGCAATCATTCAGGTTCATTCAAGCTCATGTAGTAGCATTATCATTAAAATAAATTTTTTTAAGTAAAAACAGCAAATTGTTTTATACGATTACTGGAATACGGAGTATTAAGTGCCGGGGAGCCATTGCCAGAAGGAAAATGATTGTAGGAGATTGTCTGTAGTGGGGAGGTCTCGAAAGGATTCCTAACTATCTTTTACATAGGGGTATTCACTTTTTCATTCAATCCATGATTTTATATTTAGTCCTCAAGATATAACAAAATCAGTAAAGTTCCACTTACCAGTGGAAAGGTTGTGGTGGAAAGATTATCGTTCCACCAAAAGTTTTCCACCATGGTACACCAATAATAGTACTTTGAAGTCTTGGTATTATAGTAAATACGGGTTCCAAAGCAAGTGTGAGTTCTTACCGTATTTTCACCCCGTTTAAGGTAAAGGATTGAGACTGAATTCTATTGATTTTACAACATCGATTTGTACCCTAAAATATAGCTATTTCATAACAAAACTTATTAAGTACGAAGGTCACCATTCTTTGTATATCCCTGTATAATCATTCGCTAGATATCACGATATTTTATTGCCAGCTCTTATATAAAATGGTATACTCAGGTCGAAATTTCATATCTAAAGGGACGACCCTGGACTCACTAAGCTTAGGCTTGGTTTGTTCGGGGTCTTTTTTTATCTCATAGAAAGGAGGCTATAAGTGGTGAGTGAGAAGTCTATCTATACTTACAATAATGGTAGGGCATGGATAACTGAAAAGGATAAAGAATTATTAAAGCTAATATGGTTACATAAATCAGTAACTGTCTCACAAGTAAGGTTCTTTCTTTTAAAGGCATATGGTATGAAAAAGAGTGCTGTCTACAAGAAGCTTCAGAAATGGAACGAGCTTAAGATTACCAAAACACAAGTTTATAGCGGGAGGAAGAAGGTCCAATTAAGATGTGTACAGATGAATAAGAATGGAATTGATATTTTAGTAAATGAAGGGGTTATCCATAATTCAACTTATCCTTTGGTAGAGCTGCCAAATCCTAAAACGGCTGATCACTTCTTTTTAACAAGAGAAATAGTTATAAGAACGTATTTAGAGTTTTATAAAAAGGGAGGTAGGTTTACTTCAATTCCTCCATTAGAAACTCCTTACTATGACACTAAAGTGAAGAAGGCTTATAAAGAACAAGGAAAAAATCTCTTAAAAATACCAACTCTAGTAGAACCGGATTGGATTTTGTACAGTGATTCATCAATACTGAATATTGAATCGGATACCGGGCATGAAAGAGCAAATACTATCATCGACAAAGTTAAAAGGTATGTAGAATATAATGCTCAGAATTTAGAACATAAAGACCATCATATATTGATTGCCCCTATAGATTCTGCAGATGATGACATCCTATGCTATGTGGAAGATCGGCCAAAAGAACGTAAAAAGCGTGTAAGCCAAATAAAAGAATATGTTATTAGGGCAAGCGCTCATATCATTCCTAACCTTCATTTCCATGTGGTCACTTCTAGCAGAGCAGGGAAAGTAGCTTATAACATACTAACAGGAAAGACTAAGGAACATTCCTATGTACTAAATGAAAGTATTGGAGCTTTAGAAACTAATAAACACCTCAATGTTTCAATGGTAAAAAGGCTACCTGAAGAGTTTTATACCGGAAACGTATTAAATTCATATTTTGCTGACGGCCATTTTGACATGAAAAGAGAAGGAGAGAAGGTAAAAACATTTTTAATCAAAGTAATGGATGAAGGCTGCGTAAAGTCCTTGGACCAACTTGCTTATTTAAACTGGCTTTTAGAAAAAGACCGTTATAAAAGTCATGTCGATGGAATCCTTGCTATCTATCAAACAGAAGAGGAGAGATTGCATGATAATCTGGGTGACCTTTGGGAGTTAAATCATGTCTATTTCAGTTCTTTAGAAAGGCTACAAAGAAATAGTATTGACGGATCAACATTTTATCAGCAAACCTCTAAATTTAAGAGGAAGAAGGTGTTGCTTTATGAGGGATAAACTGCTGTTAAAATTGCCGGGCATTGCCGTTTCAATACTGGGTATTCTCTCTTTGTATCTAACAATCCGGGCAACCATAAATTATTTCTTTTTAATGTCTGCTCAATTTAAAGGTGTGGTACCATCATTTATTTTATTTGGTGATTCTACAGAACCTGGCCGAATCGGTTTCTGGTTATCAGCAATCTGTCTTATAGTGGGATGGCTAATCAGTACAAAGTTTAAAGCATTTCAAACGAAAAGGTGGAGAATTGCTTGGTTTGGAAATATGGCTTTAGGAATGTTTTTTCACTTCCTTTGGTTGATTAGTGCACCAGTATATAACACCCTGATCCCGTATTTAGGAAATCGCATAAATCAAATGGATGTTCAAAGTATATGGTTAGAAATTGCGGTGGGTGACACTCAAACATTGCTTCTAACAGTTATGTTCGTTCCTACTACAATTACTTGCGTAAGTATGCTATGGCTATTTGGACAGTACTCACAATATTCAAAGGAACTTAATCAAGCATTTTGGGAATATGAATACAAGAATGTTCATCTGCAAAAATTCTTTAAGATTTGCAAAAAGGAACTATGGCCAGATGTGGTATTGGGGCCAGACTCAGACACAAAAGAAATGGTTGTCCAACCAGGTAAGGACCGTACTCTCAACAATGTCATAATTGGTAGTATCGGTACAGGTAAAACCGCTGCTTTGGTTCTACCTATAATTAATCAGGATTTACATTGGATGAGCCGCTACATAAATGAATATCCTTCTCTGTATCAGAGGGAGGACTTCCATACGGAAGATGTTAAGGGTATGTACCTAAATGGAGTAAGCATAATAGAGCCTTCAAACGACCTTTGCCAAAAGGCATTTCAGTTAGTAAAAGCACATGGCATCCCAGAGGAGTCAGTATTTTACATCGACCCTACAAATCCGAATACTCCATCTATAAATCCTATGGAAGGACCGGTTGATAAAGTGGCTGAAGCTTTCGCTATGGTTATCGAGGGTCTAGCAGAAGGCGGTCAGGCAAACTTCTTTTTCCAACAGAGTGAAAGGAACCATTTAAAGCACTATATCTATTTACTAAAACTGCATGAGCCTGAACAAGAAGTTACTTTCGACATGTTGTTAAAAATGTACGATAATCCTAACCTTGTTCGTGTAATGCATGAGAAACTTAAAAAGACCTTCCCAGAAAATGTGGACCTGATGGAAGATCGTGATGAGCGGAATCATTGGGCTATCGTAAAACAGATAGATGAATGGTTTGACACAAACCTTCTTCCGAAAACAGAAAGAGCAGGTCAAGGAAACGTACCAAAACTTGTCCAAGAAGGGGAGTTTCGTGGGCAGCAAGAATATTACGATGCTAAAGCGGAGTATGTACAGGGTTTAAGAAACATTCTTAACGACATAGGGGCAAGCCCGTTAATACGAAGAGTATTATTTGGGAAATCTGATTTTTCATTTGACCGCCATCTAGAATCAGGTGGTATTTTACTAGTGAACTCGGCCAAGGGAGAACTCGGCGGCCTATCCAACGTATTAGGTAAACTCGTATTGTTGAGTCTTCAGAATGCAGTTTTCAGAAGGAAACCTAATATATCAAACTTTCATCATATTTTAGTAGATGAATTTCCAGATTACATTTATCAACCATTCAAAGAGTTTCCAGCTCAGTCACGTAAATATAAAGTTATTGTTACCGTTGTAGCACAAACTGTTGCCCAGCTAGCGGATAAGTATGGAGAAACCTATATGCATACTTTGCTAGGTACCTTACGACACAAAATGGTTTACGGGGATATTCCTGATTTTGATGCTCAACTTTTCTCAAAAATATTCGGGGAGGTTGAAAGATTTGAAGAAGGAGTAAATGAACAAGCAGTCAGCCCGCTGCAAGAAAAGCCTATGTTACGGGTTGGGAATTCCTATCAGAAGAAAAAGGAGGCTATCCTATCTCCAAGCGATATCATTTTCCAAAATCCATTCCAATGTGCAGTTAAAATTGTTGCTAATAATAAGCCGGTGCCGGTTATGCAAATTGATGCAAACTTTGTTCCAAAGGAAGAATTTAACGAGGCCGTGATCCAGGTAAATGAAGAAGCTGCTAAAACATGGCTAGAGTCTAGAAAGGGCATAGTTTTGTTAACCGAGAATCAAACTCTCGAAGAATTTGAAGTATTAGATGAAGAGGAGGTTATTAAAGAATTAGAGAAATCGGACATTGAGCAGGCAGAACCGCTTCTACTAAATCCCGGTAATGATCATCCTATTACACTACCAATTTTTAATAAAAAAGACTCGGCCCCTGAGGCTGAAATACCAGCTGGAGTTTCAAGTGACAAATTAGAAGCTGTTCCGGAAGATTTAAAAAAGAATACTGACGCAATAGAGCCGATTGTTCCTTTAAGTCCCGCTAATTCAGAAGATATCAAAACATTACCACCTTCTAATAGTGTTATTCTAAGTAGCGATGATGGTGAACCCACTGTCAATGTTTTGTCCAAAGAAATGCCACAGGGTTTACCAAAGGAGCGCATAAACATAACTCATGAGTCAGACAGTAATATATCAAATAAAGAGGTGCAGCGACCAGTACTGTCTCAATTAGGCGAAAAGCAGGAACAGCTTCAAAACGAATTACTAAAAGAGTTAAGTGAAATACCCGCAAAGTCAGAGGTTGCTGTAGCTTCTGAAACAGACAAAGAAGCAAAGAACAATTCTAAAAAGGCTGAAATTCTATTCAGTGTATTTGAGGAATAAAGTAGTAATATAGTTAATTATAGTAAATTAATTATTGCCAAATCTATAACGCTTAGTATACACTTTTGGTAAGGTAGCAAGAGCGAAAATTAAATTATTCTAAAATGGGAGTCCCCCAAGAACCAGAGTAGTACTACACTACTCTCGTTTTTGGGGGACTTTTTTTGTTTGCTTACCTGCCTTTTTAAAATCAGGAGGGATACAAATGGAAGAACTCACAACAAAATCTTGGAAATCTGAAGAGCAGCTAGATGATCTTGCAAGATATAAAAGAAATAAAGAGATTGTTAAAGGGGTTGTTACCTCTGTAGGAGTAATAAAAGCAAGGGTCCTGGACGCTGACTCTCAAGAGTATGTAAATAAAGAGACTGAAATTGCTTATCTAATGCTTGAAAACGGGGTAACAGCTTATTGCCCGGCACATGAATTCTCATCACATGAGTTCCGCAGCCTAAATGGATTTGCAGGTACGATGCAGGAGTTCCTCATCGACCATCTGGATTTAGAACAAGAAATTTTACTTGTCAGCATAAAAAAGGCAGATGAGATTAAACGGGCAAAATTTTTAAGCCAGCTTGAGGTTTTAGAAGAAACTGACCAATTGCATGAATTTGTGTTTGATGGAACGATAACTGGTTTTGATAGAAGAACTAGAAGAATTTTCGTTCGTGTAAATGGTGTTGATTGCACTATGTACCCAGACGATTACAGCTGGGAGCGGGGAAGACGTATTGAAGAACAAATTCACCGCGGAGAAAATATCAAAGTAAAGATTATTCGATTTAACAAAGAGCGCAATACCATACGTGTCAGCCGTCGTCATACAATGGAAGATCCATATGAAAAACTAGAATCGTTACAATCCAGAAATGCAATCGCTGGTAAAGTTTCAGGTGTAGACGCTGTTCACGGCATCTTCATTCAACTGGATGTTGGATTAGAAGTAAAAGGCGTTAAACCTAATTATCTGGAGGAGCCAGTGGTCGGAGATGTGGTAAGCTGCGCCATTCGAAGCATCGATAAAGAGAATCGGAGAGCCAAAGTTGTCATTACTGGATATCCAAGGGGTAAAAAGAAACGCAGGGACGTTGGAGCGTTCTTGTTTGAATAATGGAAGCTCTTATTCAAGACCAGCCTAACCCAGGAGTAACACAGGAGTATCCATTACTCACAACAAAGAAAGGTGAAGTGCCTTTATGGGATCACCCCTTCCTTAAAGGCACTAAGGTCTTGCCGAAGAAATACTACCCTTACACTAATTTAGAAAGTGTTGTAGAACATTTTACGAGGGGTAGGTTAGACGAGAAGGATTTCACACTCTTAAAAGTTCTTGGTGATGCCATTTGTGCAAACGAAAACCAATTACGAAGGTACCTATTGCCTATTATGAGTTCTTCTCAAACATCTTTAAGGCTAGACCGCTTGCGCCGAAATGGGTTTGTTGAACGCTGGAAAATACGAATTCACGGAGAAGAGGATGCAGTAAAACCACCCGCTCCCTTTACTTTGGGAATGGCCGGATTTAAGCTTTTAAAGCACTATTATAATTCTGATTTCTTTATGGACGCGAATCGTTGGGATTCTTTAGGTGTTGGTGGAATCAAACGATATGTATCCATGAATGAACTTCGCTGTTTAATGGCGGAAATGAACATCTTAAAAAAATGGAAGTGGAATCCGATAATTGCCACTCACCATCAAAATAACCGACCATTAGGAGCGGGAATCATAGAGTTTCCCCAGGGTCAAATGAATTTCCTTATTGATCGAGTTCAAGGGACTCAAAACTATATTGGGTATTTCAAGGAAAGACTATTCAATTGGAAAAACATTTATGAACACTATGGAAGAATTCCGGTAAGTGAGTTTCCTGATAATACTTCCTATATCATAATATTTGCTTCCACCCTTAGCATTGCGAATCATATACATCAAGAACTAATGCTGGATACCTTCCCATTTAATATATGGGTATGTGTCGAAGAGGATGTTCTTGAAAGTGGATTTAATACTTCTTTTTACATTCCGAACAAGCAAGACCTAAAACGAATTAGACTTGATTTTTAAGGAGGTGGAGAAAATTAACGAGGAGCTTTTAGAAGAAACTTACACTCTTGTTACAGCCTTATTTCATCACTGTCTCGATACGTATATGCACTCATTCAGGGTAGGGGATGAATTATATGCTTTCTCCAACTTCTTAGGATTTAGTAATGCTCAAGACATTTTTGTGCTGGGGCTTCTTCATGACATTGGTAAGCTTAAAATCCCTTACTCCTTGCTGAATAAAACTACACCTTTGACTGAAAGTGAATTTGCAGAGATAAGAAACCATGCCGACTACGGTAAAAAAATACTTTATAAGCTTGATGTCTTTCCTCCAGATTATACAATGTGTATTAAATATCATCATGAAAACTTTGATGGCAGCGGGTATTTTGGAATTGCGGGCAAAGAGATTCCACTTCTTGCTCGGATGATAAGAGTCATAGACAGTTACGATACTATGCTAAATGGAAGAATTTATCAGCATACTAAATGTCATGATGTAGTAGTTCACGAATTGTTATCTAATAAGGGGATACTATACGATCCAGATATAGTTGATCGATTTATACAATTTCTTTCAAAGCGATTTACACTGCAAGCTACTCGAATATAATGGTTGAATTTAGCAAATCGGGATGATACAATGGGATTACAACAATGCAGTTGCTTTATAGCCTTGAAGCAACAGCCTTTCTTAAAGTTTTTTAGTGTGGGCCTTCTAAGAGATTAGGAGGCCTGAAAAAAACTATAATAAAACGGGAAAAACCCGAAACCTAATTTCCAATCAATACTACATGGTATTGTTGGTGATTACGTTTCGGGTTTTTTGTTTTTTCCAGGAGTGATTTTAAATGCCTAGAAAAGTGCTTATTGCTGTAGGGGATAAATCGTATACAGACATATTGATTAATACGTTTCAGCAACATACAGAGGATTTCACCTTATCCTCCCAAGAAGTGCTGCATAGACGTTTCCTTCAAGAAATTGTTGAAATTGAAACCCCAGAAATATTAATTATGCACGATTATTACCTTGAAAGTGATTATAACCGACAGGAATTGAAAGACAAAGAGCTCATATTATTCCTTAAAGACATGCGGATACAGTTTGAAGACTCTTTACGTATCGTTTATTTATGTGAAAGGCCAAAAGGGGATCCAATCCTTTCAACAATAGTCAGTTTAGGGATTATGGATATTTTCAATACAAATTCATTTGATTTGAGTGTGTTTGTTGAACAGCTAAAAGCCAAACCACAATTCTCTAAAGTTGCTAAGTTCCTTTCATCAGAAATCTTTTCAGATACCTCTAAAGTCAAAGAAGTTGAGCACCGCTCCAGTGAGGAAGAAATAAACGAAAATGAAAGTAAAGCTGATGAAAACCACAACCATGAAAAGCAAAAGCAAGTCGTCCAAAAGGTAATTGAAAAGAAAGTCGTTCAAAAAGTCGTTAACAAAACCACTATCAAGAGGGACTACACTTTTCATGTACATAACCATAACGAAAAGATTGTAGGTATTCCTGTAAAAAAGAAATTAGTGATGATTGGTAGCCCGATTGAACGAAGTGGCAGCACATTTATTTCACATCTTTTGGCAAGGTGCTTAGCGAAAATGGGCGTTTCCACTACCTATGTAGAATCTCCATTCTCTAAATCGTATACATATGATCGATTTTTCGGGCATTTATATTCGGATGAGTACAAAAGTAAATTCTATCAATTCAGCAAGTACATAGATCCAAAGATTAAAAGCATATATGACTGGAGCAAATCAGAAGTAGATATTATTTGCAAACACCCCACTAAAGAGCCGCTTTATCAGGAGGAGGACGTTTCATTTGATGCACTTATCAAAGTATTGTTCTCTTCTAACTCGACAGTAACCATAATGGATGTTGGTACTGACTGGCAATACGAACTCTATCAAGATGTATTTGACATTGCTGATCATGCTTACTTCATTCTTGAACCTGATATTCCTTTTATCCAGCATTTTGAGGAATCAAGTGAAAAATCAATTGAGTTTCTACAAAAGCAGCTTCAGTCTGATAAATCTTCATTGGTAGGAAATCGATTTGATAAAGCTCTAATGAAAAACGAATTGCTTAAGGATCTTTACCTGGAGAAAATGATAACCCATTTACCTTCTTTTCCAGTAACAGATGTGTTTCAAGCACAGTTCCAGGGATTATTCTTGAATGATACAAAAGATTACGAAAAACAATTGGAATCAAGTTTGCGGCCGCTTTTGGAAGATATCCTTCCTGGTGATTTTCTTAAGAAACAAAAGAAAGCTTCTGGAGTATTTAAGGGGCTCTTTAATAAGAAGATTAGTGTTGAAAAAGCGGAATCCAAAGGAGAGGAGACAACTGTATGAAGCCGGGAGTCAAAATAGCTTTAGGAATATTCACTTCCGTGGCTACTGCAGGATTTATTTTTGTATACGATTTTTATATAAAAGATCGTATTTATTCAGCAGAAGTAGTCGTTGTGAAAGCTGGGGAAGAAATTCTTAAGTCTGAAAGTATAACCAAAAATAAGTTAGCTATAGAAAGAAGGCCAAAAGAGGCACTAATTGACGATGTGGTACTTGCACAAGATATGGACCAAATAGTGGGGCAGGACTCATCCGTCAATATCGTAGGAAACTCAATGATATCAACTAAAATGATTGATTTTGAACAATTGATTCCCGATGAAACCGAAGGAGAAGCTATTCGCCCTATTACAAAGGAAATGATTTATGCTCAACCAGGTTCATTGCGAAGGAAAGACTCTATTGATATATATCTTGTCAATCAGGATGGAACAACGAATCTTATTACCAACGGTTCTCCCGAAGTTACCTCTGAAACAAAGGAAGAAACAGATTCAAAAGAGGCAGAGTCTAAAGAAAAAGTTGAAATCAATACTTCAGTCAACACTAAGCCATTCCTTAAAGATGTAAGAGTGGTGTACGTAAAGGATTCCGGCAATAAAGAAGTCGTATCTGCTGCTGAAGGTAACAAAGGCGATAAACGCTTAGATGCTACCTCTACCATCAGTGATCTGGAAGTGATATTAAATGAAGAGGACTTTACAAAATTAATGGGTGAGGTACTTGGTAAGGGAGCCCGCTTATATATTACTTACCATTAAAGGAGAGTATTATCCCATGAATCTATTAGTGATATCAAAAAACTCTATCTATAAAGAACGGTTTGAAAAACATGAGGAAATCACGACAGTACTTATAATTGACGAAGCAACAAAAACAAATGTTGAAATCAATGCCATTTTATTAGATGGTGAGAGTTTTGATTTAGATAGTTTACAACAAGTTAGAGATCTTTTTCCGGAGAGTTTAGTCTTTTATAAACCGCTTGGAGTAAACAGCGATATTATCATGCGAAATATTACCCGCTTATGTGCTGCCTATAAGGTCAAGGTCTTAAGTGAATATTCAACAGTGGATCAAGTTGTAGATGAAATTATTAATCAGATTACAAACAAAGATGATTACCTTTCAAAAAGACTTGTCAGTTTTTTCGGTACCCATAGCGGGGCGGGTGTTTCAACTACTACCCTAAATCTTGCCCGGTCACTCTCGAATAAGATAGAAGAGAAAGTCCTGGTCCTAAGTTTAAACAGCTGGGATCCATCTGATTATTTTTATCACTATAACGGAAATTATTTAAATGACTTAAAAGTTGACCTGAAGACCCAAAACTTAACACCAGCAAGGCTTTCAGAAGCGGTTTCACATCAAAATGGGTTTTATCACCTTGCAGGAAACCGGGATATTAAGATGCAACGGTTTTACCAACCACATGAAATTGAACATCTTATTAAAGTCGCTCAGCAACTATTCGATGTGATTTTAATCGATGCCGGTACTCATTTTGATACCGCTCCAACGGTTCAATCCTATATATCTAGCAATTTACGCTTTTTGGTAACAAACCAAGAAGAAAAAGGTTATAGAGGTTACTTCCCTTACGTTTTCCAACAACTTATTGAGCCTACTGGTGGTGTGTCAGACGACTTTATGTTGATTATTAATCGTTTTCAACCGGCCAACATGCTAATTAATGAAAAGGCATTAGAAGAAGAGCTCGGAATGACCAAGGTAGCCACACTGCCTGATATGGGTGACCTAGGAGCGATGGCCGCATATCAAAAGAGGCTCCTATATGATGTATCGGATTCTTATTATACAAAAAACTTAGACCTGCTATCGAATTTAATTATTTCTGAATGTAGGCTAACCGAAAAAGAGCAGCTTATAGAAGAACGGAATGAGAAAAAGAGATTCTTTTCTTTCTTGAAATAGGAGGTGGTTATCGTTGAAGCAAATTAAAATGGAATTGGGAGTCGAAAAAGAATTTAGTTCTTCTGATTGGTTGGCAGAGACCGTTCAAAAAAAAGGGTTAAAAGTAAATTACATTACAACCTTTGCGAGAAAGAGGTCCTTTAAAGATATCTGCCAAAAGGTCCGGGAGCAATTAAATGACATTATTGTAGATGGATCCATTTCAGAACCTAACAGAGAAAAAGGAAAAGACCTCGATGAAGTACACTACAATGAAAATATTTGGTTGGAACGTCAGCATAAAGCAGTAATTGGTGATGCACAAGCAATGTCTTACTTTATTACGAAGATCAATGAGGTTTTACAAACAGAGAATATTACCACTAATGAGTATCCTCGCTTTTATGATTCCCTTGCTGAAGCTATCTTTCATGAAGTATGGGGAGTCAGTATCCTTCACAAATGGGACAAGCTTCCGAATAGTGAAGCAGCCGTCATACGTGGAAAAGAACTTTGGCTTGATATTGATGGTCAATTTACAAAACAAATAGAGGAATTTGAAAATGTAGAGGCTGTCGAACGAATAAAAAGGGCTTTTACTATGAGGGTCAAAGATGCGGTTATTAATGAACAAACACCGGAACTTGAAATAGAAAGAGAAGACGGAAGCCGTATCACTATGATCCAAAAACCAAGAGGGAAAGAAAATTACATCATGTTCCGCCGCTTTGTTGTAAAAAATATGAGCCTTGAGGAACAAGCTAATTTAGGAACTATTCTTGTAGATGATATTCCCTTGTTTCGTGCATTATCCAGGGTAATGGCTAACACCATTTTTGCCGGCCGTGTCCGGTCCGCTAAGTCGACTTTTATGAAATCTATGTTGAGAGAACGGGATTCCAGCTATGTTGCTGCTGTTATGGAGAAGCACTTTGAGTTGGATTTATCCAAACAATTTAAAGACCGGCTTATCTTTGAAATACAAGCCAAAGAAGGCGATCTCCATCATGCTGTCCCAAGACTGCTAAGAATGGAGCACGACTATATCATAGTTGGAGAAATACGAAGTCTTGAAACTGAAGGCTATCTCCAAGCTTGTGAACGTGGGGAAAGGGGAGCATTTTCAACCTATCACCTTACATCTGTAGAAAATGTGGCACCGCAGATTACCCGACATATCTTAGACGAGTTTCCTAATCGGAACTTTGAAAATGAATTGGAACGAGTAGCGCGTAATATTGACATTATTGTAACCATGAGCGCGGATCGAGATAGGAGAAGAAAGCGAGTTATTGGAGTCACCGAAATCATATGGGATGAAGATAAAAGGGCTCACCGAACACAAGATTTAGTCAGGTACAGTCCAGTAACAGATAAATATTACTATTCTTCTAATATCACAAAAGATTTATTAACTCTTATGGCAGCTGAAAGTCTAGAAGATACAAAAATTCTCATTAAGCATTTAAAAGATAAAGAAAGACAATCACCAATGAAGGATTACTTAAAAATAAAGGATCAAATTATCGATACCCTCTTGGGAGAGAATCTAGATGGATAGCATCTTACACTGGGTATGGCAAATTGGCGTAAATTACTTTCTATATGCAATTCTTCTCTGCCTGTCATTATGGACTGCTAAAACAATTATGCTGTCATCAATAAAAACGAAGGTAAATGAGTGGAATTACAAATATAGGATCCGGAAGGTCAAAACGAAAGCTGTTTTGTCTAGGAGTCACGAATACAAAAATCCCCTATTAAAGCATCTTAACCTATTAATAAAAACGACTAGTGAAGAAAGGAATGAAAACAGTGTAGAAATTTTCCTTATTCTTTCAATACTGTTAGGGGTCTTATCAGGAGTTTTTATCCTATTCGTTTTTGGAGATATTTTTGTATCTGTGACGTTTGGCTTTCTATTACTTTTAATCCCTTATTTATTCTTAAGGTTAAAACTTAATAAGATACGTTATCTCATGAGTTTGGAATTTCTGAACATAGTTCAAAAGCTTACTCAAAATTACAATGCAATGCATAACGATATGTATCATGCTTTATCTGAAACTCAAAAAGATATCAGGAGTCCAGAATTAAGGAAAGTAATCGTTAAGTTAATTTCTGATCTCCAGGTCTCAAGGAATGAGTATGAACTCCGTGAAAGTGTTCAGGTATTTACTTATACAGCAGGGACAAACTGGTCGAAACGTCTAGGAAGTATTATCTTAAAGGCTTACCTCTATAACGAAAAGGTTCTTAATGCCTTAATGGTATTAACAAAGCAGATGGAAGAAACGGAAGAAATGTTAGAAGAAGAAAAATCTCAAACAATGGATTCTGTATACAACGGATACTTAACCATTCCGGTTTTTATTGGGTCGCTTATCCTTGGGTACTACTCTTCTGGTGCTCAGGATTGGTGGAAACTGCAGTTTGGTAGCCAATGGACCATCCTATTATTTTCAGTTTGTTTATTAGGCGTTGTTTTCTCAATTATTATTTCGGCATTCCTGAAAAGGCCCAAAAATGACTTATAAGAGGAGCGTAACCCCTTGGCTGAGACTATTTTCTTTAAATATCTTCCATATGTAATGTATACACTCTCTCTTCTTTTATCATGTTTAGCCGGTGTGTTGGTTTATACAGGATTAAGTTCACAAGCAGAAAGAGTACAAACCCGAATCCGTTTCAGAAATAGCTTAATAAAGAATAAAGAGAAGCTTGTTTCTAGTTCAAAAGAAACTAAAGCAGAGGAATGGCTAAAGCTTGCTCAGTATCCTTTGGGCATTACTGGTTTAAAATACTATCTTGTTACTTTTGGGTTCATCCTTTTCCTAACTATATACTACGTAATTCTTCCGATTTTCATTAATGGAGGAGCACAGAAATTAACAATGGTAGCAGCTGTTATCATCTTATTACTTGCTCTCCTGGCTGCACCAAGCAACCCATATTCTTTGTTTGTTTATTTGATGAAGAGAGTTATCGAATACCACCAAGCAAAAAAGCACGCGGAAGTTTTTATGTTATATGACTTACTAATTAACGAGATTGAAATGATGAACATCAGCAGGATCAATACCTATAATATATTGCGAAATATTAAACCCTACTTCGTTGTTTTGGACAAGCCACTCACAAAACTTCTAACTGCCTGGAGTAACGATGAAGGACCAAAAGCGGCTTTAGAGCAGTTTGAAAAAGAGCTTAATTCAAAAGAATCCCAGGCGTTAATAGGTGTTATAAAAAGTTTAGATGACTTAGACAGAAAAACCGCTTTGGGACATTTACGCGGAATGCATAATATGTTTGTTCGTTCGCAAATTGAAAATTATAGAAGGAAGAGAAAAATCACTACTGATTTATTAGGAATTCCTATTAAGATAACTCACTTTTTGATAATCCTGAACTTCCTTGTGGTCATCGTAACAATGGTATCAGTTATATTGAAATCTTCCAGAATGTAATAATTCTACATTCCTTTAAGGAGGTGATGTCGATAAATACTTCACTAAGCACATTTATGAAAATTGCCATCACTGCAGTTGTAATCAGTGCCTTTATTTTTGGAGCTATGTTTACAGATATGGGCAGCATTTCAGATTCCATTGCTGATTACATAACAAATAGTGGATAGGGTGAAAACGTGTGAATAAATCATTAGCCACTTTTATGTTAATGGCATCTATCGTCATAATTATCACTGGACTTCTCTTTGGAGTTGCCTATGATTCTTTAAAGCAAAAAAATAATCATCATGAACAAATGTTAAATACTGAGCACCAAATAAAATTTAAATAAATTATTTATTATTGGAGGAATTTAACCATGAATCAAACATTATCTACATTCTTAAAAATTGCAGTAACAGTAGTATCGATTAGCGCATTTCTATTCTTTATTGGATACAACATGATCAGCTCAGAATCTACAGAATATCAAACTGAAATTACTGGTATTAGTAACAACCTGCCATCTGATGGTAATTAATTTTTAAATGAGGGGGAGGCATCATAGCTTCCCCCTTACTAAGGAGGATTCTTAAATGTCAAAGACATTAGGAGAATGGATGACCCTTTTTATTGTCATAAATATTATGTTTGCTCCGATTCTGGCTTATCTTGATAGTCTACATAGAGAAGCTGTAGAAGTAGTTCTCACCGAGGGAGCAAAGAAAGCATCGATAGAAGGCAGATTCACTCCCGCTATTATTGATGAGATGAAAGACACTTTAGTAGATAGGTATAACTTTGATGAATCAAAAATTAAGGTAACAGCCACACAATCATTAACACCCCGTAACCAATATATAGAAGCAAGTATTGAAGCCCCAAGAAGTTTCATTTTTATTCTAGATATTTTTAATCAAGGTCCGGGTACTTTTAAAAAGGAAACCAAAATCTTAAGTGAATATATTAATTAGGAGTTATTTGTATGGCTACTACCCTTAGAACCATTCTATTTATTCTCTTATTCGCATTCATAACGCAAATTCAATTTAATCTTGATGCTGATAAAACAGCTACAAGGCAATTAAAAAATGCTTTGGAGTTAGCTGTTCACGACGCTGCCTTAGCTGTTAATCCTGAACAGTTGGGAAATGGACGAATTGTTTTTGATCAGGATAAGGCCATAGATAAGCTTAAAGCCAGTTTAGAAAAAAATTTAGATATTAAAAGTGGTTCCGGATTTGTTTATACACCAAATAAAAGTTCTTTTTATAAGAATGATATATTTCTTTTGCATCTTGAATTTATAGATGATAGTTATCCAAGGACCTATCCTTTTACTTACGTTAATGACCAATTCAAGATTATGGAAACTGTTGATGGTCCTAGTGTCATAGCAGTTATTAGTACTGAAAGCCCCCGCTGGTTTGTCGGAGATTCGAGCTTTATAAGGCAGGCAGCGGTTTATGAATATAAAAAATAAATAATGGCTCTTATTTAATTGACCCATAATACCCATATGTATTATGATTAAATTAATATATGGCTAACGGGAAAAACCCGAATGAATGATTGAACTTATTCAATTGTTTGTTCGGGTTTTTTTGTATTCATATTTAACCAATGTTTGAAAAGTCTTCCAAAATTTAATATAATAGTCTCAGATGTTAGCTTTTACTATTTTATTGCATCTCCTACTTTGGAGTTAGCGGATTCACAAAAAGAGCGGTTCTTTGGGACTTAAGAGTTACAAGGCTTATAGTATTTATTTACTATTGCCTAAAAACCTCTACCAAGGAGCCGTTTTTGTTTTGTGAAAAAAAATATAGGGGGAAGAACACATGTTGAGACAAAAGAATGCAACAAAAATCGAGGAAAATTCTAGAGAAAGAAGGGGAAGACGAATGAGGAAATTTATGAAGGCAACGTTAGCGACACTATTAGCTGCAAATATAGGAGGGATCTTTCAAAGTAATTCCGTAGAAGCAAGTTCAAAGGCCAGCTGCAGTATGACAATTCAATCGGATATTCATACAGAAAACAACTGGGCAAATGCAACCGGTCCCTGCAATGGGTTGGTTAACGGCTTTTATTCTGCAAGCGCTAATAACTTTCATGTTGTTGGCCACGTTACTACTGAAGTAACAAGAAGCGGTCAAAAGTTCACAATATCTATCTTCGAGGAGCCTTTTCAAGCGGAACTAACTGTAACAACTATCTTGAAGGCGAAACCGAAACCAGAGCCTAAGCCCGAGCCAAAACCAGAACCTAAACCAGAACCGAAGCCTCAGCCTAAGCCTAAGCCTGAGCCAAAACCACAACCAAAGCCAGAACCGAAACCTCAGCCTAAACCTGAGCCTAAGCCACAGCCTAAGCCAGAGTCAAAACCGACAACGAAGCCGGTGTCTAAACCTACAGAAACTCAAAGTCAAACAAATAAGACATCAACTTCATCTAATAGTAGCGGTGGAAGCAGTAAAAACACTTCAACAAATACCACAACAACATCAAAGGCAAAAGGCAATGAGGAAAATTCTAAATCAGTCACTGAAAAACAAGTAAAAGAGGTGGCGAGTGCATCAACTAAACCTTCTGGAGATAAAGAAAGCTCCAATGATGAAGCAGCAAAAGAAAAAGACGATAGCAAATCTGAAGATGAAAAGTCATCTGAAGATACTATAAATCAAGATGAGGATAACGGTGGTGATGGAGAAGAAAAATCAATTCAAACAGAAGAAAAAATTAATAGTCAATCTGCTTTAAAAGATGTTTCTAGTGATAGCAACCAAAATTCTAGTAACAATAAAATTTGGGTTGGCTTTTCCTTATTAATCTTAATGGCGATTGGAGGAGTTATTTGGTTTTTCAAATTTAGAAAGGTGAGATAGATTTGAATCGTATCAAATTCAAATTAATAGCATTTCTATTCTTTTTACTTGTAGGGGGAAGTATTTTCTTCTTCCCCTCTGCAAGTTCCGCTGAATATTCTCCATTTGATGTTCCAAGTACAGTAAGAAGTGGGTGGAATAAAACGCCTGGTGGGAAACATTACAAAGAGAACACCGGGAGAATGCTCATTTACGATGTATATTACAACAAATATATATCTGGCGGACAACGTATCGTTAACAAGAATTTTAACGGTACGGGAACACAACCTTATTTAGAATTTAGAGGCTGGTCAGTAATTTTTGGACATAAACGGCATTTAAGTTCTAATAACGAAACCTACATCGCAGCTCAAAAAGTTGCTGGTAGTGGAGCCGGGGCAATAAAAATATTTAGAGCACAGCAACGAGGATTATACGCTACCGAAGATCTTGAGTACAATAACCAAGGATCTGGTATCTATAACGAATGTTCCGCTTCAACAACGAATACTCCAAACTATGATTGTAATATGCGTTATGAAAGTGTAGGATTTGATGCTTATTTACCTCTTAATGAATTATTCCCTGACGACAGTAAAGATGCTGTTTGGTCCCTCTATCTAATAAAAAAGGTAGACTCTCATATTGTCTATACACCTCTAATAGTTCCTTTTGATTTTTCAAATAGAGATTTTAAATATGGGAGCATTTCTTTATCTAGCGGACAAAACACCAATAAACTGACGATGAATACCGATGAAGTTTTAAGGCGTTCCAAACCACGTGAAGCAGCTGCAAGTGTACGGGATGAGTTAGGGTCTGATCGTTACTTTACAAACAATACGACTTATACTCGTGTTGATTCGGAGGAATCTCAAACAGCTGTATGGTATGGAGTAAGGAGCCCTAAAGATAGCAATAAAACCAAATGGGCTGCCACTTCTTATTGGCGCTTTTCAGGAGATCAGGCCAGAATATCATATATTACTGAAAACGATCCACCTGAACATATTGCCGATAGTATCACTAATCATCGTTTTCGAGATGGCAGTAATCATTGGGTTCAACCTAATGATACGGTGACTGTAATGCTCCGCCAATACGATAAAGAATCAGGAAATAAAAATCAGTTCTTAAGAATGCTTGGAAGTGGGGTTGAGGTTCGAGCACGACATGATTTCTTTGATGCCACTAACCATAACTACCATTGGGTCAAAAGTAATCATTTAGTAATTGAAGCAGCAAAAAGGACTGAAAATACCAAGTATGGAAAAGTCGAATGGAGTGTCACTCCTAAAACACATGGCCATACATATGACGTCCAGTACCATTACACTGATAATGTGGGAAATGCTGTAGGATATGATACTGGCTCAGGAAATACCGGTCTTAAATTAAGTGTTGATGGCGTCGCTCCGACTAATATAACAAACAGTCTTACAGGGGCAAGATATATTAACGGAAATGATTACTGGGTAAGAGAAAATGAATCAGTAACCATTACATTAAGACAAAGGGACCCTCATTCCGGAAACAAATACCAATATCTTAGATTATTAGGAAGTGGGGTTGAGGTTAGATCTCGCCATGATTTCGCCGCTGCTTCAGATTATAACAACCATTGGATTAAAAGTAACCACCTTGTTATCGATGAAGCTAATAGGACCGAAAATACTGATTATGGTACTGTGAAATGGAATGTTACCCCAAAAACACATGGACATAATTACGATATCCAATATCACTATTTTGATAATGTAAACAATGGTAGAGGATACGATACCGGTGAAGGAGACACAGGTATGAATTTACGTGTTGATAGCGTTTCTCCTTCTCATATATCCCATAGCTTAACCGGTGCCAAATACGTTAACAATAATGTTTATTGGGTAAACTCTGATGATAAAGTCACAGTACAATTGATGCAACATGACGGTGATTCTGGAAATAAGCGACAATATTTACGTTTGGCAGGCAACAATATCGATGTGCGTTCCAGCCACTATTTTAGTGAAAGTACTAATCACCAGGACTCGTTCTTTAAAAGTTCACACGCAGTTATTGAAGCGGCTAACAGACAAGAACAAACAGCTTATGGAAAAGTGAATTGGACAGTGGTACCCAAAACACACGGCCACCTTTATGATATACAATATTATTATCAAGATAACGTCGACAATATTAGCAATGTTGTAATCGATGAATCGGCTAAAGGTTATCAATCTACAAATATGAAACTTGGCGTTGATGATGCAGGACCAGTTATTCAATACCGAAATAATGAAGATACAGCTGATTTTTCTAGTAGAGATTGGAGCAAGGAGAGCATTAAGGTTCGACTCAAATTTAACGATGCTCATTCTGGTTATAAAAGATCCCGATATGTCTGGACACAATCCTCTAGTACTCCAACTGAATCGCAGTGGTCTTCCTGGTCAACCAACTCAAATTATGTAGTAACGAAATCAGGAAAAGGGCAATGGTACCTTCATGTACAATCTGAAGATAATGTTGGTAACGTGTCCACTACGTATAAAGGTGCTTATAAGTTCAATAACCCTCCAGTAGCTGGGTTTAATACAGATAAAACAACCTATTATCGTGATGGAACCATTAAGGTTACTTCGACTGCCACTGACCCGGATGGAGACCCACTGACTTACCATTATGTGCTTGTAAAAGCAGATGGCACTAAGGTAACCAGTACTTCCGTTAATCCTTCTTTTACTGGATTGGATAAGCCTGGTACCTTTACTATTACTCAAACCGTAAAGGATCCTGAAGGGGCAACAGATAGCATTACAAAATCGGTAGAAGTCGTGAATAGACCGCCTACTGCAGGATTCAATACCGATAAAGCAAAATATTTTAACAATGAATCAATTAAAATTACATCTACTGCTTCTGATATTGATGGTGATAAATTAACATACGTTTATGAGTTAACGAAGCCTGATGGCAGTAAAGTTACTTCTTCCGCTGCTAATCCTACGTTTAATGGTTTGCAATTAATTGGTGTTTATACCATAGTACAAACTGTTAAAGATACCTATAACGCTACAGACACCATCACTAAAACAATCGAAGTGGTTAACAGACCTTCAACAATTACGTTGACGTATGACCCAACTGATCCTTATGAAGGAGATACAATTAATGTTTGCGTAAGGGTTCATGATGCAGATGGTCATAAAATGGATGTGAAAATCTATGTTACAGAAGAGGGGACATTTGAAAAGACAGTACTTACTAAAACAAAAGTAGTCTCCGATACCAAACATTGCTACAGCTTTGTTTCCAAACATAAGAAATATACATTCCGGGCAACCTCCGATGACGGATATGATGAGACTGAGGTTTCAACCTGGGTGAATGTAAAACCTCTAATTCTAAAAGGTTACGTCAAACACACCCCAGATTGGCAAAATAAACACCAGTCATTAGGTCACAAAGATAATCAGTTTTATAGCGGAGAAAAATTCTTGTTAGAAGCTGATGTTTCACCATATCCAGTCGAATATGTTAAAAGTACTTTAAAGGCATTACAGACCAATTCTGTTTCAATTAACAAAACGGTCAGCCTTAAGAAGGGAACTTCAATTCTATACAAAGGAGAGTTGTATGACCCTGCTTTTATAGAATACCCAACAAATATAAAGCCAGGGCCGGCTATCTTTGAATTTGAAGTAAAATATACCAACGGTGTTATTAAAAAAGATAGTGTACCAATTGATATTCTTGCAGATTCTTATAAAGCGTTTAAGCTTCATAGAAAGTATTAATCAATAAAGAAACTCCACAGCTACCGAATGTAGCAATGGAGTTTTTTCTTTTTATACATAATTTTTCTTTTCAAGTTTAGGCTTTGGTGTAACAATCAGAGGTGGGAGAATTTCATCGTCCTTAGCAGTTGTAATGTTCTCAGAATTATTTAGAATATCTATAGAGTAATTCGCTCCAGTTGAGCAGCCGCTCATTAGCAATCCGATAGTAATAGAAGAGGTTACAAGCAATTTTTTATTCATGGTGACACTCCTTTATTTGGTTAGGTTTGATTTATTAAGAAATTCTCTTGAATACGCAAAATATTTAGCAGCATTTTTATATTTTCCATTAGCATAATGGTGATCCCCCAGAAACAGACAGTAATTAGATAAGGAAAAATACTTTTTTTCCATTTCCAACGCGGGAATTACTTTAGAGAACAATAATTTCTGTAATTCTTCATATTTATCAAGCAATAATAGATTATAAAAGTTAAATTCTAAATAAAACTGATTTTTTAAGTCAGGGTGTTTAATCAACAATTCAAAGCCTTTTTGAACTAGCTGAAATGCCTCTTTATTGTTATTTCTTTTATGTAATTCCTTAACTAAAGAAAGGATAGTTTGAACGTGAACATAAGGGGTCAATTGATCTTCCTTACTTAAAATTTCTTGAAAAAGATCAATTGCTTTATCTATCTCTCCGATGACACCGTACAGAAACCCTAAATTATGCTGGATTGTTAAGTAAATATCTTTGTAATATATCTGGCCAGCTAAGTCTAAAGCGGTTTTATACTGAGAAATTGCTTCCTCCATATTATTATTCCTTCGATGAGTAATCCCTAATAAAACATGACAGTCCACACATCTCTTTAGAAGATAAAGCTCCTGGTAAATCTCTAGTGCTGATTGACAATATTTTAAACAAATAGCGGTTTTTTTCAATCTTGCGGCAGCGAGCGAGTAAGCATAGTATAGGTCAGCTATTTCTAAATTATTTAACGTAAACATCGTAACTAGGCTCACTGATTTTTCAAAAAAATATAATGATTTCTCTGCCTTTTGGGTGTGGTAGTAATAATAACCTAATGCTTTATAAAAGAAATATCTTAACTCAGATGGAAGCTGGGCTTCTTTTGAAAAAATTGATTGTATCAAATGGGGGAGTTCTTTAAACTGCTTTCTTTCCACAAAGTAGAAAATAGAAATAACTTCAAATCTCAAATTTAACGCTTCTGAAAAGTCCTTATTTAAAAGTTCCTTATAAACTTTCTCTGCATTTTGAATGTCCTTATTTAGCAGAAAGTTATAAAATCCTTGAATCTCTCTTTCTCCAAATTCATTGTTAAGAGTGCTATCCTCAATACCTAATTTCTTAATTAATAAATTTTTAATTTCTTCACTCGGGTAAATGACTCCGTTTTCTATCTTAGATAGATATGAAATCGAACAAATTCCCTTTGCTAGTTCATTTTGGTTTATTTTCTTTATTGTTCGTACATATTTAATCTGTTGGCCAAAGGTAAACTTCTCAAGCATTTCCTCCCCCCTTCCTATAACAAGTTATATGTATATTTTACTATCTTTAGTAATATATTGTAAGTTGTGTGTAGGGGAGTTTGTCGATGAACGGGTATGAAATTTACAGATAAAGCATCAATAAAAACAATATAGTTCAAGAAATTGAACTTTTATTAAAGAATTTCCTATTTTTTTAGTTGTTTTCCACTTTTATTGAATAACTAATTGAAATATCTAGGAAAATGCAGTAGGTATATTGATCGAGAACTGAAGTTTGATAAACAAATTAGAGGGTAAGTATCAGATATGCATAAAGTCCTAAAAAATTGTTGCAAGAAAATATTTACTCTAGAAAAGGATAAATGTATTATAAATTAGCCATTCTAGTTTAACATTTTATGCAATCACGAACTTGTGTTCGCTATTAAGAAAAGGAATTTTTTAGTATACTTTATTAAACAAAAGTATCTTAAATTTTATGGAACCTTATATTATTAGGGGGAATAATTAGCTTAAGATAAAGTAGAGTATCATCAGGTTTATCCTACTGATCATTTAAAAAACCAGATAAATCAATTGGAAAATAACCACTGATAGCAACTGATTTTAAATTTGTACTCTAATTTATTGTGAAAAAATACAATTAAACCTACATTCATCTTGTAAATTAAAACTAAGAAAATCTATAGTTAAAGGATGATAGAATTGAAACAAGAAGTCATTTTAAATGTACTATTTTATATAAAGAGAACAATTTTTAGAAATGAAGAAAATAATAACCTTATTGAACTCATTTATATAACAAAAGAGGAAAAAGAAATAAAGAACGGTATTTCTCTTACTACTCCTGAAATTTTGACATCTTATATTAATGAATTTAATGAACAAAATCTAACAGGGTTAAATTTGTCTTATGAGGAAGGGGTAGACCAACAAGTATACATTACAAAAGAAGAAGCTGAGTACTTACTGGAGATTTCTGCAGATGAACAAAAGTTTGTGGAAGCTTGTCATAACATTTTAAAAGCTTGAACTAGGATGGTGAGAAATGGTAAAATCAAACTATAGTTTTTATTGATTTTGTAATTTTATTGCAACCATATTTAGGTTAGCAGGTCCTTATATAAAACATATGCGTCCTTTGGGATGATCTAGAAAACACTATTTTTGTGTTTATTTTAGAACATTCTAAAGGGCGTTTTTTTGCGTTTTAGAGGGGGCCCATTAGAATCATTAAAACTATAAAGTAAAAACTTTATAGAAGGGTTGTGTTGTTAATGTTTAAAACAAAGGCTAATTTTTTCTGGCGAAATGGAGGAGATTGTTATGTTTAAGTTAACATGCTTTGCTCCGATTGAGCCTGAACAGTTAGGAAAAGCTTTAAAGAGTATCCACTTCAAACAGGTGAGAAATGGATTTGAATGGGCTATTGATGGTTCAACTTTTCGTATTGAGCCATTTGAAAACCAGCCTAGAACTTCGCTAAAAGGGTATCGAATTACATTTAATTGTGATTTATCTGGAGGGTTGTATTTATTTGATCTATCTTTAGGATGCCTCGGTGCATATGTAACAGGGATTGAATTTATACTTGAACATCCATCAATGTTCCATGCTAATTGGATGAAAGAGATGCGTAAAAGGCCATCATTTAAAATGATAGATGCGAGAGGGCTATTTTTCAAAGATGGAATTAACATTGTTCTAGTAAATGACTCAGTGACAATTAAAATTCATAGCAGAAAAAATAAAAAACTAATATTGGCGGATTGTATAAAACAGATTGATCTTATTCGGGAAGAACTGCAGCCGAATGATTTCAATCTGTTTTCGTTTCAAAGGGAGGATATCGCATAATGGTTGAGTTTTACACCAAAGATGCAACGCAGTTTATTGTTACTTCTGAAAAGATTTATCGAAATGGTGAAGTCGTAATTCAGGGCAATATTCATATTCATCATCTCATATTAAATGAGCCAGCGTGGATTGATGTTCAGCAAGGAGAAGATAAACCACCCATTTTTCTTAAACTTGATAAAGTATCTGCTGTATTACCTAGCCAGGAATTCTTTAACGGGGATAGGTGCCATCGGAATGCTTACCAGGTTTCCTTCTATGTTCATAAAACAGAGGGTTGGGTCATGGAAAAGGAAGTATTATCAGCTGTTAATGATATGCATGTACGCCAAATTTTAAAGGCTAAACATGGTAGAGACATTCGTTCAGTTTCTTCTGAGCTTTTATCTGATACTGAACTTTCAATTACTTATTAACCTGGAGGGGATTAAAAAATGGAGTCAATTATTTATAGAGTTTTACTAAGCGGCCATAAGTTTGCTAAGGATGTAATTGTGAACGAGGATAATTTGTGTAGCTTTCTTCATACAGTACGAAATTGTCCTTTAGTTGTAGTTATGGGACCTGAAAATACTATATCTCTACGCATAGAACATGGAAACATTATTGGAGATGAAAAGATCAAAAACCAACTGCAGGAGATTGAACATGCAGAACAAGCGGGAAACTGGAGACCTTTATCTCTGTATCAAATCTCTTACTATTGTATACTTCATGAAACCGTTTACTTATATGCAGAAAACCAGGAACAAGCCAAGAAAGATTTCTTAACTTGGTCAATTTTTGAACCAGAGGTCATTGTTTTAGTGGCTTAATCTTAGAACTCCATACTCCCTTTCTAGTGGGGAACTTATTCTCAGGTTCCCAATACTAGATTAGGGAACCTAATGAAGTGAAAGAAATGAGTAGAATACCAGCTGCAAGATTAATGGAAAAGTTCATTGAGGATGGACACTACCCAGAGTTTAAAAAAACTGAGGGGACGTATTCTGCCTCATCATTTCGATATCCATATACAAAATACGTTTTACCTTCGTCTTGGCGGTAATCCACCTTTAAAACATTATATGATTGTTTGATAATTTCAAAATTAAATTCCATCTAATCACCTCACCAATATATTTTCCCAAAAAATAGACAAAATCCATGATGAAATTAAATTGGCAGAGCAAAGAACTGAGAAGAGTTCCTTGGTTCTTTTTTACGTTCTTTAATTATACAGGGTTCAATTTGGCTTCTCTTTTGTTATTACCCAAGTACAAAATACCGATCATAAAAAAGTTTTGCCGAACGGTTGTGAAAAGGAACCGGCATGGCTCTTTATGATTACGTAACCAAAAAAATTAAGGAGTGTGGAACAAAATGGCATGTAAAGAAACGTATCCAGGTATCTGTTCAAGTGAAACAAGGGTGACCGTCTGCGGTTCATCTTACTCAGCAAGTGCTATCTCTGGCAGTGGTTTGATTCAGGATCACGCACCGGATACAGTAACGATGGGATCTCCCAAACATTCAATTTATCTAGGAACAATTTTGACTATCGCCTAAAAGTAGAGCCAAATGCGTCTGGGGCGCGCGTTTGCTATTCGCCAGTGTTTAGACACTAAACGCCTGCTATTCCCAGCTGTGTGACGACACGAGAATAAGAAAAGGAACCTCTCATGTGATTTTTTGCCTGGGAGGTTTTTTATATAAAAAAATCGTGTTAAGGGTTGTAAAATCTAGTGCCGAACGTTCTTTATCTACTAGGTAGGAAAAAAATAAGCATAAAGAGAGGATTTTTTATGAGTACAATCGATATTCCTTTATGGACTACTATTCTGGGCAACTTTGGATTCCCTATTGTGATTACGATCTACCTCTTTTTGAGGTTTGAGAGGAAACTGGAAAAGTTAGAAGAAGTCATACTGAAATTAGCGGAGGTCATAAACAAAAATTAGGATAAATGAAATCGTCTGCGTAAATTCTCCAAAATTATACAAAATTTTGGTACAATTTAAGAGAGGTAAAGCTAGTCAAATAGGAAAGACCTATTTTTTTTGGTCATCAATACGAACGTACGTTCCGAAAAGGAAGGTGGGCGTTTGAAAATGCGCAATTTATCGACGGATTTGACAGGGTATTTGAAGGCGAACGAAGATCAATTGAAAAACTCTATCATTCATTCATTTTTGGCCATTCCGGAAAATATGGAGCTATTAAAACAGGTAATTGAAGGCCCAAACGATCATTTAATCCATCAATTAGATGAATCGTTTAAGGAATTTTACTTTCGGATCAGGTTTACTAGCTATCTATCTAAGACCATTCATTTTCACTCCATCAACTTTGATAAGAGGCATAGACAAAATACTGATAGGTTTAGATTGATCTTGGATAAACCTTTGAGCAGCGAAACAGAAACATCACTCCTCGATGTGCTGGCGACAACAGAGTTCAAGAACGAACTTAGTGAGATTGAGATGTCATTCGGGATCGAGGACCAGCTTACGAATTATTGGCTATACGAGGGGTATCGGCAATTGACGGAAAATCAGCGCCAAATTATAAGTTTGGCCTATCTTCATGGTTTGACCGACTCAGAGATAGCCCATAAATTAAATCGATCCCAGCAGGCAGTTTCAAAAAGTCATGCGAGGGCTTTGAAGAAAATGAGAGATTTTCTCGAAACGGCAAGTAAGAGGGAGGAACATAGATGAGAGATAGTTTATATACGCTTGTAAAACGATCCAAGACGGATGTTCAATCAATGAATAGGGTTATCGAGATGTTTTCCCCGAAAATTCTATCTTCCCTGAACCAAACCAACCATCAGGATAGGGAAGATTTATCGCAAGAGATCAAAATGAAATTGTTACTTTGTATAAAAAATTTTGATGTGGAAAACACTCCAGGCTATTTTCAAATGATGGAGCAACTCAAAGAACGAGACGTTGCGCAGCGATGAATCATACATGAGATTTGGGGGACGGGAAAAAAATTGTGTAAACGGGTTGTATTTAACCATGTGAGTCTTTCTCTATTAAGTAGCTATTCATAGGAACGTGGGGAACGCTTCCCCGAAGTTCCTATGAGTAAGTACAAACTAAAACGAAGGAGTGTTTGGATATGGATTTAATGGTCTTAATGGTTCAAGAATGGGTCAACAGCACATATGGAGGACGAAACGGTTATGTGCCAGCTCCGGAAAACGGAAAAACAGGGTGGTCAACGGTATATGCCCTCACGCGTGCCCTGCAGATTGAATTGGGGATTGGAACCCCGGCCGACAATTTTGGACCTGGTACAAGTTCCGCTTATAAGGCTTGGGGTGAAATGGAATTTGGGAAAGTACCCGAAACGACGAAAGGGAAAAATATCGTTCAAATCCTACAAGGGGCTTGTTATTGCAAAGGTTATGATCCAGGCCGCTTCCATGGAATTTTTGATGAGAACTTAAAGAATGCCGTGATTCGACTGCAAACCGATGCGGGATTGCCCGTTCGTAACGGAAAAGTATATGATTACGTGTTTAAAGCGTTCCTGACCATGGATGCCTATGTTCTGACAATCGGCGGCGATCCTAGAATTCGGCAAATGCAGCAGGAATTGAATAACAAATATTATACAACATCCGGCGTGCAGCCATGTGACGGCCATTATCAAAGAGGAACGAATAGAGCGTTGATCTATGGCATTCAAACAGAAGAAGGGATTGAGCCAAGCCTTCAAACAGGCAGCGTGGGCCCGACGACCAGGGACCGATTGCCGACATTAAGTTTAGGTAGCAGTGGCAACTTTGTTAAGTTGCTCCAATATGCCCTCTATGTGAACGGGTTTGACCCTGGAGCCTTTAGCGGGATTTACGACAGTGCCGTCAGACAAGCCGTACTGAGTTTTCAAAGTTTTTGCATGTTGCCTGCTGATGGTGTCACTGGAAAGCAAACATGGCTTTCCGCTTTAGTGAGTACCGGGGATTCAACTAGAAAAGGGACGGCTTGTGATTGTGTAACCATGATTACCCCTGCGCGGGCTCAAGCACTGAAAGCGGCAGGGTATCAGACAGTGGGGCGTTACTTAACGAATGTGCCTAATTCCTCGTTGAATAAAAAAATTCAACCTGGTGAGCTGCAGAACATCTTCAACGCTGGATTGACTGTCTTCCCAATCTATCAGACAATCGGGAGTTATTTGGACTATTTCAGTCTTGAACAAGGTCGCATTGACGCTCAGGCGGCGTTGAATGCCGCCAGGGAGTATGGCTTCTTGAAGGGTACAACCATTTATTTTGCTGTGGATTTTGACGTCCTTGGTCACGAAATAACAGAGAATATCATTCCTTATTTTATTGGGGTGAACGAGAGAATGAGTAATCTTGGGGGTATTTATAAAATCGGGGTTTACGGGCCAAGAGCGGTTTGTATCCGAGTTTCTGCGCAAGGGTTGGCCACAACAAGTTTTGTGAGCGGCATGTCCACTGGATATAGTGGTAACCTTGGTTACCCTCTCCCTGGGAACTGGGCTTTTGACCAAATTTCCACTATTTCGATCGGTTCTGGTACTGGCCAAATCGAAATTGACAACAATATCAAGTCTGGCAGATACAATGGGGAAAGCAAAGTAGACCCTCAAGCTCAATACCCTGACAATCCAGACATGTCGAACCACGTATTCTTTGATTTAGTGGATAAAATCTATGATATTGCGTTTGATCACACGGGTGGGGATATTCCAGAGGCAAATATACTCGTATGCCAATATCTGAGAGGAAAGCGTTATTTTGGATCTCTTTGGAATATGGCAGCTGGTTTTTTGGATGACGAATTTATGGCTAAGGTAGATAGTCAATTATATAACCCAACCATTAATGAAATCTACGATCCAAAATTTAAGGTCGATATAGGTGTTTATCATTTAGCAGCCACCCTGAATAGTGTTTTACATCATGGAACGATCAATAAGGCCATTGTGGATTTTGCTGGTTGGGCCGGGGATTTGGTTGACGCTGCTGGGACATCTGCGGTTGCAGAGGGTTTCGACTCAGCTTATGACGCAGCATTACACCTAATTGGGCATCTCGATGAAACCAAGAGTAGGTTTTCAATGACCGATTTTATAGGGGATGTGGATGCGGTGAACATCGGAAATATGCTACTCAATATCCCACAACCAATAAATAGTTTATTGCGACATTACTATGAAGATAGATATAAAGTACGGTTCAGTCTGTTCTTTGAAAGCCGATTCTCGGGAGACCCTAATTTAGTGCAATCTCAAAGCACGTACGTACTGACATCGGATGAGGCGGGTATGTTGGAGATTCGAAGGCTTTTCATGTTTGCATTCGAAACTCCTGGTTATTCGATTGAGCAAGGAGAAGAAGTCGCCAGGGCCTTCAAGGACATCCTTGTTCGGCTATCAAACGAAGAATAGAGTTCTCGAATCAAAAAGGCTAACCACCATATGGCGGTTAGCCTTTCTTCTTTGAATTTGGCGTCGAGTTAATCGTTTTGGTATTGCAATTCAATCGTTTTAAACTGATGCTTATAATTAAAAGCATAATGGACGATTAATGTATTGGGTGACTCCCATTCCAATTCATAGGTCCCTTCCGAAAATGGTTTGTATTCCCGATCGACATCGAGCCTGGTCTTGGTCAAAGCGGTCATGAATAAGCCTGTATTGGAAATCTGGTAAAGTTTGACATACCCTTTTTCGATCACCACAAATTTTTCGCTTTGATCGGGTGAGGAGAACGTGGTGTATTTGGTTTCCATGAGCAGATTCGGTGCGCTAGTCACTAAGATGAAAAAGATCCCAACCCCTATCGCCAACCATTTCATCCCTTTATCCGTTAACATATATACAGCTGAAATGACGGCTGCAATAATGAGCAAGGCGCTTATGGTATGATGCCCGATGCCTTTGGATGGCGGCCCTAGTTGAAAGTAAATACCCTTTGTATCCATCACCAATTGTATGAGCAGAAGGAATAAGCTGACACCAAGGCCAATGATGGCCATCTTATTACGTTTGATCATTAGATTTAACCCTCCCTTACCTTTGAGAACCTATCGCACAAAGTATATCATAATTAAGATCAATACATTGCGAGAACTCTTGTAGATGGTTGGAAAGACGAATATAATGGATATGTGAAATATTAGAAGATTGCCATCATCCATTTTAGAAGAATGCGGGTCATGGTTTCTGTTAAAGGGAGGACTGTTTTATTGAAAATCATTAAAATCGGATTGGTCGGTATGTTGGCAGCCGGATTGTTGACGGCATGTAATGGAAATGACGCTAAATCGGTTACGAAAACGGACGATCAGCCAGCCGCGGTTGAAAATGATACGGTTGAATTTTCTCCGGAAGCAAAAGAATGGATTGCTGAAATGGCGGCGGAGTTCAATCGGGCACCGGAGGAAAGTTTTGATGAATTAAAGCAAGAAGATGTTGGATTTGTTTATTATACAAAAGCCAATGAACTCTATGAAAATATGCAGCACTATATTGATGACAAAAATGAAAGTTTCGATGAGGACTTTGCCAACTTGCGAATGCTTGCAGCTGGAATAAGCCATGATCAATTTGAACGGACCGCCCATATCGATGATACGGGGAAAGAAAAGGACAACCTTGAAAATGCTGAGGATTGGAAACCCGTACCGGCAAGCATGGAGACGGCGTATCAATACATGGGACAATTACTCAACGATTTGGACGTTGCCATCAATAAGGGCGGCAAAGGGAATTCTTTTGGAGTGTCACACTTAACGAATGGCGACAAGGTGAATGAACTGGAGTCGTTTATAAAACAGGACAGCTGATAAAAAACACCTTTCTTTGGAGAGGTGTTTTCTTTTCGCCGATTAGTCGAATCACTATTTATCTTTGAAAATTACAAAAAACCGGACAGAGTTTCTGTACCGGTTTTCGTACACCTGTATGACCATAGCGACCGACTGTATGCCTGGTATTCTCCTTCTGACTTAAATATGTGTTTGATGTTTTTTTGTGAGTCACTTGACCTGTAAATAGAGTTGAGCCACGCTGAAAACTTACTTCTCATTGGTTTCATAAAAAAAGTGTACGTTAAAACCAGGCTGAGGTTGGATTATGTTATTGTCGAAAATGAGAATATCTATCAATATAGGCCTAAGTATCTACAAATTTCACGGTATATTTTAAATTGTGTTAATTAATAGGAAAAAGGAGGATATGAGTATAAGAAAAAACAAATGATTTCGGTGTTGGTTTTTGCAGTATCTCTGACAACCCTTAAATACTATAAAACTTATATAGGAGTATCTAGATGAAACTAATTGTTTGGAATGCTGCAATGCGTTTTAGAGATAAATTGGAACACTTAAAACCCTATCAAGCAGATATTTTAATTATTCCAGAATCCGAATCTCCGGAAAAATGGGGACAAACTAAACTCCAAGACGTTAATCAATTCCTTTGGTTTGGTGAGAAAGTTAATAAGGGGATTGGAATATTTACATTAAATGAACATTATAAAATTGAACTTCACCCTTTGTATAACAAGGATTTTCGCTATATTATTCCGTTGTTGGTAACTGGAAAACGGAATTTTATTCTCTTTGCGGTATGGTCACAAAATACAAAAGCAAAATTTGAAAGTTACATTGGTCAAATATATTTAGCCCTAAAATATTATGACACTTTGTTGAAGGAACCCTGTGTTATTGCTGGGGATTGGAATAGCAATAAGAACTTTGATCATATCAGGAGGGTTGGTACGCACACGGATGTTGTCAATCTATTGAAAAGTAAGGGTATAACTAGTACATACCATCATTTTTATAACGAAGAGCATGGTGATGAGTCACAGCCTACCCACTATTTTCGAAAAGAATATGCAAGACCATTTCATATCGATTATATTTTTACTTCTACACATATACTACCATCGCTAATTAAAATGGAAGTAGGGAAACATGAAAATTGGATTAAATTAAGTGATCATATGCCTTTATTTACGGATTTTAAGGTATCCGACAGCAATAAATAAATAAATAAATATTGCCTATAAATCCAAATAATAGTAAAATAAATTTGTAACATTTTATTATTTTATTATTTTTAGCAACCAATCTTTGGTTAGCGGGCTATGTTTATTAAACGTATGCGTTCTTTGGAACGATTCTTTTACACATTTTTCTGTGTTTATTAGAGTCATTCTGGAGGACGCTTTTTTGCGTTTTAATAAAAAATATACCAGAAAGGTGGAAAAGAAAATGGCTGTTACAATGTCACTGTTATTAGGAAAACCAGGAGATGTTATTGAGGATTGTAGAAAGGAAATCAGGCTTTTACCCTCAAATGACAGGTATCGCATTTCTGCAGAGATACTTCTTAGAAATGGAGAGCGTCGCTATTTTCGAGCAAAGTCTATTGATAGGAAGTCTGCTACACAAGAGATACTCTTGTTTATTGCAGCTGTCGAGAATGCAACTGGAGAAACAATAATGTGGAGATTAAAGGGAGAGAAAACTTATCATATGAGCACTAATTATGAGGTAAGACCTTCTTTTATTCAGCGTACCAAAAAAGCCATTCTCGGGTACTTCTTCGACATCGAAGAGTAAGAGGCAATTAGTTTAAGAAAGCATTTAAGAGACTTTAAGAAAGGTTGTTGGAAACATTGAAAAATCATTTTGCAATTGCGAAAGAGGAGCTAGGCTTTTATGGTTTTGAAAATACTTCTCTACAAAATTTGTTAGCAGTATTAATTGGACCGAAAGCAAAACCAGTTGTAACTGGCCAGTTGTCTTCATTAGGAGTAAAAAGGCTCTCTTCATTATCTAAAGAAGAGTTACTTCAATATGAAGGTATTGGTGAAACAACTGCAGATCGAATTATCGCCTGTATTGGACTTGCTGGACTGCTCAACAAATATAAGTTTGAGGATAGCTATATTGTCAGAAGTCCTGAAGATGCTGCTAAATATATGTCTGATATGTCTACACTAGATCAAGAACATTTTGAGGTGCTATTTCTTAACTCAAAAAATGTGGTTATTGGGCGTAAGACAATATTTAAAGGATCTTTAAATGCAAGTATCGTACACCCTAGAGAAATCTTTCGTGAGGCAGTAAAACTAAGCGCAGCATCAATAATAGCTGGTCACAACCATCCTAGCGGAGACCCGTATCCTTCAAGGGAAGACATCGAAGTTACCAAAAGATTATCTGAGGCAGGGAAGCTAGTGGGGATCGATTTATTAGATCACATTATTATTGGTCATCACGGGAATTTTACTTCATTAAAAGAAAAGGGGTATTGTTAATGAATAGCCTTAACCTAGTGGGGCGACTTACAAAAAAGCCTATTATTAAAGGTGATGAACAGAAAGTTTGCCTATTCACATTGGCTGTTAATCGTAATTACACAAACCAAAACGGTGAACGTGAAGCTGACTTTATTCAGATAAAAACGTTTAAAAAGACTGCTAACAATTGTTATAAATACCTGGACAAGGGTAGTTTAGTTAGTGTTACTGCTTCTATTCGTACTGGATCTTATATGAAAGACAATAAGAAGATTTATACTATGGAAGTTGTAGCAGAAGATGTACGTTTTCTCGATACAAAGAAAAGTATCAATGAAAATAGTAATGGAGATCATCATCAATATAACCAATCCCATGATGACGACCCGTTCCCTGGTAGCGTTGAAACCCATGAGGAATGGCCATTTTAAGATTGGAGAGAATAAAGCGTTCGTTCCTTTGTGAATGAGCGCTTTTCCTTTTTAAAAAAGAATTTGGAGGCATAGAATGAAAAAATATCGTGTACTAGATGAGTCTAATATATTTTCTGCTAGTGCTGAGGAGATACGAGAATACCTAGAAGTAAGTTTTGGAGAAAAGTTTGGATTTCTTCCTATGTTTCAGGAATCGGAAGATGAAGGTTATTTAGAAATTTACCTCCATACTGATACTTATGAAATTTTGGAGGATCAGGAGCTTACTAAACTCGAAGAAATGGATATCACGGAGTCTGACTCCTTAAAAGCCATTTGTTCAATCTTAGGGCTTCGGATTGAAAATTAATAGATCTCCAAAATGAAGAAAGGGTCTTGTGTTTCCCTTTCTTTTTTAATTATGAAGGAGGAATTTTTTTGAATCTGCCAGATTGTTATCTCGATTCAGCAGTGACCGAACCGTTTTTTTAAAAGGCCAAGGAGTACATTCCCTTTTTAGCTTACTTCGGGATTCAAAGTGCGTTTGCATAGAAAGATAAGATGTTCAAAGTGGTTGCTTTGACCCACCTAAGGAATCATTACAAAAAAGGTGAGGTATCAAGGGACCAACTCAATGAGCTTATAGAATACTTAGATACTTTTCGCGATCCTTATCAGGACTTTTACGAAAAGGCTGGATTTCGGACTTGGACAGATACTAAGAATAATATTTTAGGAGGATTATTAAATGAGTCATGTAGGAAATAAAATTAGGGCTGGCTTCTTTGCCACTCCTGAACGACAAGGTGAGTATTTCGCTCACTTATTAGAAGTTGAAGGGAGCGGAGTGTGGCTAGATCCCACATGCGGTGAGGGTGAAATCCTTAAACAACTAACAGCTGCCTTTCAGAAAGAAGATTGTAGGATTACTACATATGGTGTGGAGTTGGATAAGGGAAGAGCGGATAAAGCAAAATCTGTATTAGACCATACAATTAATGCACCTATTGAATCTATGGTCATTCAAAATGAAGCTGTATCATTTTTATACTTAAATCCCCCATACGATTTCACAATGAAAGGGATAGATGATGAATCAGCTGACAGAAAAGAGTGGACTGAGCTTTACAGAAACACCAAATATCTTAAGGAACAAGGTCTCATAATGTATGTGATTCCTTCTTATCGTTATTCCGATAAGCGGATCGCTAGGTTTTTGGCCACACATTTTTATAATGTAGGCATGATGAGATTTTCGGATGATGATTATGATGATTTCCGTCAGTGTATATTTATCGGTAATAAAAAGACAGGTAAGCATAAGGAATTTAATCAAAAGCTGTTTGACTTCCTTATTCAAATGGAATCTGATGAATTTGTGATGGAAAATGTTACACCGGTAGACCGCTTCGTTGCTGCCAATAAAAAGTGGAGTGTTCCTGCAGGAGTAGAAAAATTAAGGACATTCTATACCAAGTTAGCAAATAAATCAGATTTTGTTGAAGGGATTCGAAAAAGTAAAGGGTTTCAGGCCTTTAAAAACCGTTCTAAACCACGCCAGCTAGATATTGGCAACCCTATTCTACCCTTAAATGTTGGCCAACTGGCTCTCTTACTAGCTTCTGGAGCCGTTAATGGAGAAATTGGAGAGGGAGATAATTATCACCTTGTACAGGGACTAGAGCTTGTGAAAAAAATTCCGAGTGAGGAAAAGAAAGTGCACGATAATGGCAGTGTGACCACGATTACAAAAATTCGCACACGACGTGAAGTCAGCGTTAAGGTAATCACGCCTCAGGGGAAAATTTTGAAGCTCGTTTAGAGACAATAAACTAACAGTCTTGACCTAAAGAACAACCTTTTTTATAGGAGGAAAGAATGTGTATTCCCATAATGAAATAGTATTCAAAGAAGAACAAATGAAGATGCTCGTAGCAAAGGATGCACTGCTAAAATTAGTGTATAAAGATATGATATGCAATAGGAAGCATTCAAGTGATGATGCATTAAAAATCATATTTAATGGCTATGTACTTGATGATCCGATCATGGAGGAAGAATATCGTAAATTCTCCAAGTAGTAATCTTTAAATTAGGGGGAAAAAGTATGTTAAAAAATAGTGCTAACCAATTACCTTCTAACACAGAAAAAGTTGTAAAAGAATTAATAGATATTTACTGGTCAGATATCTATAACTCTCAAGTGATTGAGAAAACTATTGAGGCCGCTGCCAACTTACCTATACCGCAAACCATACAGAAATTTATAAACTCTATGGATTGTATAGTTAAGTCAGAAATTAAGGTATCTCCTATGTACGTTATTGAACCGTATGGAGAGGCATTGGAAAAATTAAACCCTGGTTATTATTCTGAAAAATGTTAATGTCCCCTTTAAGTAGACATTCAAAAAAACCTTCATGTTACCATGGAGGAAAGAATACTACTTGGAGGGGATTTTTTCTATGGCAAAGAAAGGACAAACTTTTAATAGCTATTCGGAAGAGTTTAAACATAATGCCGTCATAAAATACGTGAATGGCTCTAAGAGTTATAAAGTATTGGCAGAAGAATTGGGAATCCGTAACTGCAGCCAGCTTAAAGTATGGGTTAAGAAATGGAAAGATGGAGTACCGTTTGATGAGCGTTCAGGAGTCTCTAACCCTTTAAAAGGTAGGCCTAGGACTAATTTCAAATCGGTTGAAGAGGAAAGAGATTATTTAAAAGCACAGGTTGAATTTCTAAAAAAGCAGTATCCAAATCTGCTAAAGGAGGAGGAAACATCCCCAGAAGAATAAAATATGAACTAGTTGATGAGTTAAGAGGTACCTATCCGGTCTCCTGGCTGCTGGAGATTGCCTATATCAAACCGGCTAGCTATTACAAATGGAGAAAAACGACTGTTAAACGGGAAGAGAAGGCTAAGGATGAACAAGACATTCGAGAGCACATCTTGGGGATTCATTTCATGAATCCTGAATTTGGCCGGCCTCGTATGACAGATGAATTAAATGAAAACGGGTATTTAATCAACCACAAAAGGGTCTATAGACTAATGACGGAAATGGACATACAATCTGTCATCCGAAAGAAGAGAAAATGGCACGGTCGTAATCCTTCTATCCTCTTTCCTAATCGCCTTAAAAGAAATTTCAGGGCTGCAGGACCTAATCAAAAGATGGTAACGGATATAACATATGTGTCTGTTGGAAATGAATTTTATTATTTATCGGTTATCCAGGACCTCTTTAATAACGAAATAGTAAGTTGGGAGCTATCTAAGAGAAATGATCTGGAACTTGTGTTAAATACAGTATCAAAGTGGACAAAGAAAAAAGACGTAGCTGAAGCCGTTCTCCATTCAGATCAAGGCTTTCAGTATACGTCAAAGCTATACAGCAGTCGATTAGAGGATTACAGCATCAAGGGCAGCCACTCTCGCAAAGGAAACTGCCTGGACAATGCCTGTGTAGAATCGTTCTTCTCACACCTCAAAACTGAGAAGCTGTATATAAATAAGTGTAGGTCAAAAGAAGAACTAGAAGAAGCTCTTGAGGATTACATTTACCATTACAATTACAAACGCAGACAAAAGAAACTAAAGAAACGCGCGCCGATAGAATATCGACACGCGCTCACTGCTTAGCTTTTTATGTTGTCTACTTGACAGGGACAAGACCAAAACGTAGAGTTTTTTATCAAGAGGATATGGACTTTATCATTTAAATACAGGAAAAAAGGCAAGGTTCTTTTGTTGGAACCTTGCTTTTTTATTACAGGGGTAGCGTCAGGAAAATGCGGATTTACAACGTTAAGGAAACCAAAATATAAAAAGTCTAATTTCTCGGTGTTATAAGTGAAAAATTAGGCTTTAGTTACTTCATTAAAGCGCCTGATTGTTGAAGACTAAAGTTTATATTCACCAAGAAAATTGATGTGCTCTTATCCTAACAAATTTTATTTAGGACTTACATGTATGCCTTCACTCTCTCGCCAATCTGCGTAAAGTATACGCTTTAAATTATCATATCCATTGGTAGTTAATTGGTTATCTAACCACTGTTGATCAAATCCGAGTTTATGTAAATTATCCCATAAAATTTCCCCATCTATAATTAACGATGTTGGGAGGTCTACTGGACTTTCTGGAAGATTGAGATCTTGCTTGTCTGGTTTTTGATACTTGGATTTTAATAATAAACTTATTTGCCCATTAGCTTCCAATATACCGTATTTGACTTCGCGAACTGAAAAGACATTATTTTGACGGAGTATACTCAATACTTGATTTACATCCAATTTGTTCTTTGTAAGTAACTTTCTGTCCATAACACCATCTCGAATGATGATGTTAGGATTGCCTAATAAGAGAGAACGTGTCGATTTATTTTTTAGAGTCATAAACTCTATTCCCAACATAAGAAACGTCCACAATCCGATGGCATATAAAAAATGAAAAATCCCTACCTTATCTTCATAAATGGTATTTCCTAAAAAATCTCCAAGTACTAACACAAAAACTAAGTGAAACGAGGTTAACTGATAGATGGATGTTCTGCCTGTTATGATAATGATAAAAAATAAAGTTGCAAAACCAACGATGACTTTGATCGTCAGTAAACCAATATTAACTTCTTCCAAAGTTTTTTCCTCCAATTTAAATTTTACTTAGTTGTAAGATCTTGAGGTTTAGATAAAGAGGCTAGTTTTAGTATTAAAGCTCGAGTTACAATTCCAACAATGATGTAATATATGAATGAATATCTGTATCTCCACTCTAAATAATTAACAAGTTTGACCCACTCGCAAAAGGGTTCACCTATATAGGCATATGTTAGTGCCATAATGATCTGGGCTAAAATAAAAGATTTCCATGTTCTAAAATATTGATATAACAACATGTAAGCTACAGGTACCATTGAAAAATCAAAAGGAAAGGCCCTAGGAATAAAAGGTAGGAATGCAATGGGGTAATCCCAAAAACTGTATTGTGCACCAACTACATCTAATAAGGTTGTTGTCAAGATAATTATGGTACCAAATAACAAAATTTCTAAAATAATGTCTCGTTTAACAAGTTTAGCCCATATAACCCAAGGCACAACTAAAAAAACGACTAGTATCCACCATTCCCAAGTTAAAAACTCATTTTTTAGCCAACCATTTAATTCTAAATGATAGAGCTTATCTTCTAATAAACGTATTTCCTTAAGATTTTCAAATATATTATCTATTGATATCACCTCTATATTTAAATGAAAAGGTAACAGATATTTTTGAATTCAAACTCTTTGAGCTGCCTTTTTAGTATTACCGTTTTTTAGTAATGAATTTCCATCGTAAATAAGAAAAAACCCATGTTGGAAGTTCTTATAATACACGGGTTTTCGACTTTTTTTCAAATAAGTCAGAAATATATTAAAAACAAAGTTAAATCTAGATTTAAGATAGAACAATAAAAACAGGATACATCAACTTATAATAATGGAGAAAGCAGACGAGCACCTTGTTCAACAATGCGCTCGGTCAGGGATCGTTGCAACAAGTCTTCAATTCTTAATGGTACAGAATCAGTAAGATCCCTCTCGAACTGCTCTGTGAGTTCCCTTGCCACATCAGCACTGTACACGACTTGACACACCTCATAATTCAGGCGAAAACTTCTCATATCATAGTTTGCTGCGCCTACTTCTGCAATTTCCTCATCAATGATCATCAGTTTCGCATGTAACATTCCTTTATTGTACTGGTAGATTTGGACCCCAGCTTCTATAAGTTCCCCGTAATAGGTACGACTTGCATAGCCCACGCTTTTTTGATCAATGTGGCGAGGAACCAGCAATCTTACGTGCACACCACGAGCCACAGCTGTCTTTAATGCCATGATAATATCTGTTTCTGGTACAAAGTAGGGTGTTGTTATATCAATAGTTTTGGTCGCCTGTGTTATACATATAAAGTAAGCTTGACGAATAACTGGGGTAGGAATTCCAGGGTTTCCTTCCAACGTATGGATGTACGCTTTTTGCAATTCTCCTGTCTTTGTTTGGGTATTGTCTGTTTTACCTTCTATAGGGGGTACGGCAAGAATTCCTTCTTTTTTGAGCCACTTAAAGAAAAGCCTTTTTATCCATTTAACGCTTGCTAGGTGTCAATATTTGTACGAAAAAAGCTGTGATCAATGAATTTTACTTGACAAAAAAATTTAATTATGCTATAATTTACTTTTATATTTTTAAGGTATATAATAGGATTCTCCTGGCCAGGGGAATCCTATTTTTTTGTTCTACAATGAAGGAGTGTGTTTGTATGAAGAAAGATGAGTCAAGTGTAACTTCGTTAATATCAGCTTTTGGCAGATCCTATCATAGTCAATTTGATACCCCTAAAATCTTTAATGATTATATAGCTAAAGACTTAATTTCTGAAAAAGAATTCAATGACATCAAAGAGAATATGGTTCAAGGCATACATTTCTTCAACAAAGATATCGCACAAAAATTCGAGGGAAATACAGAAGAAATATTAAAATGGATTACACAAGTCCAACTTTCTCCAATAACCTTATCACGTGCTGCGTATTGCGAAAAAGTATTACTTAATGAGGTAGCGTTAGGATTAAGACAATATGTCATACTTGGCGCTGGATTAGATACTTTTAGTTTCCGACATCCAGAATTGGAAAACAGCTTAGAAATATTCGAAATTGATCATCCCACTACACAGGAATTTAAAAAGCAAAGATTGGACGAGGCTAATTTAAAAATCCCAAGTAATATTCATTTTGTTTCTATGGACTTCACCAAAAAGTTGTCCTATCAAAACCTAATAGGTAAAGGATTTGATAACAAAAAGACGTTCTTTAGTCTTTTAGGTGTTTCATACTATTTAACTAAAGAGGAAGTTTCAAGCTTAATAGATTATTTATTCACCAAGGTTCCACCAGGAAGTTCGATCGTTCTTGATTATGCAGACGAAAAACTATTCGAAGAAAAAGGAACCTCTAATAGAGTTGAAAATATGGTGAAAATGGCTTCAATAGGCGGGGAACCAATGAAATCATGTTTTTCTTACTTTGAAATCGAAAAGATGTTAGAGAAATCAGGTTTACTCATTTATGAACATTTATCACCTGATAAAATTAATGAACTGTATTTTAACAATCGAGAAGATTACCTATCAGCCTTTGAGACCATTCATTACATTCATGCTGTAAAAAAATAAAACACATCGAACATGCACATTGACTTAAAAACACTGGGGAACTTTCCTGATTTAAAAGTATCATATAATTAGTCTTCTGCGTCACTTTTTCATTATAATAGACTAATAAATTTAAAAAAGAGGGTCGTTAATGGTGAAAAAAAGTGACGTAGAACTCAATGAGTTTAAATACTATCTTCTTGAACAAGGAAAAAGAGAGAAAACAATCGATGATTACCTCAGACATATAAACAACTTTCACAAGTGGTTACAATCTGAAGCCAGTGATTTGGATCAATTAACCCGTTATGATATCCAGCAATACATCAAACATTTGCAAGATAGAGGAAACAAAGCAACTACTCTAACCCCAAAATTTAGTGCTATTGTAGCCTATGCTCGGTACCTTGGGCAATCTCACTTGGTCGAAAACATCCAACGTCCTGAAATTCGCCATACCAGACATATTTCTCCTAAATCGTTACCTCGGAATGATCGTAACCGGATGTTCCGTGAACTAGAGCGATCTGGTAACCTTCGTTCGATAGCAATTGCTTACCTGCTACTTTATACTGGTTTACGTGTTTCTGAATTAACGGCTTTAAACCGGGAGGATGTTCATATGGGTGAGCGATCGGGCAATGTGGTTGTACGTGATGGTAAAGGTGGAATTGCTCGTACCGTTCCATTTCCATCTGAAGCACGTTACCATCTTCGTCGGTACTTAGAAATCCGCGAGGACGATGATCAAGCACTATTTCTCTCTAACTTTAAAAAACGGATGTCCATTCGGGCAGTTCAAAGGGTCTTCGAAAAGCTGGGTGTTCATGCACATATGTTACGGCACACTTATGGAAGAGAACTTGTTTCCTCTGGTGTAGATATTGCTACAGTTGCTGAACTCATGGGGCATAGCGATGTAAATGTAACTCGAAGATATGCAGCTCCTTCAATGAAAGACTTAGAACAAGCAGTAGAAAAAGTATTTGGTTAAGAAAATGTGCTATACAAGCATCGATTAACATAAAGGAGATTATACTATGCCTAGTATTCAAGAAACGGCTTATCCTAGGCTAAAAAGCAGCCCGACACCGAAAGATTTAGATAAGCTATTTTCCCCTGCGCCAGAAGAGATTACCTGGGCCAAAACAAAAGCACGAAATTCATTCTCTCAATTGGGGCTTATGATTATGTTGAAAGCATTCCAATGTCTCAACTATTTTGTCCCCATTTCAGATGTTCCACAAGTCATTATCAAACATATAGCGAAAGTATCTAATCTTGACCTTCCTGATTTAGAAACATTGGAATCTTATCACCGTTCTGGTACTGGTATTCGTCAAATTGCTATGATCCGTGAGTATCGAAAGGTAAAAGCGTTCGATGTACAAGCTCGTCAAGTAATGATAACAGCAATGGAGAACTCAGTGTCGGAGAAAGATGCAAAGAGCGATATCATCAATGTTGCCATTGACGAATTAGTGAAACATAGTTATGAGCTACCCGCATTTAGCACTCTGGTAAAAGCAGTGGATCATATTCATGCAGTGGCCTATCGTACCTTATATCAATTTGTGTCAGACTCTCTAAGCAACAAAGAGAAAGAAAGATTAGATGCATTATTTCAAAGTAAAGAAGGATCCACCTATTCAGATTGGAACATGATCAAGCAAGATCCCGGCCGCCCTACACTCGGCCAATTAAAAGAGTGGATCATTCGCAAAAATTGGATCAGTGAACGTAATGTAGGAACTAAATTTTTTCGGGTAATCGGAAAATAGTGTGGAAAGAGGGTTAAAAAGAACCCTCCTCTAGCCTTAGTCAGTGTGGAAAAATCAGCACCATAAATTTCTTCATACACCCATTCATAACCAGTTTGTGCCCAAATCGGGAATTGATCAGGTAACATTTTTCCAAAAGTAACTTCAACTTCTTTGAATTTCTTTTTCTTCTTAACTTTACGATAGCCTTGTGTAAATAAAATTTTTGCTCTAAGGGCTTCGAAAGAGTAACCACGACCAACATGATTCATAGTCTTAATTAAACGGTTCAAGGACTCTGTATAGGCGTTAATAATAGGAGAATTGAAATAGTTGAATATCTCTTCTTCCCAGTTATTCATTGAATTTATCAGGTCTTTAAAATATGTCATTAATTCATTAGGAACATTTGAAAGCCAGTTTTGGTACAGTTTATATGCTTCATCAATTTACTCAGCCTCATAGATGTCAAAGAAATGCTCTTTAAGTTCGTATGCTTGACCAAGTAATGGGAACTTATCAGTCCATACTTGCAACTTTATTTGATCATCGAAGTCGTTAAGGTCTTTTCGTCTTTTAAGAAGCACATAACGATCTCTCATGAGTTGCCTACGTTCTTTGGCTGACACATTTTGACGGTTAGCCTTTCGTATTTTTTCTAACGCTTCATTGGCTAATTTAACAACATGGAACTTGTCAATTACGATTTTTGCATGTGGTATCACTGTATTAACAGCACTCTTATAAGGATTCCACATATCCATTGTAACAAGTTCAATTTTATCAATGTCCTGAAGTTTTGAAAGGTAACTAATCACCGTATCTTTATTACGTTTTCGTAAAATGTCAACTACTGATTTGTTTTCAACATCTGTAATGACACAACGATAATTTTTAAGCAAATGAACTTCATCAATACCAAGCCATTTGGGAGTCCTAAAATCTGTTTGTGCTTCAAGTTCTGCAACATAGTCATTAAAGATGTTTCGTACAGTCTTTTCATCAACGCCTATTTCATCTGCAACGCTGGTAAAAGTCCTTTCAAGACTGGCTTCTTGAATCCAATTTTTAAGCCTATTAGTAACAGATCGATAGTCATCCATATCTGGTAAACCTTCAAAAAATGTTTCATTGCACTCTCGACATTTATAACGTTGGCGTTTTACATAAATACCAACACGTTTAGCGTGCATTGGTAAGTCATAGAACAGCTGTTTTTTCTTACCATGTTTATATAAATTTGCAACAGTACCGCATTTTGGACAGTGTGAGGGAGAGGAAGAAGTAGTCTCAACCAAAAATCGGTAATCATCCTCACTCTCTATCATATCTAAAATATTAAGTTCTTGGATGTTAAGCATATTGTCTAACACTTATATTTCCTTTCTTTGCGTAACAAAATAATAAAGCAGTCTAACAGTTTATCGTTTACTCAATATTGCCTTGGTCGATGAAGAATGTAATAATTCATTCTAATGCTTCCTGTATATACATATATAATTCGGCATCCATCCCAAACTGCAAACCGTTATCAGGGTTTTCAGCATGGAATTTTTCAGTTTGTTTCTTTAAATCTTGATCATACCCTGTGAATGAGTAAACAATGTCACCCCATTTTTTTGCTAATGCTTTTACCTTTCTACTATTGGGAGATGTTCCATTTTCCTTTTCTAATTGTATTTTTTTCAAAATCATTCTAAATTCTTGTTCTGCTTCTTTTAAAGAATCTTCATCATATTGATCATAATAATTCTTTATCATGTCTAATTGCTTTTTTGTAAAGTATTTTCCTTGATACATTTTCATTGCTCCTAACAGTTTTGTTAATTCTTCTACGGACATTATTTTTTTACTACGAATAGTTTTTAAAGCACTCTCTAATTCATATAGTAGATTCTGTTGAACTTGTATATCTCTCTTTATACGGGTTATTTGAGTTTCTATAATATTGGTGGCAAAACCTTTTTCTTTGTTCGTAATGACAGACTTTATGTCTTCTAAAGATAACCCAATTTGTTTTAAAGCCAAGATCTGTTGTAGTGTGGACAAATCCGATTTTGTGTAAATCCGATGTCCAGACTCTGTATATTGAGAAGGAGAAAACAAATTAATTTGATCATAATATCTTAAAGTTCTTATCGTTAAGCCTGTTAATGTTGCAAGCTCTCCTACTTTCCAGTATTCTTTCATACATATTTCATCCTTATAAAATGTATTAAACGCCATGATTATCATTTACTTTAAAAGTCCTTGAATTTCATTATAATTAAAGCTATATGTCCTTCCACAGATTTGACAAGCTGTATCAATAGCCTCTTTATTACTTATTGCCTGTTTTAATTCATTCTCTCTTAAAGAATAAAGCATCCCGTAGAACATTTCTTTTGAGCATCCACAGAAAAATTGGATAGGACTATATCCTATAACCTTTACATCCTTAAACAGCTCACTTAGCTTTTCATCAATATTGTTCTTGCTATATTTATTCAAGTTGGTAAAGAACTCTCGGTTCGTATTAACCGTGTGTTCTACTTCATCAATAAGGTCAGGCGTAGCACCTGGAAGTAATTGAGCAAATATAGCATTACTGAATAGAACACGATTGTCATTTTCAAATCCAATATTGGTTCCTATATATGTTTGAGTTTGCTCACTCTGAATAAAATAATGTGAAATGTCATCAACGATGTTTCGGTATGGCATATCAGTTATGCCAGTAAATTGATTCATTGCCGAGCCTTTTATCACACGAATAGTTCCTTTATTGCCAATAAGGCAATCTAGCGATATTTTATTAATATAATCATAAGGGGCTTTCAGTAATTCTCCGTTGAGATAACCACGGACATTTCCTCTTGCATCAGCATCAGCAAAAACTTTATATTTGGGTTCGCTCATTGTCATTTGGAGACTTATTCTTTGATCCCCTTTTAAGGTTCCTGAAATTAAGCTCACAACTGAAATGGTTTTTCCTAATGTAAGTTTAAGAATTTTGTTTGTTTCTTTGTTCTGCCTAAGAATTTCATTAATTAATTTTGTATTATCAACAAAAAATAAACGAACCTGTTTGTCATAAATTAGTGTCTTAACAATTGTATTTTCCATTTTACTTTTCCTTTCTCTTATTCATTGTTAAGTACACTATAAAACATAACCTTACGTAAGGTTCAAGTTCAAATAAAAATTTCTTGTTTGATCGATTTCCACATGATTATCCGACTTAGATATTTTTAACATCAAATTAATTATTGTAGTTTTCCACACGATAATCCGAATACCCATTTTTTCAATGCCTCCGTATTCCACCTGCAAAAATTACTAGATTGGCAGATGAAGCAATGACATTGGATGCAGCCGGAATGAAAAAAGTAGAACCTTATAAGCGATACACATTAGCAGTCACCTTGCTATTCGCTCAATTTGCAAAAACGATTGATGATATTGGAGAAATGTATACAAAACGAGTGGCAATCGCCGAAAATAAAGCAGAAAAATCCCTTAATGACTTAAAAGAGAGGAGGGAAAAGCAAACGGATGCCTTAATTTCTACTCTACGTGATACGGTAGTCGCTTTTCAATCCGAAGGATCAACGGAACATCGATTAAAAGCATTAGAGAAAATGATTGGTGGGAACCGTGGCCAACTTGTCCTAGAGAATTGCGAGAACCACTTAGCTTATACTGGAAATAACTATTTCTCTTTCATCTGGAAACACCTAAAAAGTAATCGATCCGAGCTAATAAAAATGCTCGAATCGTTAGAATTAAAATCAACGACCCAAAATAAAGGCTTAGAACAGGCGATTTCCTTTCTATTAGAAAACAAAAATAAGAAGTCTGAATGGATTCCCATTACTCAATTAAATAAGAAAGGCGATAACAAAGACGATTGGGAGTCAATTCCCTTAGTCGATCTTTCTTGGGTTCCAGAGGGATGGTGGAGATGGATCAGTCCTCATCGACGAAGAAGCATATACCCTAAAAATATAAATCGGCGACACTTTGAGGCATGTGTATTTTATCAGATTCGGAATGAATTAAAGTCAGGAGATATTTGTATAGAAGGAAGCGAAAAATACGCAGACTACCGAAAACAGCTAGTATCATGGGAAGAGTATCAAGAAAATTTACATACGTTTTGCGAACAAGCTGGGCTTCCAACGAATTCTATAGCGTTTAAGGATCAAGTCTATAAACAGTTAGAGAAGACTGCACAAAGAGTGAATTCTTCTTTTCCAAATAATAAGGCAGTCACAATTCGTAATGGTGAACCCTTTATTACAAAAATGAAAAAGAAAAAAACATCCCCTCTTTTGAAAGCTATTCGGAAACGTATCGAAGAAAAGATGGCACCAATCAATGTTTTAGACTTATTGGCCGACACAGAATATTGGTTAAATTGGACACGTTTCTTTGGACCGATCTCTGGCCATGACGCAAAAATAGATAACCCTTCCGAGCGTTATATAACAGCAACATTCTGTTATGGATGTAACTTAGGTCCGACTCAAACTGCTCGATCATTAGGAAATATGGATCGAAAGCATATTTCCTGGATTAATGAGAGGCACGTTACGGAAGAAAATATTCAAAAAGCGATTGAATGGATAATTAACGCTTATAACAAATTCAATTTGCCAAAGTATTGGGGAACGGGAACCAGCGCATCCGCCGATGGGACGAAATGGGACTTGTATGAGCAAAATCTACTTTCTGAAAATCATATTCGTTATGGGGGCTATGGAGGGATTGGTTATTACCATGTGTCGGATACGTATATTGCTTTATTCAGCCACTTTATCCCTTGTGGAGTGTGGGAAGGTGTTTATATCCTAGATATCTTGATGAAGAATCAATCTGATATTCAACCTGATACGCTCCATTCCGATACACAAGGGCAGAATGCGCCTATATTTGGGTTAGCTTACCTTTTAGGAATCAAACTAATGCCGCGTATCCGGAACTGGAAGGATTTAAAGTTTCTTCGACCAAGTGAACATTCAACTTATCAGCATATCGACGAGCTTTTTTCTTCTTCAATTGATTGGAAACTGATCGAAGATCATTATGAGGATATGCTACGAGTGGTGATGTCGATTAAAGCAGGACGTATTCACCCTTCCACCATCCTGAATAAATTAAGTACATACAGCAAAAGAAATAAATTGTATCAAGCGTTTCGGGAATTAGGTTGTGCTATTCGTACCCTATTTTTATTGAATTACCTATCGGATGAAGATTTACGGAGTACAATTCAAGCAGCTACTAATAAGAGTGAATCCTTTAATGGATTTACCAAATGGTTATCCTTTGGTGGAGACGGAGTCATTGCGGAAAACAATCGTGAGAAACAGAAGAAAACAATAAAATATAATCACTTAGTCGCTAACTGTTTAATTTTCTATAATGTTTTTCAACTCACTCATATCCTTCATGAATATATGCAAGAAGGTAATCAATTGGATGAAGATGCGCTGTCTGAACTTAGTCCATACCTTACATTTCATGTAAATCGTTTTGGAAAGTATCGGTTAGACTCTGATCGTTGTCCACCGGATCTTAAATTTGATATCCCTGTATCTCCTTCTCAATTAGAAACGGTGAGTTAAAATAAATACCCGGGGAAAATTCAACTAAATAAAAGAATTTTCCCCGGCCTATTTGTGAGTGGCTCAAAAAAGAAGGAATTCTTGCCGTACCCCTATAGGCCATAACTCAGATCCTAATTCGGCAGACCATCTTGAAAGATCTATGCTGCCGGTTGGATTGATTTCCTTTGATTTATATTTTGGGATTTTAGTGGCCTTTTTCGTTGCCTCAGATTTTGTTTTTGACTTTATCCGTTCTGGTACAGCGATATTCCAATGAACGTCGAAGATAGTCTGCAAGTCGCCTGTTGCTTCCCCTATAATTTGCAAATGAGTGTCCCTCCAAAATCCTACGTCTGGCTTTAATCCTGTATATTCATACCCAACGTTCATACCGCCAGTAAAGGATTCCTTTCTGTCAATCGTCACAATCTTACAATGATCCCGATAATTCCAATTGGACAAAATCCAGGGAAAACTTAAAGGAAATATTGTCCGACATTCTATCCCTGCTTCCACCATCTGAAGAATTTTTTGACGCGGAAATTTTTTACTCCCCCAACCATCTCTAATAAAACGAACCCGCACTCCATTTACTGCTTTTTCGACCAGCAGTTCTGTGATGCGATTACCAATTTGGTCGTTCCGATAGATGAAATATTCCAGATCAATGGTTTTTTGGGCTTTTTGTAGGGATTCGATAAGTTGTTCATATTTTGCTATTCCATTGTTTAGTACTTGGACTTTGCCGACTCGAAGCCCGCCTACAGTAAAATACCTTAAAGCATCGGCGATGATCGATGCTGAATCACTATATGTATCAGGTAACTTATCAGACTCATTATGAGAAGAGGTCAATCTTTTACGATGAATAAGCTTGGGATTTGATATGCTAAGATATAGTAAGAAACCAATGACAGGCAAAACAAGGACGATTACTATCCAATTCAAAGCTTTGGCTGGCCGACGAACTTCCCAAATTGCTATGAATAACATAAAGAACGTATTTAACAGGTATAGATAAAAAATCCACTCCAACTAAAATTCCCTCCTTAGTTTTTCCATTATCATGTACAAACAATGTACATCATGTAGAAGTTTTATAACAACGAAAAGCAACGGTTTCAAAAAGGGATTATTGCCTTTTGCTTTGGGCATCTTCCAATCCATTCTTTACATTAATTAAGCCACTACCAAATTCGTGATCAGTTCCAGGGATTCCTAAATCATAAGTAGAATTCTTAATAATGTCTATTACTTCTTGGTTCGTTAAATTAGGGTTTACTGAAAGCAAGAGGCCAGCAAGTCCTGCCACATGAGGCGAAGCCATAGAAGTACCTGATAAAGCTGCATACTGCTGGTTAAAATAGGTGCTCGGAATTTGAACTCCGGGAGCTGCAACATCGATATAATCTCCATAATTTGAGAAAGGGGCACGTTGTCCGGTGTAACTTACGGCGGCGACACTTAGAACCTTAGAAAAAGCAGCTGGATAGCTCGGCTGCATAGTATTTTCATTTCCTGCTGCAGCAATCAAGACAACATTTTTACTGTATGCATAATCGATTGCCCCTTTTAAAAGGGAAGAATGCTGATAATTGCCTAAACTCATATTAATGACATCGGCTCCATGATCCACTGCCCAAAAAATCCCTTTTGCTATATCAAAGGTCGTCCCATGCCCTTCGGCACCCATTGCTTTTATAGGCATTATTTTGTTATACCAAGTGATGCCTGCAACACCTTCATGGTTGTTTGTTTCCGATGCAATGATTCCTGCTACATGGGTGCCATGCCCGTTGTCATCATCAGGGAAATTATTATTCAACAGTACATTATAACCATTTGTAATTCGTCTTCTCAAATCAGGATGGTCCAGATCAACGCCAGTGTCTATAACAGCAATAATGATATGTTCATCCCCTTTGGTGATATCCCAGCCTGCTTCTGCTTGAATTGCCGATAAGTTCCATTGGTATTGTTCTCTATATAGCAAATCATTAGGAAGTCCAATTTGATTTTGCAGATAAAGATAATTGGGTTCAGCAAATTCAACCATAGCCTGTCTGTTAAAATATTCAATAAGTTCCTTGGTCGAAAGCGTATTAGAACGAAAAACAATCGTAGAATTTAGCTTTTTAATGATAGTGCCATTTATCTCCAGTGTTATCCTTTTTATTTCCTTTGTTGAGGGAAGAGTCTTGAATGTAACGTTTACTTCTTTCTTAATATAATGACTCTCAGTTTTTTCATTGTGTTTAATTAGAAAAACGGAAGGATCATTTTTTAATTGATTCTTGATGGTTTGACCCATGGAAAGGCTGTTTATTTGAAGAACATTTTTTTCGTTTTCAACATTTTGGACATTGGTTATAGTGGGATTAAATTTGTTTTCGACAGCAACTGTTTTATTTTCGGGATTCTCTTTGTTTCTTGTATTTGGTACTATGAATAATAACCCTATGGATAGAAGAATAAGTACGGAAACAGTAACCAATAAGGACTTTCGTAATTTTGTCATGAGACACCTCTATAAATTTATTATTAGAAAATGTTGCAATATAAGTATTAAATTTCTTATTAACATCCTTGAATCTTGATACATAAAGAACACCGTTTGAGAACAAACGGTGTATAAGCTTATTCATCAATAGTATCTGGATCTGTTGCGTCTTCAGGATCTTCAATTGATTCTTCTGTATCAGGGGTGACATTATGTTCATCAATAGTATCTGGATCTGTTGCGTCGATTGGATCTTCAATTGGTTCTTCTGTATCAGGGGTGACATTATGTTGATCAATAGTATCTGAATCTGTTGCGTCGATAGGATCTTCAATTGGTTCCTCTGTCCCTGGAGTTACATCCTCCGGTGGTGGATTATTATCGTCATCTCCATTATTACACCCTAATAACAAGAAAATTGAAAGAAAAACCGTTGATAAAAGTTTCATCCACTTAAGATTCATCTTACCGCCGCCCTTTCGATTGTTGTAAATTCTAAATTATTTTCTAGGTTGGTTAACAACTAACCAACCTTTTGTCTCGCATAACTATTGTTGTTTTACCTTGAGTTTATTCTTCTTGAACACGTGTTCTTTTATTGTATTACATTACCTCTATATGGATCTTGACTTTGCATGTAGTTAGAAAATTGCTGAACCGATTGTTGAATAGTTTGTGGAGTTTCTTTTTCCAAACCGTACCATCCGTTTTTAAACATTAAGTTATATAGATTGCGGTGACAGTCGTCTGTTTCTTGGGAAACAGACGCTATTGTACGATACAACGATTCATGGCTAGCTTCTTTTAATGCAGTCGAGTATGAGGAAGATATATATTTTTCCGTAGTTAAGGCATCGTTTAGAAAATCTCTAACGTTCATTTGCGGCGTCTTAGGGACTGGTGTTTCAGGATTTTTAATCCTGTTTGGAGTATTATTTTCCACTATAGTTTCCTCCTTATTGATTCATATTTTGTGAAGGTTGAGTTACATACTGTTGCATCTGTTGAAGCAGCTGTTGATAGTGTCGATCATGCATTTGTCCAGCTTGTTCAAGTGCTGCTCTTACTTCGGGATTTTGACATTGTTGAGCGAAAAAATGCATTTTCTTCATCGCAAGTAAATTCCAGCTTAACATATCGTTTACATAGAGATGATCCTTTGTTGACATTATTTCAGGCGGTTGTGTCATTAAAGCTTGTGCTTGTTGATTATTCATACCCGTCTGCATTTGTTGCATGATGTTTCCTCCTTGTTAACAATGTTGTAATCACTTGGGTAGATTGCCACACAGCGGTCAAAAATATGCAGGTATTTTAGATTAGTTTTAAAGACCCCCCCACCTTTAGATAGCATTAAATACTCCCCACCTTTACGCAGGTGGGGAGTATTTGTGGCTAAACTAAATATTAATTTATCCTATTCCAGATTCTGTCTAGGTCCAAGGCAACATATATTTTATCACCATTAATTTCCTTATGTATAATAGGATTGGAAAAATACTGATTTATATTTTTATTAAATTGCTTACACCTTGCTCGTGGTTTTGGTCCATATAAATCGTTTCAGGATAGTCCTTATACATACTCCGTCTACCTCTTTTTTAATTTTATGAATACAAACTGCATCAATACTCCATTTCTAAATAAGCATACCAGTCTTGCTTCTCGAAAAGGAAAATCCCCCTCGAATTGTAAAACAATTGTACTTTAATCAGCTTTTACAAAAGTACAACCGTCAAATTTACCCTATTCTCTCTTCCTTGATTTTTTTTGCCAAGAGTATTTTTTCCGAAAATAATAAAAATATAATTCGAATTTTAAAAACTTTGTATGAATAAATATTTCTATCTTCAAACATTCTAAGAAAGGTTTCAAAAAAAATAATAGGAGGTGTTATTCATGACAGTCATAAATGACGTTAAAACAGCTTTAGCCGGATTAAAAAGCGCTCAAGCTAGCTTTGAAACATTTGCTCTTAGTACAGATAATGAACAAGCGAAGCAGCTTTACCAAGATGCTGCTAAACAAACCCAATCTGTTTTACAAAGCGTTGAACCACGCGTTCAACAAATCGAACAAGAAGAACCACAATATGCTCATGACGGAAACCAAGCTTCCCAAGGCAGTACGCAAGTGTCACAAGGTCAATACGGTACTGAGTTCGCAAGCCAAAATAATGCACAACAAGTAAGACAAAAAAACCAACATGCCCAGTCTTAAAAAATAAATAACTGAATCACACGTTTGTACAATTCTGAAGCTTTATGTCGCCAAAAATTTTTATGTGTTGATTCATTTGTTACCAATAAAAACATCCTTAGATAGATTAGAGGGGAGTTAAGACTCGCTCCCTTACTAAAATTTTTTTTAAAAATAAAAAGGAGCAATTGTTATGCGATTACCCGAAGACTTCAAAAGAGCTAGGCATAAAAAAGAAGAAGGGTTAAGTTTAGATCAATGCTTTTCACATCCCATTATACATAGGGAGATACGTGGGGATAAAGTATTCGTACCATTAGATTTAAAGAGAATTTGGAATCAAATATAGCAACCGTTTGGATTAAACGGATATTTTATTTATTAAGAGAAAAAGGATATTAATTTAGTTTTCAAACCTTACTTCATAATATTATTTTTAGATAAAAAATATGGATTACATTTGAACTATAAAGAAAACCATTTTTCATCATTCTAACAAAGGTTATTAAAAACATTAAAGGAGTCGTTATTCAATGACAGTAATAAATGATGTTAAGACAGCTGTAGCGGGATTGAAAAGTGCGCAGGCTAGCTTTGAAACATTTGCTCTTGGTACGGAAAATGAACAAGCTAAGCAGCTTTACCAAGATGCTGCTAAACAAACCCAATCCGTTCTAAAAAGCCTTGAACCTCGCGTTAAACAAATCGAACAAGAAGAACCTCAATACAAACAACAATAATTAAAAGACAAAAAAAGGTTGGTCGAGTAAACCAACCTTTTTACTCTCTCAATAATGGATGAAACACAGAGGTGATTATTCATGATATATAAAATAAAACAATTAAAGATCGGTCTTTTAGTATTAACGGTTATCGGAATAGGATCAGGATGTAACGAAAGCCAGAATCAGTTGGGTGAAAATAATAACGATTTGAGTATTTCACAGGTACATACAAGCTTTCTTTTTCGATTCTTAACACGTTTTTTCATTGACATCAACAAACTTTATAAACACATATAAACACAATGAGACCCCTCACAACATCGTGGGTGGTTTTTTTGCCTTCATTTTTAATTCTCTTGGGTGTATTGTGTCAAAAAGGTGAAGGTTGGATTGGTAGGGGTGAATTAGCAAACAGCGAACCCGATGGATATACACTTGGTTATATGGTCTCTCCAAATATCTTTACTGGTTAATAAATCCTACTGCCAATAGAAAAGAAAATTTGGACAGTTTTTAATTTAATATCAGTCACCATGAAGATTCCGAACTTATTGTCGTAAAACGGGATGACCCCCGGTTTGACAATATTAAAGAGTTCATTGGATACGCAAAGGAAACGAGTTAGCTGTGTAGATTTATAAGGTAACAACTAACATACGAGATTGACTGCTTATTAAACGGCTATTTAAAAAGGTTTGAGAATTGTAGAAGCACTATCGCTCTTTATAGAGGACTTTATTTTTGATCATAAAAATGGACACTAATTCAGTTGAAATAGATAGAGGGGAGTTAATCAACTAGGTTTTGTTTGATGATAACCATATGAATTCTCAGATAAGCCTTTACAAATAGGATTTGTAAGGTACCCCGAATCAAGTGCAGCCGCCTCGACTTTCAGGTTATATCTCTCTATTTGCCGATCAAGTCTAGAAAAGGATTAATATAGGGAGGGGAAATCGTTTTAAGATTAGTCGCTAATATCAAATGTGTTAATGTTTAGTGAATGGTCGGTATCTCTAACAGAAGCGTAAAATATATCTTTAATTTGATGATATCCCTTTGCCTTTTGTGATAAGAGCCATAATTTAATATTTGATTAAAACACGATTTTAAAAACCTATCCAAAAAAGAAACTGGCTTACAGTGAATCTTTGGTGCAAAGTTTGCCAATTCCTTCTTTATCATACCTTCTAATGAGTATTATAAACACTTTTTTCCCTGTATTCTTATGTAGAGATATTGATTCTTTTTAGTTTGAAACAATTATGTATCCAATTTTTTTTTATCAATTCTATTAGATAGCATACTAATATTTACTTTCTGTTTTTTGTTGTCTTGCCTTCCAGAATATAAAAGAATTTTTCCCTTTCACATCTCCAACTTTTAATTTGACAATGTCACCTACCTGTAATTCTGTATTAATCCCCATCAAATATAGCTATACATCTCTTTCGCCCAATCTCGGATTTTTGGTTTCCTTTTGTCTCCCAGTTTAATCCCAAGTTTTATTTCTTCAATGTCCTTTTTTGGTTTTAACGTTAAACGTTGAAAGGATTTCCTTTTTTGTTTTGTTGTCATTTTTTCACCTTCTAAAATGTATGAAAAATTTGATGTTTAATAACAAAACAGTTCCTTTTTATGTATTAGACAAACCTTAATACGGCGACAAATGCATGCGTTTATCTTTGTTATTACATTTTCAATGTTAAATACCCATAAATAGGATGATTAAGAGGGAGAAACTCTTAAAACTTTGGGATAATATCCGAAAAATGGGAAAAATATTAGTCCTTTCAGGAAATACAATCATCTTATTTTATAAAGGTAGGGGTGTAAAAGAAATTGAAGTTGAGAAAAGAAAAAATGAAAAGTTATAAGAGCTATTGCTGTCAACGAGAAATAGAAGAAATGATGGGGATATGGAAAAGGGGTTATTATCGAAAAAATGGAGCTATACGTCAAAAATAATTTAGATTTAAATTTCCCAAAAATCATTGAATAAAAAATTCTCCATAAAGCAAAATAAAAGAGTAAAAAAAAAATTCAAGGAGGAAATTATCATGACAGTAATAAATGACGTTAAAACAGCTCTAGCAGGATTGAAAAGTGCTCAAGCAAGTTTTGAAACATTTGCTCTTGGTACAGATAATCAACAAGCTAAGCAACTTTACCAAGATGCAGCTAAGCAAACCCAATCCGTTGTAGACAGCATTGAACCACGTGTTCAACAAATCGAACAAGAAGAACCTCAATACAAACAACAGTAATTAGTAAGGCGAAAAAAGGTTGGCCTCTTAACCAACCTTTTTTCAGCTGTTCAAATAATGGAAAAACATGGAGGTGATTTTTTTGAAAGATAAAATAACCACATTGAAAAACCTACTTTTTATTATAATGGTCATTGGTTTCGCATCAGGATGTAATGGTAATCAAAATGAATTTATTCAAGGTAATAGTACTTTTGGTATTTCACAAGTACATACAAGTAAGCCAATTGATCAATCCGTTGCCAATCATGCGAAAGAAAAGATAATTGCCAAGGAAGATATTACAGACGTAAAAGCTGTGAATACTGATAAAGAGCTTATGGCAGCGATTAAAGTTGAGAATTTTGATCGATTTCGATTAAAGAGTATCGAGAAGTCAGTAAAATCCGACTTAGAAAAAAAATATCCCGACTATAAAGTTTTTGTTTCGACTGATAAAAAAATATTCTGGGAGCTTGAAAAGGTCGAGCAAAGACTGAAAAAAAACGATATGAATAAGAAGAACTTAAAAAATGATTTGAACAAACTGAAAAGTCTTATGAAGGAACAAACCTAAAGAGGAAGGATCGAGTTATGTCTAACAATCAAAAGAAACAACTTACTCCTGTGCAACAGGAATATCAAAAATTGCAAAAACAACGAGAGATCAAAAGACCGGTTGTTAAAAATTGTATTAAGGCCTTTTTAACCGGTGGACTTATTTGTTTGATTGGTCAGCTTATTTCAGACTTTTACATTTATTATTTCGATTTTACTGAGCAAACGGCCGGAAATCCGACGGTGGGTACGTTAATTTTTATTACAATGCTTCTTACTGGTTTTGGCGTATATGATCGAATGGCCCAATTTGGTGGGGCTGGAACAGCTGTACCTGTAACAGGTTTTGGCAATGCGGTTATATCGCCTGCCATTGAGCATCGAACCGAAGGATTTGTACTGGGCGTAGGTGGCAACATGTTTAAATTAGCGGGGGCGGTTATTTTATTTGGTGTTTTTTCTGCTTTTGTCATTGCCTTAATTAAAACCACTTTAATCCAGTGGGGTGGTTTATAATGCTAGCAGGTCATCGTACATGGATCTTCGAACAAAAGCCTGTCATTATCTCCACTGGAACCGTTGGTGGACCATTTGAAGCCAATGGTGCTATCCCAGATGATTTCGATACTCTTCATGCTGATTTATGGCTTGGGCAGGATTCCTATGAGAAAGCACATAAAATCCTTTTTGAAGAGGCTTGCCAAAAAGCCATGGAAAAAGGGGGCATACAAAAGGATCAAGTTCAATTTATCCTAGCTGGGGACTTAATCAATCAAATCACCCCAACAAGTTTCGCTAGCAGAACGATTGGAGCGCCTTATTTTGGCTTATTCGGTGCTTGCTCTACCTCGATGGAAGGACTGGCTCTAGGTGCTTATATTGTAAATACAAAAGGAGCGAAATATTTGTTAACAGGAGCTTCCAGTCATGATACAGCTGTTGAAAAACAATTTCGGTATCCAACTGAGTATGGTGGACAAAAGCCACCTACGGCACAATGGACGGTTACTGGTGCAGGTGCAGCCCTATTAAGTGATTCTGGGGAAGGACCTCATGTCACATCTGCCACAATTGGTCGTGTAATCGATATGGGATTGACAGATCCATTTAACATGGGAGGAGCTATGGCGCCAGCTGCGGTTGATACCATTGAAGCCCATTTAAAGGAACGAAATGTTGAGCCATCTTATTACGATTTAATTGTAACCGGTGACCTTGGCCAAATCGGACAGGAAGTGTCCATGGATCTATTTAAAAAGCATGGAACTCCTATTAGTGAAGAACAATACCAAGATTGTGGCCTTATGATTTATCGGGAAGGACAACCCGTTCTTGCAGGGGCAAGCGGTGCAGGCTGTTCAGCAACGGTAGTTTATGGGCATTTATTAAACCGCATGAAAAATGGTGAATTTAAACGAATGTTAGTTGTGGCTACAGGTGCTTTGCTTTCACCGTTGTCCTTTCAGCAAAATGAAACAATTCCTTGTATCGCCCATGCAGTGTCAATTGAATACGGAGGTGAACAATTAACATGATCTATTTTTGGGCTTTTGTCGTAGGCGGTTTAATTTGTATCATTGGGCAAATTATGTTTGATGTATTTAAATTGACACCAGGTCATACCTTAAGTGCTCTTGTAGTGATTGGGGCGCTTTTAGATGGATTTGGACTATACGAGCCTTTGATTGATTTTGCTGGGGCAGGGGCTACCGTTCCGATTACAAGTTTTGGGAATTCGCTTGTTCATGGTGCGATGCAGGAAGCAGAAAAACATGGGTTAGTTGGTGTACTGACAGGAATGTTTGAAGTAACTAGTTCTGGTATTTCAGCTTCCATTGTTTTCGGCATGATAGGAGCTTTAATTTTTAAGCCAAAAGGATAAGGAGAATTAGGATGACAGTAGGATCAGATGTTAAACAGTGTTTTGCCAGTCTAAAAGGGGTAGAAGCAAGTCTCTCAAGTTTAGCATTACGGACTCTTGATGATGAATCGAAGCGAACTTTGCATGAGGCTATGATGGTAGTACACGAAGTAACAAAAGATTTAAAAAAAAGAGTAGGAGAACTAGAAGGAGAGGAACTTCAGTACAAAGGTTTCTAGAAAAACTATATTTACAGGGGGTGTAAGCAGTGCCTGAATGGTTAGATATAGCTGTACGCTCAGCATTATTTGTTGCTGTTTTATTTTTCATTACAAAATGGTTAGGGAAAAAGCAAATTTCCGAACTATCTTTCTTTGAATATGTCACCGGTATTTCTATTGGGAGTATTGGTGCAGAAGTGGCTATGGGACTTGAGCGGAACATTTTTCACGGAATTATTGGAATTGTCATTTTTGCGGCTATTCCCTTTTTCGCTGGTTTAATTTCATTAAAAAGTAAACGTTTTCGCAATTTTATAGAAGGAAAAGCAACTGTATTTATCAAAGATGGGAAGATTATGGAAGATAATTTAAAAAAGGAAAGATATACGACAGATGAACTGTTAGATCTCCTTCGCAGGAAGGATGTCTTTCAAGTCTCTGATGTAGAATTTGCTGTTTTAGAGGCAACAGGTGATTTATCTGTGATGCTAAAGAAAGAAAATCAACCTTTAACAGCAAAGGATATAAACTTGAAGGTTGCTTCAATCAAGGAGCCTCAGACCATTATTATGGATGGTACAATAATGGATGAACCACTAGCCACGATTGGACGAAGTCGGGCTTGGCTACAAACTGAATTAGAAAAACTAGGGGTAACGATTGAAAATGTATTTCTGGGACAGGTTAATTCTTACGGAGAGTTAACGATTGATCTGTTTGACGATAAATTACAAGTCGCACCCCCACAAGAAAGACCCTTAATTCTTTCAACCTTGAAAAAATGTCAAGCAGACTTAGAACTATTTGCTCTTGGAACGGAATCAAAAGAGGCCAAACAAATGTATAGGTTAAACAGTGAAAAATTACAAGAAGCCATTGATAAAGTGACCCCTATTTTAAAAGGATAAGGATTTAGCTTAGATTCATACATGACGAAAAAAAGATACCATTTTTAATTGAAATAAGTTTAAAAACCTTAGTCCAATTTCGGACTAAGGTGAATTTTTTTACGAGGTGTTAGAAGTGTCTATTTTTTTAGTTAAAGTTATTTTTATCTATATTGTGTTTATTGTAGCAGTAAATATTTTAGGGAAATCAGCTCTAGCCCAACTTACCCCTCATGATTTTGGAGCGATTCTTTTTTTATCTTAATCGAAATTTAAAGGAAAGTAGATATCCTTTACCTGAGCTGTTGTCTAATTTAAGAACATCAGGATATCCGGATATTCACGATATTGAATATGCGATTTTGGAAGCAACAGGTGAAATTAGCATTTTTCCAAGAAAAGAATTAGTTCCTATTACTCCAAAAGAGTTACATATGAAAGTGGAATACCGCGGATTACCCATAGCCGTTGTCATTGAAGGGAAAGTGCAAAAGCGTAAATTAAAATTTATCAACAAAAATGAAAAGTGGTTAAAGGAAGAACTAAAGGCAAAGGGATATCTTCAAATCAAAGATATTTTTTATGCTGCTGTTAGAGATACCGATCATTCATTAACCATTAACAAAAAAGATGTTAACGACTAATTTTAAGACGATTTCCTCCCAATATAAATTAATGTTTTCTCTTATTTACTCCTTATTGCATTTACCACTTTCATTTTCCAAATTTATAAAAAATTATACCTATATTTAGGAATTTACCAGATGGTAATTTTCAAAATCACTAAGTCTCTAGTTAGGACAGTGCCCAGATCATTACGCCTTTCGTGATGTCAGAACTTTCCCAACCTTAATTCTCTTTTTTTCGTTCTTAATATCTTATACAAGTTCTTATAAAGGTAGTCCATAATATATAACAGACAATCCCTTCATATTCCATACGTATACTGGTTACATAGTTTGTACATGTTAAGAGAAACAGAAGGAGGGATTCCAGTTGGAGTGGATTTTTTATCTATACCTGTTAAATATGTTCTTTATCTTATTCATAGCAATTTGGGAAGTTCGTCGGCCTGCCAAGGCTTTGAATTGGATAATAATCGTCCTTTTTTTACCTGTCATTGGTTTCTGGCTATATCTTAGCATATCAAACCCTAAGTTTATTCATCGAAAAAGATTGACCTGTTCTAAAAATGAATCTAACAAATTACCTGAGACATTCGGTGCTTCAGCATCGGTAATTGCCAATGCTTTACGGCATTTCACTGTGAATGGGCTTCGAATGGGCCAAGTCCAAGTGTTTAACAATGGGATAGCAAAATATGATCAACTCCTTGTATCCCTGCAAAAAGCCCAAGAAACAATTGATCTGGAATATTTCATATATCGGAATGACCAAATTGGTAATCGAATCACAGAACTGCTAATCGAAAAAGCATTAAATGGAGTGCAGGTTCGTTTTATGAGAGATAGCTTGGGGAGTTATAAATTCCCGCGTGAAAAAATCCGGCAGATGGTTGAAGCAGGGATAGAATGCAGGACAATATTTCCTCTGCGATTTCCCTGGATTTTGTCCAATTGGAATTATCGGGATCATTGTAAGATGGCCATAATCGACGGAAAGGTAGCTTTTAATGGTGGCATTAACTAGGATATGAATATACAGGATTGAAGCCTGACGTTGGCTTCTGGCGGGATACTCATTTGCAAGTCATAGGAGAAGCATCATCCGATTTGCAGACTGTTTTTGATGTTCATTGGGAAATCGCTGTGCCGGAAAGGATAAAATCAAAAACAAATTTGAAAACAAAATCAGAGGTAACGAAAATCAATTCAATCGGCAGAGCAGATCATTCCAAATGGTCAGCCGAATTGGGATCAGAGTTGAGCACCCTTGATGAAAAAGAAATGGACATATCCGCAAAAACTAGGACATTGCATAAAGCGTATATCCATACGTTGGAAGGAAACCCTGGAATTCCTACCCCAGTCATTCGGCAAGCTTACTTTATATGTATAACACAGGCGACCAAGACTATTGATTTAACAACACCCTATTTTGTACCAGAAACGGATATTATCATGGCATTAAAGACAGCAGTAGCTCGTGGTGTCCGTGTAAGATTGCTGGTTCCTCGCCACAATAATCAAAAAATCGTGGGCCTTGCAAGCCGTACTTATTACGGAGAACTTATAGAAACTGGAGTCGAAATCTACCAGTACGATAAAGGAATGATACATGCAAAAGTGTTGATCATCGATGAGGAAATTGCAGAAGTAGGCTCAGCAAACTATGATATGAGAAGTTTTCGCCTGCATTATGAGGTGTGTCAAGTTTTATACAGTGCTGATGTGGCGAGGGAACTCACTGAGCAGTTCCAACGAGATCTTACTGATTCTGTACCATTAAAAATTGAAGACTTGCTGCAACGATCCCTGACTGAGCGCATAGTTGAACAGGGTGCTCGCGTGCTTTCTCCATTATTATAAGTTGAAAAAACCCGTATTTTTTATCTTTCTGATTTTAATTTAGCTTACATGTTGTAATATAAATATTTTAAAACATGAGGGATTTTTGAAATCGAGTGAAATATAAAATGGAGGAATAAACTTTGGGTGAAATTTTTTTGGGTTTACTGACAATCAAAGTCATAGTAGGTTTTGTCACCTTATTTTTTATCATTATCATAACAGGCAGAACATCCATCTATCAGTTAACCCCGTTTCACTTAGTTTTTGTATTAGTGCTTGGAGATTTTTTAGGAAATACCATTTATGAAAATAAGGTAGGGATTTTTCACTTTTTATATGCCATCGGATTGTGGACGCTTCTCATGTTGGGGATAGAGTTCTTGACTCTAAAAAATAAATCGACACGTTCTCTCTTATTGGGCGATCCTAACATCATTATTCGGGATGGTATAATGGATAGAAAGTTACTTAAAAAGAACAAATTGGATGTAAATCAAGTATTAAGTATACTTCGACAAAATCAGGTTTTTTCTGTTCGCGAAGTCAAATACGGTATATTGGAAGCTAATGGGCAAATCAGTATATTATTACAATCGAAGTATCAAAAACCAGACATGCAAGATCTCAGTCTTCTAGAAAGTCCAGTATACCTCCCAATAAGGGAGAATCCATGAATGCCTTGGCACGAGCTATTTTCTTCGGAAAACAGGGAGAACTTAGAGAAAGAGCATTACAAGATCATTTACAGCGTGCCAGCTCATTAAATCTAATTATTAATGCCATCAGCATTTGGAATACCGTGTATTTATCACAAGCAATTGAACATTTTAAAAATATAGGAAAATATCAAGAGGAATTGCTTCCTCACATATCACCATTGGGATGGGAACACATAAACTTTCTCGGAGAATATTCATTTATACCTGAGATTTTGAACTCGATACATGCCCTGCGTCCACTTAGGATATAAAAAAGCCTGGTTTTTCTGCTTAACGTAGAAAAATCAGGCTTTTACCTTCTAAAAAATTCCTTAGCGTATTATATCTGCGTTTAGTCGGCAGTACCCCTTTATGGTTTCATCCATGGCAATGCTGTTTATTTGAAGAACATTTTTTTCGCTTTCAACATTTTGGACTCTGGTTATAGGGGTATTAAATCTGTTTTTGACAGCTACAGTTTCATTTTCGTGATTCTCTGTGTTTCTTGTATTTTGTACTAAAAATAGTAACCCTATGGATAAAAGAATAAGTATGGAAACGGTAACCAATAAGGCCCTTGGTATTTTTCTAATGAGACACCTATAAATAGTTTTGTTATTAGCTTGTTTAGTCACAGGGATTTTAACGATGAAATAAATGGAAAATAAAAAAGGAGTTTCGTTTACGTTGCTATTAAAGAAAGGAAAGATGATTAACTTTTGCTATTACTTATTTCTTTATTTGTTTTTTCAAATTAGGGTATGTAGGCAAATGTCTAGTCCTAGGATAATTAGGAAAATAAGATAAAACTAAATATATTCAATTTAAGAAAGGGGAGTTATAAAAATTATACAATATCATAATTACATGTCTTATTATCATCCTCAATATTCCAGCCAGTTTTCGCAATACCCTGAGCTGAAGGAAGTGCTGCAATAACCTATTTAATTGGCATAGACCGTTTATTTAACGGTTGAATCTTAGGGAATTAATAAAATGTTTTAAAAATAGTTGATATGTTCCATGCTTATAAAGGAAAACTAGTAGAGTTGAAATGTTTAAATGTATTTTTGTACTATTGGTTAAAAAAACAACAATTGAGCTTTATCATAACAGTTAAATTTGGAGCAATAAGGCACACCGTTTGAAAACAAACGGTGTGCCTTATTGCTGTTAATATTTATTCATCTATATTATCTGGATCGTTTACATCTTTAGGATCTTCAATGGGTTCTTCTGCATCAGGGACTAAATCAGCTTCATCATCTTTATTTTCATCTATATTATCTGGGTCATTTACATCTTTAGGATCTTCAATTGGCTCTTCTGTATCTGGGTCCACATCATTTTCATCTATATTATCTGGGTCATTTGCATCTTCAGGATCTTCAATGGGTTCTTCTGTGTCAGGATCTACATCCACTTCAGGTGGTGGTGGATCCTTATCCTCTTCTACATTATTACACCCCAATAACATGATGGCAGATAGAAAAACTGCTGTTAATAGCCTTAACCACTTTAGATTCATTTTTATCGTCCTCTCTATTGGTTGTTTACTTTCAATATTATCTTCTCCTTCCACTTTTTTATACGAACATTTTAACTTAACATCAATAAAATTAAGGTCCTTAATCACCAAACAGTAGCGGCCTAGGTGTCAGGAATTGAAGATAAAAATGTAGTACAGAGGAAAAGAGGCTTCTATCAAAAAAATGGTGCCATTTATCAAATGTAATTACATAACTGTGGGTTTTTGGTCATTTAAAAGCAGGATAAAATTGGAAGTTATAAAAAATATTCTTATACATCATTCTAATAAAGTAAAAATTAAAGGCGGCGTTATTTATAACAGTAAAAAATGACGTAAAGACAGCTCTACTAGGATTTGCAGGCTAGCTTCGAAACATTTGCAATCAACAAGCTAAGCAGCTTTACCAAGAGGCTACAAACTCAATCCGTTCTACACAGCGTTGAACCACGCGTTCAACAAATCGAACAAGAAGAACCGCAATAAGCCCAAGATGGAAGCCAAGCTTCCCAAGGCAGTACGCAAGGAGCACAAAATCAATAAGGAAATGAGTTTACAAGCAAAAATAATGAACAACAAGTAAGACAACAAAACAAACAAGCCCAGTCTCATAAAAAAAATAACTGAAGCACACGTTCGTAAAAATTACAATTCTAAGCTTTATGTCGCAACATTCTTGGTATATTACAGAGAGCGAATAAAAACTAAGCTTTCTTACCAAGAGTTGTTTTATAAAAAATATAAAAGGAGCAAGTGTTATGCGATTACCCGAAGACTTTATAAGAGCTAGGCATAAAAAAGAAGGGTTAAGTTTAGATCAATGCTTTTCAAATCCTATCATACATAGGGAGATACATGGGAATAAGGTATTCGTTCCATTGGATTTAAAGAGAATTTGGAATCAATAAAAGTTTTTAGCAATGAAATATAGCAACCGTTTTGATTATAAGGCTATTTTATATATAAGGGATCCCACCAACAAAAAGCGCTTAAAACATACGCTAAGCATAATTCGTCATGAATAAAGCCGATTTTTCCTCAACTTACGAGAAATAATCGGCTTTATGGATAAGGGAACAATCGATTGTCAAAATGAATCCATTCCTAAATACTATTTAAAAACCGGTTGATGTGAAACCATTACCATAATCTAAAAAAAGAGTATTATTCGGGGTGACACAAAAATAATTTATTCAAGTGGATTAACGGACTAGTGCGCCTAATATATGTGATATATATAAAGATATCTTACCATAGTGTAACGGGAGGGTAGTGATTTAGTACAGGATATCTGATGTTAAAAAGACTCCGGCAGGAGGAACGCCGTTCTGATATATAGGAGGTTCAGTGAGTGCTGTATCAGTTGTAGCAATCCAAGTTCCGTACTCACCTGCAAGCAAAGAGGGAGGTTTCATAATAAACTGTCCACTTAAAACGAAATGACGAATTCTAATCGAGGGATCATCAAATATAGATAAGTTACCAAAAAATGAGGCATATGGTGAATCAAAACTTATTTGTTTGGTGTTTTCTTCCCAATACCCATTAATTTGAATAGGTGTACCACGAAAATTAATTGTACCAGATACTTTATTATTACCTGTAATAGAATTAATGATGAGTACTCCCCAAATAATGGGTCGACCGGCTATAGAAGCCGAAATACCCCATTTTGATGGAAAAGGTATACTAACCATGAGTTTCTGTGCAGTTTGCAAAAGTTGATTCCTCGTTTCGTAATAATCATAAATACAAGAGTTTAAAGTTTAATTTCTATCTATACATCAGAGTGTTAAAAAAAGAAAGAAAGTCTAATAAATTATTTTAATATTTATTCATTTTGAATCTTCCATATTCGGTTTCGAACATTTCATTTACTTCCCAAGATTCAACGGTTTTATAAGCTGTTTGTTGATCAAAGCCTTTTCCCAGAAGGTAGGCCATTGCGGCAATTTCAGTTAGCGCATGTTCATAGGAAGTAAGAGCAACTTCTTTTAGACCATAATCAACAAAAGGCTTTATTGCCATTAATGTTTCACTTTTCAAATCCTGATCCGAATTTTCTCTCTCATCGGATTCATTACCCTCTAGATTTGGATGTGCTTCTTTGTATAGCACCTCCCACTGTTCATAAAGACTTGTAGCTGTCTCAAAGTCCTCAGAGTCTACTGTTAAATTTTTTTGTAATTTACTCATTAAATTACGCCATGTCTCTTCCCATTCCTCTAAAGTTCTTAAGTCAAAGAGTTTTGAGAACTTCGGTTTCACACTTTCCCAATGAACATAAATGTCGGTACACCATCCCAATAAATATTTATAGTTTTCCGTTTGGGCTTCCATTTTTTTATCACCCTTTTTAAATTTTTTCACTTCTAAAAAAAGAAGCAATATCGCGTGTAAAATGAGGTTAAATACCTTTTAAAACCAATTTACAATTCTATGGTATGTTTCACTTATGTCCCTAGACTAGGCATTTGTCTCATTTAACAAAATAAATTTTGTTTTCTTTCCAAACGGATAAATATGTTGCATTCTGCAAGTATAATTTTCCTTTGCAAACAAGGCCGGTGTTAAAAGTATAAAGGCATTTTTAAAACGTTCTTAACAAACAGATAAAGAGCAGGTAAGCTGAGGAACTTGATAAAAACCTGAAGGAAAGCCAACTCAATCGATTATGAAGTATATATAGGGGTCCTGCCGACAAAACGCGAATATTATACGCTAAGCAGATGTATTAGAATAAAAAGTCAATTCCATACATTAAGAATTGACTTATGTGTAATTAATGAAGCTCCTTCTATGTAATTTCGCTACTTAATATAGTTCCAGAATTACTCTTTTATCGTTCTTAATAATGTCCGTCTTGGTATTTCAATTTTCCTGAGTTCACTAAATTAACTTGAATGTTGATTTGCTCGATACTATCCTTATTTAAGAAAAATCGCTTTTCTTTTATCTCTTTATTCCATTTCTGGGGGTTCTCACGATATAATATTTCTCCTAACTTATAAACATCCGAATTTATCTCTACTCCTTTCTCAAAAGTCTTTAAAATCTCATCCCTTATTATTTTTTTCAGTGTTAGCAATTAACTTATTTTCACTAATTTCCTTTAACTTTTCGTTTATTCCAGCTTGTACGACTATGTTAATGTTATATAGGGGTAGCGTCAGGAAAATGCGGATTTACAACGCTAAGCCCATTTTCAAGACGATTACCCCAATTTTAACAACGTTAAGACAGTTTTAGTGGTCTTAGAGAATCTAACGCAACCATTTTTTCAGAATTAAAACGGTACTCTCCTAGTAAATTGATATGCTCCCAGCCTAAAGGAGACATATGATGCAACAAATCTTCATTAAAATTACCTAAACCTTTTTGGTATTCAACTGCTTTTGTCAGATATAGAGTATTCCAGACACTAATGGCGTTAATAATTATATTTAAAGCACTGGCTCTTTGCAATTGATGCTGGTTCGTTCCCTAAGCTCTCCTTGTTTTCCGAAGAAAATAGCTCTTGCCAGTCCATTCATCGCTTCTCCTTTATTCAATCCTTTTTGTATTTTTCTTCTTCATGATTCATCCGAAATATAATTCAAAATAAAGATCGTTTTTTCTATTCGGCCCATCTCACGTAAAGCGGTAGCCAAGCTGTTTTGTCTTGAATAAGAACCTAGTTTCCCCATAATAAGGGATGCTGAAACTGTTCCTTCATTTATAGAATGAGCTAATCGCAAAACATCCTCATAATTTTCTTTAATGACCTTTGTATTTATTTGTCCACGTAAAATGGCTTCTAATTTTGGATATTCACTTGCTTTATCTATTGTAAATAATTTCGAGTCTGATAAATCCCTTATTCTTGGAGCAAATTTAAATCCTAATAAATGAGTCAATCCGAATATTTGGTCTGTGTAACCAGCAGTGTCTGTATAATGCTCTTCTATGTTTAGATCCGTCTCATGGTGCAACAAACCATCCAAAACATGAATCGCATCCCTTGAATTAGTATGAATAATCTTTGTGTAGTAAGAAGAGAATTGATCACTAGTAAAACGGTAGATGGTGGCTCCTTTTCCGGTTCCATAATGTGGATTTGCATCTGCATGTAGTGATGAAACACCTAGCTGCATTCTCATACCGTCTGACGAGGATGTTGTACCGTCTCCCCAATAGGAAGATAATTGTAATTTAAAATTTACTAATACGGCTTGGGCTTTATTCATTGCATCTTCATACATGCGCCATTGAGATGCATTGGCTAAATGCTTATATGTAAGTCCGGGTGTTGATTCAGCCATCTTGCTTAAACCTATATTCATTCCCATTCCTAAAAGGGCAGCCAGAATAATAATCGTTTCTTCTTTATCCGGTTTTCGATTATTGGAAGCATGAGTAAATTGCTCATGAAATCCTGTTATATAAGCAATATCCATCAGTAAATCGGTTAATTTTATTCTTGGTAGCATCTGATACAGGCTTGCACTAAATTTTTTTGCTTCTTCTGGAACATCTTTTTCTAAGCGTGCAATTGACAGCTTTCCTTTTTCAAGAGAAACCCCGTCTAACTTGTTGGAATTGGCAGCTAACCACTTTAATCTTTCATTAATGCTGATGGTTCTCTCCGTTATAAAATCCTCGAATGATAAACTAACTGATAATCTCGTATTCTCCTTCGTTTGATTCCATGTATCTTCTGAAAACAAATATTCCTCAAAATCTCTATATTGTCTGCTGCCAACAATGGAAACATCTCCTGCCCGAACATGCTCCCGAAGTTCTGTTAAAACAGCCATTTCATAGTAATGACGATTGATTGTTGTACCATCATCTTCGTATAAATGCTTTTTCCAACGTTTTGAAATAAAATCCACAGGTGAGTCATCAGGCACTTTTCGCTTTCCGGATTCGTTCATGCCGCGGATAATCTCAACAGCTTGTAAAAGTGGCACATTTGCCTTTGTAGAATGAAATTCCAATACCCTTAATAGCGTTGGCGTATATTTTCTAAGTGAATAAAATCTTTTTTGCAGTAAGTCTAAATAATCATAGTCGGTAGGACGTGCAAGCTCCTGAGCCTCTTCCACCGAAGAAACAAAAGAATTCCATTCAATAATGGATTCTAAAACCTCAAAAACATCTAATTTTTCCTTTTTTGCTTTAATTAAAGCTTGTCCGATGTTTGTAAAGTGTATAACCTTCTCATTCAGCTTTTTACCGTTTTGTTTCTGAATTTCTTCTTGAGCCTTACGGCCTTTTGATAACAGATTGAGTATTTGTCTGTCATGAATTTCAAAAGCTTTATCCGTTAACTCCTGAGTAAGATGTAATAAATAGACGGTTAATATCGAATATCGTTTATTTTCTTGAAAGTCACGGAATGCATAAGGCTCATATCTTGAACCTAAGCGAGATAGTTGTAACAGGCGATTGCGATGCAAATGACTAATTTGTACCGTTTCCAATTCCATTTCTCGTATATATTCGAGTCGTTCTATTACTTTTAGAAATGTTTCGGGTGAAGGATGACCCTGTGGTTCCTTTAACCAACCCAATATCGTTTTATTGGATTCGGATGGATGCTGCGAAGTAATGATCTCTTCAAGCTTTTCTTTTTGGTTATTTGTTAGAGTTTGACTAACCGTATTAAATAGCATCTTTTCAGCCATTGCCCTTGCCTCCCACACCAATCTCTCAAGTGTAGTGATAGCAGGCAAAATGATTTTCTTTTTTCTTAGAAAATCTATACATTCATGTAGTAGATGCATGGCAACGCCATTTTCCAAAGCTAATTGATGAAGATGCTTAAATGCTATTCGATATTCTTTTAGTGTAAAAGTTACAAAGTCGTATTCACTTCGAATTTCTTTCAAATGATCCCAAAGTGTATTTTCTCTTTGAGGATAAAGACTAATCGAAGATGAAGTGGCACCGATTTGTTTCGATATATAATGTATGACTGAATCCGGGATGTTTTTGATATGAGTGTATGGCCAACTGGGATACCGAAGAACAGCTAATTGAACGGCGAACCCTAAACGGTTTTCTTCTCTCCTTCGTTTATTGATAATTCCTAAATCCCGTTTGGAAAAAGTGTAGTAGGTTCCTAGCACCCACTCATCTTCAGGAATTTGCATAAGGACCTGTCGCTGTTCCGATGTAAGCAATTCTCTACCTCTCGCAACTTTCATACAGTATCATCTCATTTCTGTAATTATTCAGTTAATTAGTTCAATTATATATCAATAGAGTGTACTCTATTGATACAAGTGTAATAGAGTGATAAAATCATAGTTAAGAGTGTCTCATAAGACTTGTCTCAAAAAGGGGTGATATTTTGCGGAAAATCGGTTATATACGTGTCAGTTCGACTAGCCAAAATCCTTCAAGGCAGTTTCAGCAACTGAACGAAATCGGAATGGATATTATTTTTGAAGAAAAAGTTTCTGGAGCAACAAAGGATCGTGAGCAACTTCAAAAAATGCTAGAGAATTTACAAGAAGGTGACTTTGTTTATGTTACAGACTTAACTCGGATCACTCGAAGTACGCAGGATTTATTTGAATTGATTGATTTAATACGAAGGAAAAAGGCAAGCTTAAAATCACTCAAGGATACATGGCTAGATTTATCAGAGAATAATCCATACAGCCAATTCTTAATTACGGTAATGGCCGGTGTTAACCAATTAGAACGAGATCTTATTCGTATGCGACAACGTGAAGGGATAGAGCTGGCTAAGAAAGAAGGAAAGTTTAAAGGTCGGTTAAAGAAATATCATAAAAATCACGCAGGAATGAATTATGCTGTAAAGCTATATAAAGAAGGAAATATGACCGTAAATCAAATTTGTGAAATTACAAATGTGTCTAGAGCTTCATTATATAGAAAGCTATCCGAAGGGAACAAATAGTCCCTCCTTATCCCATATTCCAGAAAAGGGCCATTATATATCGTTCTTACGGACAAACCCATGATAGTCCTGAAAGGGAGGTGACTTCTCGTTGGTCTCTCGTAGGCACATAAAATTGTGGCTATCTTTTGGCGATAGAAACGTACTGTTATGTATACCTCCAATCGGAGCGTCGGCGTACGTTTTACTTACCACTATAGTGTGTGAAGAAGATACGACAGCAAATGGACCTGCAATGGGATGCTTGAGCCGATGTGTCTTGAAAGGGACTAGTACGGTTCTCAGGGGAGGAAGGGGCAGTGATGCCCCTAACTTACCCGACTTAACTAGAATTGTATAGAGTATTCATTATTTCTTTTAGCCTTGTTATTTGCCCATTATTATCCATTTTGTATACCTATAATTAGGCAACTGCATAAGATGAAAAGGGAAATAAAAACATAAGAGGAGAATGAGTATGTACCATAAATCATCCTATCACCATCAATGGCATAATCCAATGTATTACAACTGGAATCCACATTATTATAATTGGAATAATAATTATTCGAATAACAGCGGAAATTCTTATTTTAGAAACAGCCAATTGAAGGATTATGGGCCAAAGCCATTTGTCGTTAATATCAATGAAGCAACGAAGCAAAACAATACGTATCGTACTGCTTTATGGACAGGACCACATTTACAAGTTACTTTAATGAGTCTCAATGTTGGCGAAGATATCGGTTTGGAAATACATCCTGACGTTGATCAATTCTTACGTATTGAACATGGCCAGGGAATTGTTCAAATGGGCAAGAGGAAAGATAATTTAAACTTTGAAAGAAATGTCTATGATGATTCTGCAGTAATGATACCTGCTGGAACATGGCATAATCTAACTAATACCGGCAATATTCCACTAAAACTTTACTCGATATATGCTCCTCCTAATCATCCATTTGGTACTGTTCATGTTACCAAAGCAGATGCATTGACTGCAGAAGAAGGATCCGATCATGGCAATGGAAATACATTTGTTTTTGGCAGGACTCCAGATGAATGGGTACAGTACACAGAATTTCTAGTAAAAGAAGGGTTAGAGGATGTTAAAAGAGGAATAAATGCTACACACATTCTTCAAGAATTTATTCTAATGGGAGTTCTTGTTGGGAAAGGGTATTCTCCTAAAAAAGCATATGAAACAGTAGAAGAATGGGAACGTACAGGAAAATCTAAACTTCTTCAGCAAAGCAAAATTATGTAAAAAGGATTTTCTAAACCGGGCTGTTGACAAACTAAAGAATCCCATTACCGGACACAACATATTGTAAAATGAAAAAGAAAATGAACACTACATTTAGTAGATATTCATCTTCTTTTTTGCTTAAAGGGGTATTTGTAACAGCCCTTAAACGAAGATCCTTTTTTATTACCAATAACATCGAAAATGTAAATTAAATTGTATAGAGTATTCATGTGTTCCTTAGAGTTAAATACTACAAAACCTGAATATTAATTTAATATTGACCACAAGTTAAAGATAATTGCAATTTAAAAATGGAGTGAGGATATGTCAGAACATTTTGATCCTAACTAATTCATGGTTACAATCAGAGTTAAAAAAACGTAATTTGACACAAAATGATGTTGTTTATGCAGTTTTGGCAGCTAATGGTAATGTATATATTGATACATATAGTGATCATATTCATTCTCCGATTGATAAAGAATAATCTGTTCAGATAAGGAGATTAAAAAGAATACTAGGGGACGAAGTTCATATCCCCTAAAATATCTAAAATGATGTTATAGAAAATTTTAATTCCGAACAAGCCCTCTTTCAAATGCTGCAAGATGATTCAAAGAGGCATTGCGAAGTTGAGAAAAAACGGTTCGAGCATCATTAGGAATATTAAGTGATAGAAACCTTTCGTACATAGAAATATTGTCTTTTTCCCCTTGAACTCCAGCAGTATATGCTGCCTTAATACTTTCTGGAGTTGTAACAAATGACTGAGATTTATCTTCAGGTAACGGTACCTGATAACGTTCAAAAAGTGGTAATAAAGCATTTATATGCCTCAATTCAGCCTCTTTTATTTGTGCAAATGTACGAATATATCCAAAGTTTCCTAGAATATTATCATATCTTGCTTGAGCTAAGTATTCGTCTTGAAGGGCATAAGTCAACATTTGAGGTAAAGTTAATGAGTAAGCACTTAACGCACCCTTAGCACCGTAATTTTCAGTTTGCCTATTGGTGTGAGTTACCTTTAGATTTTTTGAAAAAAAAACAAAAACCATACAGCGTGATTATGTTCGTCTGCGGCTGCTCGTCGAAATCTATCTTTAATAAATGGATCATTCGCTTTATCTGCTATATCTAAATAAAAATCAACGGCTTCTTGTTCATCTTTAAAAGCAAATTCGATTCCTGCTCTATACTTGTTTGGGCATTCCTCGATAATTTGATAAGATGGCTTTTTTCCTGTTAAATTTGTATAAATTTTGCTGAATTCCTCGAGATGGCGTTTTTCATCTTTTTGTATCTCAAGTATTTTGTTCGTTTCATCCTTTGTAGGTGCCATCTTGGCTAACCTCTCATAACAAGCAACAGCACTATACTCCGCATTAATTGCTTTCTGAATATCATTTATAAGTTGAATGTCATTTGGCATACGATAATAATCATTATACTGTGGACTATAATGATAAAAATATTGATTTGAATACATGATTGTCCTCCCTCTGTTTAACTATCAACTTATCTTATGCTTTGTGTATAGGTTGGTGTGTAATTTCATATCTTGTTCTTGTGCTAACAGGTAGCTTTAGTTGAATAAATCCACAAAAAAGTCGGTCCTTTACGTAGAGGAAATCAACTTTTTTAGATTGAAATTTGCTTAACGTTGTAAATCCGCATTTATCTTAACCATCCAAAACGGATGACTTTACAGTATTCAATGTAAAGTTATCCGTTTTTTGTTTCTTTAAAGACTATTTAACCACACTAATTTTTATAGTATTTATAGTAAATAAAGAAAGGAGGAAGATTATCTGAAATTAAGAGATTGAGAGCTTTCTAGAATGAATAAAAGAACAATTTCAACAGGAGGATTTTATGAGAGTAATTACCCTTTCTACAAAAGAAGGAAAGATTCGGTACATGTTAATAGATCATAATAATGAGCCAGTCCGACCAGTTTTACATTATTTAAAGTTTAAGGACAATAGTGGGGCTTCACGTAACACCTTACGGTCGTTCTCATATCATTTAAAACTATTCTATGAATTCCTAGAACAAATAAACAAAGAATTTCGTGATATCGGAATAGATGAAATGGCGGATTTTATGCGGTGGTTACAAAACCCGCACCAGGATGTAAAGGTGTCCCCTATCTTCCCAAAACAACCAATTAGAAAAGCAAAGACAGTAAATATTATCATCAATACTGTTCTCGGATTTTATGACTACCTAATGAGACATGAGGACTATAGTATTCAGCTGACAGAACGTTTAAAGAAACAAGTATCTGGGTCCCGCAAGGGGTTTAAAAGTTTTCTGCACCATATAAACAAAAATAAATCCTTTGCATCTCATATTCTGAAACTAAAAGTGCCTAAACAACAGCCGAAAACACTTTCGAAAGATCAAATAGCATTAATTATGAATGCTTGTGTAAATATAAGGGATCAATTTTTAATACAGCTACTTTGGGAAAGCTCTATGCGTATTGGTGAAGCACTTACTTTATGGCTTGAGGATTTCGAGGTTGATGCGAGAAAAATCCATATACGTGATCGGGGTCAATTGTTTAATCTAGCTGAAATTAAGACGGTATGTAGCCCCCGAAGTATCGATGTATCTGAGGATCTAATTAATATGTACTTTGATTATATTGCTCAATTTCATACTGATGAAGTGGATACAAATCACGTTTTTATTAAGCTGTCAGGGGAAAAAAAAGGACAACCGTTAGAATATACCGATGTAGTAGCGCTGGTTCAGCGTCTGCGTGATAAAACAGGCATTTATTTCACTCCACATATGTTACGCCACACATCATTAACGGAACTAAGAAAGGCTGGCTGGAGAGATGAACATTTAATGAATCGGGCTGGCCACGCTCATATCCAAACAACAATGCAGATGTATATCCATCCTTCGGATGAAGATATTCGAAAAGACTGGGAAAAAGCTCAAGAAAGAATGAAAATCAACAAAGAAAATAAGGAGAATAACGAATGAATTTATCTATTGGATACCTACTCCCAGAAAATAAAGTTAGTGAAATAGCCAAAAAAATCTCTGGGTATTTCGAAAATGACATTTGGGATGCCGATGATGCGGCTTTTAATGATTTTAGAAAATCGGAATGGGGAAAAACTCATCGTAAAATGAATTTTTCAGTATTTCCATCTAAGCTTAAAAATGAGGTTAAGTTTTTTATTCTTACTCGTATTAAAAAAGATGATCTTCAATTGTATTCTGCAGTACACAATTATGCCCGGTCCTTTAAACAGCTGTCTATCTTTCTTAAGAAATATTATCCCAATATTAATAGTTTTGCAGATTTAGAAATAAGTAAAGCATTGATGCAATTAAGATCACATTTAAGTGAATTAGGTTTGAGCATACGAATTTATGGGAGAAGGAAGCTTTCTAATTACGAAAATCTACTTAATCGTTTATTTTTGTTTTATAAAGACTTCTATGATACAAGAGATGAATTTGATAAAGATATCTGGGATGTTAGAAATATTCCTAGTGCAAGATTTCCCGATCACGAATCAAGACATATCCTGAATTTCGAGGATATCCCTATTCCCTTTCGTCCTTTAGCAAAAAAATATTTAAAATTTAGGATCAGTCATTTATCCCTTGGCCAATGTACTCTTGACGTTAGAATATTAAAGTTATTTTTGACATTTATACATGATAAAAATCCTTCTTGGAAGGATTTAAATGCCTTAACACGGAAAGATATCGAAGATTACCTAATATTTCATAATAAGAAGTTTCATGACAAAATACAGTCAAAAAGAAGTTATTTAATCGTCCTAAATGTATTCTTGGAAACAATTGAAAAACTGCAATTCGATGAGGCACCTGCGTTGCCTGTAAATCTATTGTTATTTAAAGAAGATATCCCTAGACCGGTAAAAAAGTCTGAAAATGATATCAAATACATTCCTGAAGGGGTTCTTCAGCAAATTGAGGAAAAGCTAGAGTTCTTAAAACCATCAAAATACGTACCGATTATTGTATTACTTCGGGCAACTGGTTGGAGAATATCGGACATTCTTAATCTACGTTATGATAATTGTTTAGAACAAACACCGCAAGGATGGTACTTATGCGGAGATATTAGAAAAACACAAGTAATGAATCATCGTGTGCCAATTACAAAAGAATTAGCAGAGGTAGTAGAAGCTGTAGTAAAAGTGACTAAAGATCAAAGCAATACGATTAATAATCCTAAAAACTATTTATTTGTGCAGCTAGAAGGTATCCGAAGAGGACGACCCTATAATTATTATGACATTCGCAGAAGTTTGAAGCGCTTTACTGGAGAACAAAAAATAGTTGACGATTCAGGAAAGCCCTTTTTTATCAAAAATCATGCCTTTCGGCATACCAAGGGTGTAGAGCTTCTTAATAACGGAATGAACATATTGCATGTTCAAAAATGGATGGCACACGCTTCCCCAGAAATGACCTTGCATTATGCAAAAATTCTCGATACTACCATGCGTAATTCTTGGGAAGAAGCTACAAAACAAGGTATTTTTCGGGTTGACATTGAAAGTAAACGTCCAGTTAAAATTGAACTTTCGGATATTGAGAATGAAGATATCATTGAATGGGAATATATACGCCATAATTTAGACGCTGTGAAGATGGAGCTTGGCTATTGTATGAAACCTATTAAGCAGCCATGTCCCACTCAAGCGAACCCATGTCTGTCTTGTCGTAATTTCTGTACTACACCCGAATTCATTCCCCAATTTGAAATGGAAATTACGGAAGTTAAAAATGTAATTGAGCGAGGCAGGGCTTTAGGGCGACAAGTATGGATAGATAAGAATCAAACCACTCTAGATCAACTAGAGCCTATTCTAGAAACTTTGAAAAATGGTACAACTCATCATTTTGCCGGGAAAAAAGGTCGCGAATATATTGGAGAGGAACGCACTCATGAGAAGTAAGCATATTAGAAATACCGAAGGTGTAAAAAAACATGCCCAGATGAAAAGCCAAGAGGCGGCTCAAAAGGTAGACAAGGCTATTCAAAGTCTTATCAAAACGAAGGCTAAAATTAACTTTAATCAAGTTGCCATGGAATCAGGTGTATCTAAGGCTTTTCTCTATAACAATCAAGAAATACGGAACCGAATAGAAAGGTTACGAAAGCAGCAAGAAGGGTTAAATACACCGCAAACCATAAAACGTAATATGACGGATGCCAATAAAGATTCGCTTATCGTAGCTAAAAATAATCGAATAAAAAAACTTGAAGAAGAAAACAAACGTCTGAAGGATGAATTATTGAAATTACGTGGTATGGTCTATGACAAATTTTAAGAATAAAGAACTTTACTATTGTATCGGTTTTCCTTAGTGTGCTAATGGATGTTTGTAGAGTAAAATATAATCATTCTTTATTCTACATATAAAGTTGTAGAGAATTTATAACTATTCTCTGAAGTAATAAATTTATATGGTTGTATTATTAATACAAGGGGGTTTTATTAATGATTAAAGGATTATACGAAGCACATTTACCAGTAAGTAATTTGAAAAGGTCTATCGAATTTTATAAAGAACTTGGTTTAGAGTTTGACCACAGCGTAGAGGATAGTTTGGCATTTTTATGGATTGAAAAAAATAAAAGCTGGTTGGGCTTATGGGAAACCGATAAGGTAGAACTTGAATATCATCCTTCAATAAGACACATAGCATTTCAAGTATCGTTAGAAGGATTAAAAAATTCGGTTAGTTGGCTCAAAAGTAAAGGATGTGAACCAAGGGAGGCTTTTGGCTTTGAGCCAGTAGAACCTTTTGTAATGGCACATGATAACTATGCTCACGCTAAAATTCATTTTAATGACCCTGATGGTAATAGTTTGGAATTGATTTGTAAACTCGAAAATCCTAATAAAATAACAAAACGGATGTATTTAAGTGAGTGGGAAAAATTAAATACAAATAAATAGAAAAAGTAGTTTTTCAAGCTACCGGTGGCGTTAATTTATTTTTATAAGACATCATAAATAATCAAACTTATTTAAACCTTTACATCGAATATATGTAAATGATGTGAGAACCATTGATATTCTAATAGTTCTCACATCTAAGTTAAGATAAATGCGGTTTCCTGACGCTACCCCTTACAGGGAAAATTTGAACTGGAGGGATAACAAATGAATCTAAAGTTAAAGAAAGTATATACTGTATCAAAAAAAGGGAAGCCAGAGAAACCTCGACTTTTCCTTCAACATCTTGTATGTGAAGCTGCCGGTTTTAAGGTGAAAGGTGAAGTGTATATTAAAATAAATGAGTTAACCGAAGAGGTAGTATTGCAAAATTTTCCGTTTGAAGATGGAGAAGATGTTCATACTGTTCATGTGGCTTGTAGAAAGAGCAAGATAAGCGGAAAAGAACGGCCTCTAGTTGATACTGCCGGAGATAAATATTGTTCTTTTCTTGATATTAATCAAAAAATAGAAGTTAATGTTTATAAACAAGGCAATAAAGGACAAGTAATTATACGTCCCCTTGAATATAAGTTATTTGAAAACAGCACAATACCAACTCCGAAAAACGAGCGGATCAAATTATTATCTATATGTGCTGGAGCTGGTGTGGGAACTAGCGTTTTGGAGGATACGGGATATTTTCCGCTGTTCAAGAGATAGAATTAGAGGATGATTCCGCTGAAGTATTACTTCATAATTTCCCTAATTCGACGGTTTTTTGTGGGGATCTAAGGGATTGTCAAGATGTAGCTGAAGTTGATATGGCATTCATTACCGCTCCATGCAGCGAACATAGTAGTTTAGGCTTCCAAGAGGGTAATGTAATGAATGATTTAGTCCTTGCAACTGCAAAAATCATTCAATCCTCAAAAGCTGAAGTTTTATTCTTTGAAAATGTTCCTCAATACTATAAAAGTAATGCCTGGGAATCGCTAAAAAATCTATTAAAGGATGATTATCCATTCTGGGGTCAAAAAGAACTGGAAGCATGGGATTTTGGATCCCTTGCCACAAGGAAAAGGACGTATGCTGTAGCATTTAAAGATGAAAAGAGATTCCTGTCATTTGACTTCCCAGCTGCTCCTAAACTCAGAAGGAAAAAATTAAAAGATTTTCTTGACCGCTCAAGTGTGCAGCATGAATGGAAGAGTGTAAGAAAATTTATGGATTCTTTTAACAGTCGTGAAGCCTGGAAGGATAGAAGCTTGGATCTAACTTTTGTTGGTAAGGATGCAGAAAGGATACAATGCATTCCGAAACGGTATACAAGTCAGTGTGCTTCAAATAGTCATGTTTTAAGTGACGATGGTGAGAATTTCCGCTCTCTTTCAATTGATGAAATAAAGAGAATATTGGGGATTCCGGACCATTTTAGTTTCACGGAAAATATACAAAAAATAAGAAAGTATGAAATGCTTGGTCAAAGTGTTGATGGAAGGGTTATTAAAGCTATCGCGAATCGGCTAGCGTATACTTTTATGAAAGTTAAAACTAAAGCTGCAACTGCTACTGAAACATTAAAGAAGCATGTTCAGAGCTACAGTGTTAGTAATTGTGGTCAGCTTGAACTTTTGCTCTCCTAATTTATTGGGAGAGTTTTTTTATACTCTCTTTATACCACAGGATTTGGAAGATTGCTATAATTGCTGTTATGAAAAGTATCTTTCAACTTTAGGGTGCGTTGATCCCAGAAGGATTGAGGCACCTTTTTTACTGAATTCCTTATTCAACAAACGGGGCAGCATTCCTGTAATAAAGGAAAATGGAGTTTGAACAAGAAAATAACCTCTTGGTAGAATGAGAGAGTCCTGAAGCCGGGAAGCGAAAAGGACATTACTCAAATACCAGGAGGCTTAAAATGAATTATAACCAGAATAAGAAGATTGCTCAAATTACTCCTTACACCCTGATTATAGGGGTGGATATCGCGAAATTCAAGCATGTGGCACGTGCCCAGGATTTCAGGGGAATGGAGTTTGGATACCCTTGTTATTTTGAAAATACAAAAGAAGGTTTTGAGCATTTTCTTCATTGGATTTCGGAAACGAAGAAAGCACATAGTATGGAGAAAGTGATTGTCGGTATGGAGCCAACAGGTCATTATTGGTTTAACCTGGCTCATATTTTAAAAGAGAACGAGATTAAGTTTGTAGCTGTAAATCCCTTGCACGTAAAGAAAAGCAAGGAACTTGATGATAATTCTCCAACTAAAAATGATGTAAAAGATGCCAAGGTCATTGCCCAACTGGTCAAGGACGGAAGATACGCCGAACCTACCATACCGCAAGGTGTTTATGCCGAACTCCGTGTGGCAAAGAAAATACGCGATCTTTTAACCGAGGACCTTCAAACGGTCCAGGGCCAGGTACATAATTGGATTGACCGGTATTTTCCGGAATTTCTTAAGGTCTTTAAGAAGTGGGAGGGTAAGGCTGCATTACAATTCTTACGGCTTTATGCTTTACCTAATGAAATAGCAAATTTTACAGAAGATGAATTGCTTATCCATTTAAGGAAATCTGTAAAAAGAAGTGTAGGTGCTAATAAGATTCGGGAGTTAAAACAAGCAGCGAGTCAGTCCATCGGACTTCGCCAAGGCTCTGAGATGGCAAAAATGGAGCTGAAAACTCTTCTGGCTAAATATGATTTGATTCAGAAGGAATTCGAAGAATTGGACGGAAAAGTAGATTCCCTGCTTGATGAAATTCCAGGTGTAGCGCAAATGTTAGCGATCAAGGGTGTTGGAAGAGATACTGTCGCTGGTTTCTTTGCGGAAGTGGGTGACCTAAGTGAGTACTCTCACCCCCGACAAATCATTAAGCTGGCTGGCTTGAGTCTGAAGGAAAATACGTCTGGAAAGCATAAGGGCAAAACAACAACCATATCCAAGAGAGGCCGGAAGAAGCTAAGGGCTCTGTTGTTTAGGGTTTGCATGATTCTAGTTGCCAAAAATTCAGCTTTTAAGGCCCTGCATGCTTACTTTACACAACGGCCGGACAACCCGTTAAAGAAGATGCAATCCCTTATCGCTTTGTGTAATAAATTGATTCGTATTTTCTTTAGTATAAGTAAAAAGCAATTTGAATTTAGTGAAGAAAAGATGTTAAAAGATATCCCTCACTTGGCAGGATCAAAGAAGGCAGAACTGGCCGCTTAATTCTGGTTTCGTTTAGATTGAAAATAGTTCTTGGCTTATAGTTTTGGAGACATTTGAAGCACGGATTAGTCGGCAAAGCAACTAAATTACGGGCATTGACCCTGTGGGGCAGCATGGCCGACATCCACCTCATGGAAAGGTTGGACGAAGGAATTTGAGAGCGAAGACTCTGTGAGGCATGGGAGGGTTGACCTCCATGAGATATGTGGACATCTACCAGTGCGGTCATATTCTTACTAATCCACCAATTTCTGTAATAGATTGGTTAGTGGGTTGTAGCTCATTTTTCTCTGTATGTCCAAATATATCCTTTTCAGTGACTATCATCCAATTGAAACCCATTTACCGGCAGGTAAATAGCTATGAAAATCTAAGAAATCAGGAGTAATCGGGTGTGTATGCTTCTTTTATTGAGGGAGTTTAGTTGAATAATCCTCATTAGTTTTTTTCAACAATTGGCCAGATTACTTAATAACTACTTTACAAATATTTGGTTAAGTAAATTCAATAATTTTAGAATATTACTTTCTAAAATTATTGAATTTTTTATTCCTAAAATATAGAATGGATTTAAATGGAATAATGATGGAGGTTACCCATGCACGTACTAAATATTGCAGGAAGACAAAGAGAGTATTACCAAATTCTTCTAGACTATTCTTTACTATGGGAAAGTGCTTTAGGAATAGCAGCAATTACTAACTCTCGACTTTTTGATACGTTAGAGAAGAAAAGTGAATTTGAACGCCAGCTGGAAACGATGCCAAGGGAATTATCATTGGAACTGAAATATGTAGAGAAAAACAATACATGGAAGTGTTTGCTTCAACTATTACACAGTTACCAAATCACTTCACCAGAGGTAAATAAATTTGTTGCATATATTAATGACCTACCTGAGGAAGAACTTAAGTTTATTTGCTTGCCATACATTGGGGATAATGCTCAAGAAATTAGAAAACGTGCTGCTCAAGGAAGCAAAGAATCTTTACATGCATTAAAAGATTTGACAAGTGAAATCAGCTTTTTTCCAACCTACATTGAATTCATTAATCAGGTGAATGTTGCGGAACTCAAAAATCATCTAATAAGCGTTTTTTCAAAATGGTATGAATCGTTTATCCATCCCATTTCAGAAGAATTAAATGCAATCTTAAAAAATGATTTTGAAAATAAGGCTGTTATGCAGAAAAAGATGAATGCTGAAGAATTTGTCGGCTGGGCGACCGGAGGAATTAGTTACGTTCCTGAACCTAGTATTCAGAATGTATTACTTATACCACACCTTACCTATAGACCATGGAATATTGAGTCATATATAGAAGGAACCAAGGTATTTTATTATCCTGTGTCAAATGAGAGCATTAGTCCTGGTGATAGATATCTGCCAAATTATTTTTTAATCCAAAAACATAAAGCACTTGGTGATGAGGTTAGATTAAGAATGATTAAGCTTTTATTTGAGCGAGACTATACGTTACAAGATATCACCGAAAAACTTGAACTAGGAAAATCAACGGCACATCATCATCTAAAGATTCTAAGAGCTGCGACGTTAGTTGAAGTTAAATCTTCTAAATATAGATTAAGAGACGCATCACTAAATTCAATATATAAAGAATTAGAATTATATTTGAACCAATAGGGGTGGGGCTATGAAGAATGTATTAAAAAGCCGTGGGTTTGTAGCATTATGGTTAGGAACAGCTATATCTGAACTAGCAGGAGCCTTTGGAACATTTTGTAATTCAATCTTAATATATGATATGACCGGCTCAAAACTAGCATTGGGAAGTATGTGGCTGCTTTACTTTATTCCTTCAATCATTCTTCAGCTTGTAAGCGGCCCTTTTATCGATAAATGGAGCAGGAAACGAATCATGATATTTTCTCAGTGGACAAGATCAGTGATTTTTTTATTTCTGCTTCTTATATTAGTAAGTGGAAACATTGAGTCCTGGCATATCTATGCAGTACAGATCGTCATTGGATTACTGGCTCCTTTTTATGTACCAGCGAGTCAAGCCATCACCCCCACCATTGTTTTAAAGGAGCAATTAAGCACTGCAAATGCATATATAGACGGCACTTCACGGCTCATGATGTTTTTAGCTCCTGTTTCAGGCGGAATTGTTATTGAATACATCGGAATAAAGCTAACCTTGTTAATTGTTGCCGTTCTGTTAACATTAAGTGGATTTTTTCTATTATGGGTGAAAGAACATCGAACTACAAAAGAAATTCGTTCTACATGGTTAGAGCAATTTAAGGAGGGGATCAGTTATTTCTTTAAAGAACGCAGAATCGTATGGCTGGGTGTTTTTTTAGGTTTTGTTCAATTTGGTGTTGGTGTAACAATGGTTATTAACTTACCTTATATTATAGATATCTTAGATGGCAGCTATAATGACTATGGATTATTTATGGCTGGGTTTCCTTTCGGTTATGTTTTGGGATCATTGTTTGTAGGGAAGGTAAAATACAAGAGCAGAAGAATGATCATGCTAGGAGCTCTAGTTATTGGCGGCTTAACCTATGTCTCCCTAGGAGTAATTATTAACTTATATTTTGCAATACTTGTCGAGGTTATTGCAGGTATTGCCATGGCTTTCTTTAATGTACATAACACGACCATAAACCAGCAAACCGTTCCTAATCATCTGATGGGAAAAGTCTTTTCGGTTCGATTAGTGATTATAAGAGGGGTGATGCCTCTTGGCGTACTTGTTGGGGGAGTGGTTAGTGAACTGTGGGGAATAAGACCATTATTCATACTAATAGGTACTTTAATATCTTCTGCAGCTATCATTGGAATTGTCTTTCCGTATTTTAAATTTATTGATGTTACGGTATCCTCTAGTGAAAAAGTTATGTCCTAAGCTTTTTTAAATTAGGCTTTGCAACGATTTTCAACAAAATGGCGCTTTTCTTTGGTAAGAATCGCGTCATTTTGTTAACGTAAGTTGTGAAGATTTTCACTTAAACTAAACCAGCTAATAGTTTGTCAACATTTTTCAATGAAATAGAATTTTATATTATGGTATGCTAAAAATAAGCATGCCAAATAACCTTCCTAACCTGGATGTTTGGAAGGTTTTGCTTTTATTAGTCCATTTGGGTAGCTAAGCTAGATCTTGGAAAGTCGTTCTGCTTTTCAAAAGGGCATAAATCCATTGTAAAAGCTTATTGGCACAGGCTATTATTGCTACTTTAAAGGGTTTTCCTTCTTCCCGTTTTTTATCATAGAATTCTCTCAACCTTTTATTGCGAGGGATTAGTTCCTCCGTCGTTTTGCTTTTCCTGGAATCCCGAATAGCACACCTAACGGCCATATACAGTGTATGCCTAAGTCGGCTTGAACCTCTTTTGGTAATCCTGTTTACGGTTCCTCTGAATTTACCTGATTCAAAGATACTCGGGTCAATACCAGCGAATGCGACAAGCTTTTTAGGGTGATCAAACCGTTCAATCTCGCCAATTTCGGAAATGATCGTTGCAGCGATCTTTTCTCCGATCCCAGGGATTGATTGGATGATTTTATATTCTTCAATATCTTTTGCCAAGGCATCTATCTCTTCTTCAAATTTGGATAGATGCTTTTGATATTCCAGAAGCATTTTTATATACATTTCCACGCTTAAAATGTGGCTTTGGTAGAGATTTTCCCTAAAGGGATTTTGGCTTGCGGCAGCTAAAAGGGCTATTGCTTTTGTCTTAGCCCACTTGATGGAGCGCCTTGGACATAACTTTTTTATTGTGTTAGTAACTGTCTCTTCGCCTGCTTCTAAGATACTTTGAGATGTTGGAAATTCAAGTAAGGTGAGTAGAGAGACAACAGAATATAAGTCCCCAAACACTCCTCTATATACTGGAAACACCTGATCCAAGACGGCTTGGAATTGCAGTTTTGTTTGCACATAAATCCCCGTAATATTTTCGTGCTGTCTAGTCAGGTTTCGAAGGTTCAAGAGCTGGATACCGCGTTTTTTATAAGGTTCCAAATCCTCTTTGTAATACATCTCGCAGAGATGATTGGCATCAATTATATCTGTCTTTACCTTTCTTAAACTTTGCCCGATATGAGACTAAAGGGTTAACAATAATGATCAAGTATCCTCTTTCTTCAAAATAATGGACTACCGGAGTATGATAGTGACCGGTTGACTCCATGACTAATGGAGGTTTTACCCCAGTTATTCTCTCTACATCTGAGAGAAAGGAATGCAGTTTTTCCAGACCTTCAAGAGTGTGTTTAACTTTAAAGCTTTTTTGATAAGGTTTTTTCTTATCCAGGAAAGCTTGTATCTGGCTTTCACCTTTGGCTACATCCAGTCCAACCACTGGATTCATTGGCTTCTCCTCCTAAATCATATTTGCCGGCACCCCTAATCCCTTCTTGCAGTATCATAGCATCGCTTGTTATACGAGATCAACGTCCCAACCAGCCTCAATCATGTTTCTACAAGTAGGGGGCGAACGGTTTAGTTGACGGGATCAAGTCCCACGGGTGCTTACGTTCTACCCCGGCTACGGTTATCATATATCGATATAAAAAATGATCAACCAGAAATATTTTCATTTCTAGTTGATCTTATAATACGAAAGGGTGCTTTAGTTTAATTAGAACGTATATCAATAACAAACTCGCCAATTTAGAGGCGAGTTTTGCTTGCAAGACAATACCATGTCAAATAAATTAAAGTGTAGTCTTACTTTAACAGCCTTAATTCGTATGCTTTATCAATGAAAGGAATTATTTCCTCCAAATTATCAACCCATTCTAATCGTATATAAGCCTCCCCAGGAGTAAGCTTTGTACCATCTGTATCTTTGTAGTTCCTCTTCAATAATTCATCAATTTCGTGCTGCATAGAGATTGCAGCCTGGGTATGAAGCTTTTTTCCCAGATGTAAAACCAGACATACATGTCTTGCAGCGGTTAAAGACAAAAATTTAAAGGAGCCTTTTTTACTAATATAACCTATACAATCCGTTCGTTCGCCTTGCTTATAGCGATCGTGATAATCCTCAACTTCCTCCCTATATGCACTTTTATTATATAGATATTCATCAACTTCTCTCGCTAACTCTCTTGCTTTAGTAGTCTTAAAGAGATCGAAAAAATAATCTTTTGTTTTCAAAACATCATCCCCCAAAACCTATTACGTATATTCTTAATTATACATATGGAACCAGCCTATCGTTTGAATTTTTAACCTAATGATGTTTTTAGTTTTAAATCATGCTATATCGCCTTCTACATTTGTAAATCCATTCATATTTATATTTATATAAAAATTTTGGGAGGGAAGGGCCGTGACTAAAACCAGACAAGATGCTTGGACAGGGGAAGAGGATGAGCTACTAGCAAATGTAGTACTTTCTAATATTCGAACCGGGGGAACACAATTAAAGGCATTTGAAGAAGTAGGTAAACAACTATCAAGAACCGCTTCTGCCTGTGGCTTTAGGTGGAATGCTTGTGTTAGAAGGCAATATAAAGAGGAGATTTTACAAGCGAAAACCCAAAGGAAAGAGCTAGCTCCAACCCAGGCAGAAAATAATACAAAGACAATAGGACAGATTGTTAGTAAGGAGCAATCACCATCTGGAGATATTATAGAGCTTCAAATACTTATCAATAATATTGAACTATTGTATAAAAAAGCTTTTGAAGAAGTGGAACCACATAACCAAGTTGATAATCTAAAAAAACAAGTTTTATTTTTGAAAGAGGAAAACCAAAAACTATCAGCAGAGAAAGACAAAATCGAAAAAGAATATAACAAGCTAAAAGAAATAATAGAATCTTCTACTAGGTTACTTACCTCGGGAGTCCGCCTTAAATAGAAACTTAACAATATCTTCCCCAGGTGTTGAATATTTCCACTAGGCATGTTTTAATTTAGGTACAACAACTGGATAACCAAAAGGGAAGCCCCCTATCAAACAAGCCGAAATACCTTCGGTTTCTTTGTAGGGGGCTTTTTGTCGTCTATTCGACATTTATCTGGTTAAAAGGCCAAAGTATATTAGAATTACCTGTCTAGTTTTGTTATGATAGAAAATATAGCATCTATAGACATAATAGTGTTAATTCACTATAAAATGGCAAAAAAAAAACCCACCAGAGGCTTTCATTTAATCTCTTCCAGTTTGGCCGCTGAAAGATTAAATGAAATTCAAAAGGCGGGATTTCTCATACTTGATAATTTAATTCATATTTTAACAGTTTGAATTACTTATTTCAAGAAGGAATCTCCGTTCAGAGCCTTACGGGTAAAATGATTTGGAGGTTTTAATTTTGAAAGATGCTCGTCCTAATCTAAAGGGGGAAAATTATCCCCTTATCTATTACCGTCCTGTCAAAGAAGATCTAAAAATTGAAAAATCTAGGTGGTTAATAGACAAAACAGGTCAATTTAAAGAATTTTTTTATCATGACCCTGTAGTTAATAAAATCCTTTTTAATGAAGAGAAGGTTAAAGAATTTAGCTTAGATGGTTATGGTCAAAACATTGAATTCGAAGATCGGAATTTTACAATCATACATAACTACCTTATTCATTTTTGGCAGCACTTTCTTAAAGCAGATGGTTTGGCACTGTTTATCACACTTAAAAGCTATTGTATTGAGAAAGACTATTGCTGGCCAGCATTAAAGACTCTGCAGCTTCAGTGTTCTTTTGGTTCTGTGAATACTGTTAAAAGTAGGTTAAGTCTCTTAGAAAAATACGGATTTGTATTCAGATTTAACTGCATGTCTGCAGATGAGAAGAAAAAAAATATGGATGAAACACCAATTTATAAAGTGAGAAGACGGGTGCCATTTCTTCCGAAGGAATTGTATGAAGAGCTTCCGGAGGAACTAAAGAGAAGGCATGATGACTTTATGGAAAAATATATGTCTGTTTATAGCCCAGACAACCTTGGAAATGTCGTTAATTATGAAGGGATTTATGAGGACTTTATTGAACAGGGTGAAACGTTCCATAAGCCGGTAAAAAAGAGAAATGCTGCGGCACAAAAACATAAACTAGATATCAAAGAATCAATGACAACTGATGACTTGAATCTTACAAAGCAGGTATTGGAATACATACAAGCTAAAATTTCGAAACCATCTTTCGATACCTGGTTTAAAGATTCTTTATTTAAAAACCGTGATTCCGTGATTACACTCTATGCACAAAATAAATTTTCGGCTAGCTGGATTAATGATAGACATATAGATTTAATTACACAGGCGTTGAATGATTTAAATATTAATTTCTTAGATATCAAAATTATTTCTATTGAAGAGTAGAGGGATCATTTCCTCTACTCTTTTTCTATATAAATATATATATTAAAGTCTTTTTAAAGATTTATATTATTCGGCATCATCTTATGATGGGGGGGTGGGTCAGGAAATGACGCCCGGAAAATCCGCCTATCATTTCCTGACGGGCTAGGGTGTCATCTCCTGACAGGCGGTTTTATTAACAAAATAAAGATTTCTTGTGGATAAGTCCGCCCGTCATTTCCTGATAGGCGTAACCCGTCATTTCCTGACGGGTGGGGGTCATTTCGTGATGGGTCCGCCTGTCATCTTATGATGGGTAGGTGTCATTCCTTGATGGGTAGTATTGTGGAATAATTTGAGAATTAGTCACTTATCATTCTTGTCTAAATAGAAAACAAAGGATATAATACCAATATATTCATTTCATTTTTTCATTTTATGGCAATCCTATGAGGATTAGCGGGTATTTTTAATCATTAGCAGCCTTTGCGGTTGATGGATAAATAGCTTTTTTATTGCTATTTTTTCAGAAACTTCAAGGGCTTTTTTGTGTTTTCAAAGCAATTGAAGATGGTCGTATTCAAAGAGAATGGGTTTCCTATTCTCTTTTTTATATATACACACTAAAAGATAGGGGCTGTTGTACATGGCAAATCGTCAAGGTAAGAGCAAGAGATGGAGCAAAGGAGGTCCAAGCGTTGAAGAAAGAGTAAAAGAACTTGTTTCTGTCCTGGATGAAGGTGTAAGAAACTTTGAATATTCTCCAGAAGAATTCAAAGCTCTTTTAGAAATGAAAGCACTGATGCCGAATTACTCTTTTAAAAACATTATGGTTGCTAAAACTCAATTTCCAAATGCCAGCTATATAGCGAGCTTCAAACGTTGGAATGAGTTAGGCCGCAATATCAAACTAGGTTCTAAAGCCATTAGAATCTTCAAGCCGAAATTCATAAAGGTGAAAGATGAACATGGCAATGAAACCGGTGAAACACAGCTAGGTGGTTTCATAACTGTTCCAGTTTTCGCGCTTGAACAGACGGAAGGCGATCCGCTTCCTATTGATAAGGTGATTATAAAGCTTGAAGGCGATTCTGAGGCAGCTAGAGAGATTATTGAATATGCTGAACAGATTGCTGAAGAAGATAATTGTCCAATCACATATGGAGATGCGCAAGGAGCCAATGGTTACTATAGCCGAGCAAACCATGAAATCGTCGTTAGTGACACTTTAAGTGTTAATCATAAATGCAAGACATTAGTACATGAATTGGTGCATTCAAAGGTGCATCGATATGATACTAAGTCTTCTACATCGGAGAAGGAAGTTGTTGCAGAAGGAACAGCCTTTATTGTTTGTTCGTTCTTCGGCTTAGACACATCAGATTATTCCTTCCGATATGTTAACTCATGGAGCAAACATGACCCCGATTCTCTTTTAAATTACGGATCTATGATTTGTGATATTTCAGGACGAATCATAAATGAGTTTAGAACTTTAATGGAAGCGAATAAAGAGGAAAAAAATCTTCAAACAGCTTAGTTTTTTCTGAGAAAGGAAGTGCAGCACCAATGCACCAGGTTTCTTCTTTTCAATTAGAGGAGTACGCCGGCCAGAAGTTTTTCGTGGAGTATGTTGATTCCCTGCCTCTCGGAAGCTTGTTCAGAATCCATATGAGTAATGGTGTAATTCATAATCTGACTACCGGCTGTTATGACTCAATTGAAAAGGCAAGGCAAGAAGTTATTACGGCATTTAAAGAATTTTTAGATGGGAGCATTAATACGGATGATATTCATATTGGAGACTGAGTATGAAGATTTTTCGATAAAAGTCTACTATATCAACGAAGGTGACCACAATGGAAAGTTTAAAGCTCTTGTGAGCCCTCTATCTATCCAAACGACTTTTCAGGATACAGTAGGAGGAGCTATTGATCGTGCACTCTTAAAGATCCACAAACAGCTTAAAGAGTATGTTCATTAAAACTATATAGGGAGGTGTATCCCTGCCTCATTTGAGATAGGGATCGCCAGCTGGCATACCTTATTCAATTTGATGCAGGGAGTCAGCAGCATGGAATTAAATAAAGTGATTGAGACAGATGAAAACCCAAAGATGATTGAAATTTACCTGGAGCAGGCATGGCAAAGTGCTTTTTGTTACGCATTAGCGGTAGAGGAACCAAAGCATGAATGGCAAGGAGCTAAATTACTCATGACCATTATTGCTGGTAATGATTCTACTTTACAGGCTATGAAAGCTGCAGTTGATACCGGGAGTGGTGGTTTGTCCTTTGGGCAAGGGAAGAAAGATTTAACTGACTATAAATTTTCCCAAGAATTCCGTATGTACTCTGATAAAGGGAAGTACTCAAAGTTCCCAATCACCATTAATCAAAACCGAAAAGCGGTCGCAATTGTTCATGATGACCTGCTTGGAAACGGGGATTATATTCTTTCGTTCGATGCAGATCCTGGAGAAGGGCTACGACAAATTTTAGGTGGCGGAAAGTATGGGCTTAACATTCTACCTGAATGGAAAGATATTATTCTAAATGAGTTCTTAAGAAGAGGTTGTATTGAGGAATTCAAATTTTATTATGATTCCGCCCTTTTTCCTGACGGATTTTCCATCTATAAACTGAATTTTAGTGAGGAAACTGGAGAGCAGGAAGCGGATGATATTATTTCTGGAATGATTTCAAGTGGGATGCTGAAGTTTCCTAAGACAGGAACTGGTCAGGCAGTGGAATCCATAGAAGATTTGACACAGTATATGACAACCTTCATGGATGATATGGTCACAAAGGTAAGCAATAAAGTTACTCCGGGCCATGACCCAATGACAGACTCTATACACCCGCAAATCTCAACTTATAAGCGGGAACTTTTTCCTGTCCAGTCTCATGTTACTACCGCGATCGCTAAAGTTTTGAAAAAGCAGAAGGTAGCTTTAATACAAGGTGAAATGAGCACGGGTAAATCAACCATGATGACAGCAATTCCTGATGTAGTTGCTGCTATGTCAAATAAAAAAGGGTATTTTGCTTGTCTAATGTGTCCCCCAAGCCTAACAAAAAAATGGCCGGAGGAAATAAAAGAAATTTTACCTCATGCTGATGTAAGAGTTATTGAACGGACAGAGCAACTCATTGAGTTTCATCGTAAATGGACCAGTCAAGGAAGGCCTAAGCCATTGAAACCAACATTCTTTGTCATTTCCTTTACAACAATGAGGGGCGATTGTGCGATGGTTCCTGCAGTTCGTTTTGATTATAAGAAAACGGTACTTCAAAGTGAGTCAAACTCCTTACCATATCGTTTTGGATACTATTGTCCAAGCTGCGGTAATGCACACCAGGTTATTGAATCTACTGCAGTGGAAACCAATGAGGATGGAGAGGAAGAAGAGGTTCAGAATAAACGGAGGATGGATGAAGATGAATTTGGAACAAGCAGGCGACTTCATAATTCAAAAAATCCAGCCAATGCTTTTTGTTCTGAATGCGGTGAAAGTTTATGGACCAAGAAGGTACCTACTAGATACCAATCAATAAAAGACTGGTTTAAGTACGAAAGGCAGATTGAACATGCTTTAAAGCAGAATCAGCCTTTGGTCCAACAAATTCAGCTCTCTCAACCTGAGATTCCTAAGAAAGTCGGGAATCCAAGGAGAATCGCTTCTATTGAATACATCCGAAGGAAAATGAGATGGTTTTTTGATATTACTATCTGTGATGAAATCCATATGCTGAAATCTGGCATGTCAGCCCAGGGAAATTCACTAGGGAGCCTTGCAGCTGCTTCAAAGAAGCTTATAGGTGGTACAGGAACCCTTTTTGGAGGCAAGGCCGAGGATATCTACTATACACTTTGGCGCTTATTCCCACACCTTATGGTTGAGAACGGATACGCTTTCAATGAAGTTCGGAAGTGGAATGAAGAGTATGGAAACATTGAAACGACTATTTACAATCAGGACGATAAAGGCGAGTACAGCAACAAGCAATCGCGAGGAGGCACCAGGAGAACAGAAAAGGTTCTTCCCGGTATATCACCATTTGTGTTCTCAAAGTTTCTTGTCCAAAACAGTGTGCTTGTCCGCTTAACAGATGTATGGCCAGACCCTGTGGAGTTGATCAATGTTCCTACAATTCTTGTAGATTTAGACGAGGATTTAAAGAAGCATTATAACAACATGGTATCTACATTTGAATCAGCTATCGATGGACGAGATGACGGGCATAAGCTTTATCTTCCATTGACTCAAACAGGCATCGCATATCCAGATAACCCTTTCACCTATCCCCCATTCTCTATCAAAACAGAAGATGGGGACCGAGATTTAATTTGGAGCCCAGATGAATTTCCTAAAGAGCGAATACTTAACAAGGAAAAGAAGCTCCAGGAAATCATTAAGGGTGAGATAGAGGAAGGCAGGAAAAGTATTGTCTATGTTCGAGATACAGGTTCCAGTGTAGAAGGCAGAGATGTAAGGCCGCGTTTACAACACATTCTTGAGCAGGTTGGAGCAAAGGTTTGTATCTTAGACACTTCTACCACGGCCACAAATAAGCGTAGTGAATGGCTAAAAAAGAAGATAGAAAAAGAGGGATACGATGTTTGTATTGTGTCACAGGAGCTTGTACAGGTAGGTCTTGACCTATTATGTACACCTACCCTCATTTTTTACCAATTTAGTTGGAGCTTATTCACGATTAATCAAGCTGCTAGAAGAGCATGGCGGATCGGACAAACGGAAGAGTGTCGTCTTTATTACTTAGCCGTGCGCCCATAAGGTGCATTAATGAATCGGGAATGACACCCCGTAGGAATGAATCCAATTTTCCTATCACCGGTCACTTACTTTTATTGGGAAACTAATAAGGGGACTGTAGCATGTGATTAAAGAGCAAGTCATCTAGTTGTCAAGATGCGACTGAGCTTTGGTGAAATGTTGTAAATGAGGATGAAAGCTAGACTGCTTGAAGAATAGCCTGAGCAGCCCTTATAGAAGGCATAGGCGCAAGACAATTACAAGGAGCGTCTATGGAATGTGACACATGAGGTTAGGCTAGACTCATGCGATGTAGGATTCCACATTCCGGCAAACTCAATCAGAGAGTAAAAGGCGAAAGTTCCATCCGACATTACAACATGTCATGTCATTAATGTAACTAAATGGGGATTACCTAAACGGGAATGCCTTTAGAACGGCTATTGGTTATAGACCTGAATATCCCGCATGGTAACGGAGCCTTCGTAGTAGTCCGAAATAGGGAAAGCCTATTACATGGCGAAGGAAGGCAGTTTACCAGTCCAATAAGAATATGGGGAGGTTCGAGAGGAACCATGAGAAATCCAGAAGTACTATTGGGTAACCTGAAAAAGCATTCGAGTGATGAGAATTATAAGTATCAGCAGTTATACAGGAACCTTTACAATAGGGAACTTTTGCTCTTGGCTTATCAGAATATAAGTGGAAATGCAGGAGCTATGACTCCAGGTATTGACTGTAAGACTGTCAGTGAAATGAGCCTGGAGAGATTAGAACAGCTAATAGCTAGACTTAAAAACTCTTCCTATCAGCCTAATCCTGTCAGACGTACACATATTCCGAAGAAAAATGGTGGAAAAAGACCATTAGGATTGCCGTCAGCAGATGACAAGGTAGTTCAAGAAGCAGTCAGAATGATGCTTGAAGCAATCTATGAAGGAAGCTTTACTGATACATCACATGGATTTAGGCCTAACCTTAGTTGCCACACCGCACTATCTCATCTAAAAGCAAACTTCACTGGTACAAAGTGGTTTGTTGAAGGAGATATAAAGGGGTTCTTTGATAATATTGATCATCACATCTTAGTTAATCTTTTGAGAAAAAGAGTTAGGGACGAGCGTTTCATCGACCTAATCTGGAAGTTCCTTAGAGCAGGGTATGTGGAGGATTGGAAATGGAATAAGACATATAGTGGTGCACCTCAAGGGGGTATCATTAGTCCGATTCTTTCTAACGTCTACCTCAATGAATTAGACAAATTTATGATTAGATTTGCTAACTCATTCAACACAGGTATCGAGAGGAAAAAGTTTCGTCCTTACTTGAATGCTCAGCAGAATGTCCTTAGAAATAAAAAGAAGTTAAGAGAGAAAGCTCACTTGATGAATGATGATGAAAAGATACAAATCAAGGAGAAAATCAGACACTACGAAAATGAATGGCGATCCATGCCTGCTATGGATCCTATGGATTCTAACTACAGAAGAATTCAGTATGTTCGATATGCTGATGATTTTATAGTCGGAGTTATTGGTAGTAAATCGGATGCGGAATCGGTAAAGCAGGAAATAACAAACTTCCTTTATAGCGAGCTAAAACTTGAACTTTCACAAGATAAGACACTTATCACACATAACACCAAAGAAGCAACATTCTTAGGATATGAGATAACCGTCTATCAACCATCAGCTGATAGTAAGAAATACAGCGGACTTATAAAACTAGAAATGCCTAGAGAAAGCTGGGTTAAAAAACTTCAACAATATCAGGCTATCGAAATGACACAAAAAAGATGGAAGTCAACTCACAGGGCATATCTTGTACCCCTTGAAGACATCGAAATAGTAAGCACGTATAATGCTGAAATTCGCGGTCTCTACAATTACTACAAACTTGCAGTAAATGTCGGGTACGAAATGCACAAATTCTACTTCTTCATGAAGTGGAGCTTTCTGAAAACTATGGCTAATAAATATCGTTCAAAGGTCTCTGAGCAACATAGAAAATATCACTGCAATGGTAGACTTATCATTCGCTATGAAACTAAAAAGGGACTAAAAGAGCGAGCATTCTATGATGAAGGGTTCAAACGGAACAAGTCTCTTGTATCCGCTGGAAACTCGAACATCGATAGATTAGCCGATACGTTTAACTTTAATAGTATAAATAGCTTTGGTAGCAGGCTTAAAGCGAAGGTTTGTGAAGCATGTGGGGCGACTAATAAGTCTCTACAAATGCATCACACTAAGCGCCTTAAGGATTTGAAGGGGAAAAATCTCACTCGAATTGAATTTCTGATGATTGCGAGAAACAGAAAAACAGTTGCAGTTTGTGAAGATTGCCATCTTAAATATCATCACGGCAACCACAAACACTAACAAATTCAGGGGTAAATGGAGAGCCGTATACATTGAGAAGTGTACGTACGGTTCGGAGGGGAGTACGGAGAAACCTACTTGCGTAAGCAAATAAGGCGCTCCGTGCTTACCCTACTATAAAGAAACTTTCCAAGAACAAATGGCTACCTTGATAGCTCAGAAGAATAAAGCTGCCGGTGCCATAAATGGAGAAGTAAGTTCAGATGGGCTTAATGCAATGTTGGGAGATGAAGGAGACCTGCAGTCCATGCTGATTGAGTCCATTAAAAAAGGAAAAGTGCTTAAGGGCTCTACCGAGGAATGGACGGCAGAAGCTTCTGATCGTGCAAGAGAAATCTTAGCAAGTATCGGAAAGAAAAAGAAAATGGGCAAATCACCAAAAGAACAATTTATTGCCTGGGTTAATCAGCAAGTTTCCGCGGATTCCTCTAAAAACGTCCTTATCCGGAAAGCGGCAACGATTACACGCCATATTGCAGATGGCAAGGTCAATGGGTTTATGTTTACCAATCAAATCCTGGAAGTAGATTTAGTAGAAGCTTTTGGATTCGATTGTATTCAAGATGGGGAAATCGTGGCTTACTTAACGGAATATGAAAGAGCAAAATTTGCAGAAACAGCTGAGCAAATATCAATATTCGAAGTTAATGTTGAAAAAAATACAAAAACAAAGAAGAAGCGAACAGCCGCGGTAAGTGGGCAGCTGGCGTTTGATCTTTTTTAGGAGGAGGCACTTATGTCAATTTTAATAACTTGGGATTGGGCTGTTTATTTTTATTGGTTTCTTGAAAGTTATTTTTATGTACGGGTAGAGGAAATAAAGGTTTTACATTACACCGTGGATGATGACTATTCATTTTCTAGCGAGGATTGTACAAACTTGGCAGAAATTATTCCTATAACAACTGCGAAGTCTACAGCGAATGCGGTAGAGGAACCATTAATTCTAAAACCAGCATTAAATGAGGAATCAGAAGAATTATTTATACAGATTGAAAAAGAGATAACAGCTGTTGATGAAGGTGATATTTGTCACCTCCAATATGAATCTGGTGAATTACTATTAGGTGGTGTCAGCCAAGAAGCAGAACAAGAAGAAATTTTCGTTTCTGAATGGATAGAGGACGACGACCTGGATGAAGATTGTATTCATATGAATGACTTAATGATTGAACAGGCAACACCCTCACAAAATGGTTTTGAATCATTTGCCTCTGCAAAAATTATGGATTGCCTAGAAGGTGCACAACAATGGGTAGTTTCTGTAGTTGGTATTGAAGAAAACTATATCCATATTTCAGACGGAAAAAGGCTTTGGGTAAATGTGGGGGAAAAAGCAAAAAAAATAGGCAATGGGGATATTCTCATTCTAGATGTAGTAAGGACTGGTAAGGAAATCAGTGTACAAAACCTAGTAAGAGTTGAAGCATCTGTGTCAGAGGAGTACATGATTCCAGATGAAGAGCATCTTATTCAAGACGATAGAGTACTAGCAATATAAGAACTCCAAAAGAGCGACTTTTGTCGCCTTTTGGTCCAAGCCTGGGTGCAAAACCTTGGTTTGGACCAAAAGAATAATTCTTTTGGTAATAAAGACCCTCATATTTTACATTTTTAGATAAGATAATCAGATTTTCGACACTTTTCGACAGCGAGGATGAGTCTATTGTAATATAATAATGGCAGTTTTAGTTTTACTTGGAAATGTTTTCATTAATAGCTTTTTTTATCCAAAATATAGAGATTGAGAATATATGGAGATTTATAAAGGATTTTAAATTAAGGCTTAGCTACAATAAATGAGAGGAGATTTATCCAATGATAATTCAACGGTTAGGCGAAAAGCAAATTATAGAAATAAAGCAAGAAATTAAGAAAAAACAAATTGGACTAAATAAACTGCATATCAATTTCAGGTTTGTCAAAGGGGAGTTATACATCAATGCGATGGGGGTAGAAGGAATACCTCAAACAGAAGAATATTATGAATCAATTGAAGATAACCTAACCTATGTAGATTTAGCCTGGTTGACCCCACTAAGTAACCATTTAAATGTAAACCTGGATGCTTCTATAGCAGTTAACCCGGATGGATCCTTTGAACATAATAGTATTGATTTAGAATTACATACAGCTCTTCCAAGTGAAGTTCAAGATAATCATAGAATACTAAGTTATATTACGCCACTGTTTAAGAAACTAATTCCATTTAGAGCGTTTCTTACCCAGATTGAATTTGGATGGCATAATTACCGATTAAGCAATATTCGATTTAAGTTGAACTTGGATGGTAAAAAGGTTAATACCATTTTAAGCAATGAGCAAACTGTTAACACACAGGTTCTTGGTCAATGGCTATCTTCTCTTTCTCAAGTGCTGGATTACAATCAAGGAAGGTACAAGCACTTAGTGGACCTTCCAATCATTAATGGCCGAATTAGTACAGCAACTTTTGAAACGGGCCTTTGCTTCCGCTTTGATGGAAAAGGGAAAAGAAGATGGTCTTAAAATTTCGTTTCCTATTACTACTCTTTGCTTTAGTGATTTTGATACCCTCTGCTGCAAGCGCAAGTCCGTTGCAGCAGGGTAACGGTATCACATTAAATGAACAGCTCAATGTTTGGTCTACAAATCTAAATAATACTGCACCAAAAATATCCTTTTTGTTCTCTGCCATATTTACAATAATGTTTCTATTTGGAGTGGTTAGGCTAGGTTACTCAATTGTTACTAAGACTGGCCAGGTGATGAAAGGATCCACCGGGCTTTTAATCTGGGTTCCAATCACTTTCTTTTTCATCAGAATTTTAATACTATTATTATTTACAACAAATAGTGAAAATGTTACACTACTCGCAAGTGATTTTATTCAGTTAATCTCTGCTGCCAGTCACTCTACTGTTGATTGGATGATATCAATTGGATTAGTATTTTATCTACTTTATCGCTTGATAAAACATCCTGAATTCGGCAGGTGGAGCAAAAGAATGTGGGTCTTTGCTGGCGGATTAACCTTATTGACGTTTATTTCTCCAATTGTATTAGGTGCTGTATAACAAGCTATTAGGAAAAGGGTGAATGCCATGTTAAAACTTGTAATAGATAATAGTAAAAAGCAAGTAAATCCTGCAGCGGTATCATGCCGGACATCGTGTGACCTATTTGATGAACTTACAGAAACTTGTTCGATCAGTCAAAACGTAAATGTCGATAGTTCTTACGAGGCAGCAAGGTGCGGCTTTTTCTTATCTAGAGATATAATGGCCTCTCCCCCGCTAAACAATAATCATATTGGCTTTAAATTCTCACTAATAGAAGAAGAAGCTGATTATTTATTGGACGATCCGAATGTGTTTCATGAATTAATCGGAAAGCCGGTACAAAAGGAAAAGTATACATATCCAAATGAGCCTGACTTTCCAGCTCAAAGAGAAGACGCCAGATGGTATGTATCTTCTTGTGGTACTTACGGTTGCTGGATAGTCAATTTGTGCAAAAAACCATTGCTACATCCAAAAAGCCTTGAAAATGCAGTAAAAGGCTGGACTTCAAAAGTATATAAGTCCCCAATTCCACTGCACGATCACAAATCTTCTCTCACATTGGCCTCCAAAGTCGCGTGGATAATAGACGCAGAAGGATACGGGCAGTATGGATTACTAATTAATGGCCAAATTTCTTCAATTTCCTCTCCTAAACCGGTAAATTGGACGAAGTGATATTGATAATTATGCAAAAGTATTGATATAATTAAATCAAACAAAATATATAAAGGGACCACCCTGTTGTAAATGCATACTTCTACTTGTATGCACTTTTACAGCAGGGTTTTTTTATGTAGGAGGGGAGATAGTGAACAGAGATACCATTATGGTGATACATGAAAAGTCACCGTTTCAGGATGGGTTGGTTAAGCTAATTGATCTGAAGTTTGGACATTTGTTCAAAGTTATTAAAACGGAGACTAGTAAATTACAACTTTATGAAAATGGTTGTGTTCCCAAACTAATTATTCTCGAGAAAGTAATTAATCCAAAGACAGTTGAGTTTCTTATCAAAATGAGGAATATGGGTTCCAAATTAATTTTAGTTACCTTAGATGCTTCAGAAATAACTGAATTAGAGTTAAACCTTTTTAACGCGTTTCTTGTTAAGAATATGCGTACTTTAGAAATGCTGAAAGTCATGGAAGATTTACTGGATTATAAAGAAAGCTATGTGCACCCAGACTTTGGTGATATATTTTTGAAGAAGTTAATAAACGCCTAATTAAATTGGAAAAATATATAAGAAAATACTTGTTTTTAGTGTAATATATGTTATATTTATTTGTAATTCAAACACTAGATATGAGGGATTTTTAATGAGAAAAACTGTCGCAATTTTCGGAGGATCTCAAGAGGCTACGTACAAGCGAATAGGACAAAAAAATAACGTAAATATTATCTTCCATAGTGGTAAAACAAGAAACGGAGGTAACAAAAAGGAGTTCAAAACGCTAGTAAAGAAGGCAGATTGTGTAGTCGTATTACTAGGGGCAGTTGGACACGTAAGTATGGATATTATAAAAGAAGTTTGTAAAGATCTTGGTAAAGATGTGCTTTATCATAATGGGTTTGGTGCTTCTGGCGCTATTCAAAGGTGTGTAGAACACTTAAACACCGCAGCTTAAGAGGAGACATGACTAGTATGATTTCAGTAAATGTTAAAGAGCTAACTCAAGGAGAATTATTGTTGATTGAAACTTTGCGGAATCTTGAAGATCCTGATGAGTTGGTTCGCGCCTGTTGTGATGTTCAATCAATCAATATCAAGAATTGCTTGTTAAATATAGCTGCAGAAAAACTTAAAGGCATTTGTTGAATAAATGATTAACCGGAGGATTTGCTAATGTCTGATAAAAGTGGGAAAAAGGCTTACATAGTTTTAGGGGTTTTATTAGGAGCCTTAATCATTACCGGATGTGGTAGTCAAGAAATTATGCCTGGAACAGAATTTAATGATAACCATAAAGCATTTTCAAATACGGCTTAACTTAATAAAAATATAGCTTATTCTTCGTATATTAGGGGGGAGAGAAAATTGGATCAGCTTCAGTATCAAAAGAAAATTATAAGAGAGGAATATGGAGACCTAAAAAAGCCGACTGAAGAAGAAACAGTTAAAAAAGAATCCCTTATTTCCAGGCCAAAAAGGAGTAATAATCAATTTCTTTTTAGGAAGGGAGGAAGGGTCTGATGGGGAAAGCACTCATTTGCGCTGAAAAGCCCAGTCAAGCAAAAGCGCTTGCTGCTCCATTTCCTAATAAGAATATGAAAACACATATAGCCATTGCACCTTGTGTCATGTTCCCCGAAGGTGCAGTGGTTATTTGGGCTGTGGGACATATTCTAGAACTTTATCGTCCTGAAGACTACTCAAAAGCGTACCAGGAATGGAGTTTAGATAACTTGCCTATTATTCCAAAAGAGTACAAGTTAAAGGTTATTGAAAGTAAAAGAAGCATTTTCAATAATTTTAAGAAGTTCTTAAAGGACCCCGACATTTCAGTTATCATACATGCTGCTGATCCTGGAATTGAGGGATGTTTATTATTAGATGAGATTTTCTACTATTTGAATAATAGAAAGCCAGTAAAAAGATTGTGGACTAGTAGCCTGACCAAAGATAGTGTGGTTGAAGCATTTCGTAGCATGAAGGACAATAGGCATTATCAGCATTATTATTATGCGGGATTAGCCCGACAAAGAGCCGATTGGTTAGTGGGCATGTCTGCTAGCCGAGCCTTAACTTGTCTGCTTAATCAAAAAGGAATTGAAAAAACATTTAGTGCGGGACGAGTACAGACCGCCTTAATGAGTATTATTTATCAGCGTGAAAAGGAAATTGAGAACTTTATTAGTAAACCATATTTCGACCTAATCGGTGAATTTCAATTTGGAGAGGCCAAATTAAATGCCAAATGGTTTAGTAATGAATCAGAGCACATCTTTGACATGGATGAAGATATGCTTGAAGCCTTTTCTAAGTATTGTCAAAGTCAACCAGCTATTGTTAATACCATTAAAAAAGAAGAAAAAAAGAAACGACCTCCTATGTTCTACAACTTATCTTCCCTTCAAATGCATGCTAATCGTTTATATGGAATGACTCCCGCTAATGTTTTAGGTTTTGCTCAAGCATTATATGATAAATCCCTGATTACATATCCACGTTCCGACAGTCAGCACTTAACTCCTGGGGAAGCAGCTTGGATGCCAGTCATAATAAAAAATTTGGGAGAGCTGGAGAGCTATCAAGATTTAATAAAGGGAGCAACTCGAGATATTTCTCAAGATAAAAGATATGTGGATTCTGAAAAAGTAAGTGATCATTATGCAATCATATTGACGGAAGAAAAGGTAAACCCGCTTACTTTGCCAAAAGGGGAACAACAAATATATGACCTAATTGCTAAATCCATTATTGCCGCACACTATCAAGACTACATATACGATACTACTGGAATCATTATTACGGTTGCAGATAAATTTGGTTTTAGAAGCAGCGGGACCCTTGTTAAAGAAGAAGGGTGGAAAAAGATATATATGGGCCTTTCGACAAATTCGGGGGAGGAAGAGAACCAGTTACCAGATATAAAAGAAGGGGAAGTCGGAACAATGCTTTCAGGCCAAATTAAAGCTGGATCAACAAATCCCCCTTCTCGTTTTTCACTAGGAGACTTGATCAAAATTATGTGTAATCCCGCCCCATATTGCGCTGATAAAGAAGATTTTAAGAACTCTGAGTTGCAGCTGGGAACGGAAGCAACCAGGAGCGGCATCGTATCTATTATCACCAAGCGGTATGTAAATGTAAGCAAAAACCTAGTTTATATGCTGCCCGAGGGCCGTGTCTTAATTGAAGCATTAGGGGAAAACAACTATCTAACTTCTGTATTAACCAGCGGTAGGATGGAACGTTATCTAAAACAAATCCAAAAAGGAGAAGGTTCTGTTTCCTCCTTCGTTAAGAGAACGGAAGACATAACGAAAGAAATAGTTGAAAAACTTATTAAGGATGCCGCTTCTTGGAATTTTGTTGAATATGCCAAAGATATTCAAAAAGCTGAAGAAGTAGGTCTATGTAAAAAGTGCGGTGCACCAGTTTTAGAGCGTGAAACGTTTTACAGTTGTAGCAACTTTAAAAAGACAAACTGTGATTTCAGAATAAGCAAGGTTGTCGCGGGAAAACCGATCAGTAAGGAGAACATAAAGAAATTGTTTACTACTGGTCAAACCTCTTTAATAAAGGGATTTAAAAGTCAGAAGAAACCAGATAAAATGTTCGAAGCCTTTTTAGGTTGGGATGAGGATAAAAACAAACTTATATTTAAATTTCCGCAATAAAGAGAATAGGAGGAATAAAAATGAATTCAGCCCTGCTTCACAATGGCCAAATTATTACCGCAGCTGAGTACAATCCAGATAAGAATGGCCAACGAATTAGATGCATTGATAAAAGTTGTCATACCGACCTAATTTTTGTTCCTGGAACAGATTCATCTGTGCCTTACTTTAAAACAACCGGCAAGAACGATCATTCAAAACACAATGAAAAATGCGGATTTTATAGAATATTAACTTTTGAGGAAAGTATAAAAAAGGTAGAAGAATATCAATCTGACTTAATGGAGAAAGGCATAAAAGAAACCCTAATTCGGCTAAATTTAAAAAAATTAGATCCTGATTATGTTGCAAGAACAGTTGAAAAAGAGGAGAGTATAAAAAAGGCGAAAGATCCAAATGAGGTAAAAGTGAAGCAGGAAAGCAAGACGCCTAACAGTATTGGTACTTTAAAGGCTATAGTTAAACTCCTTACTTCATATGAACCAGATACTTTGGCAACAATATTGGTTAGCATTAATGGGCGAAAAATTCCTCTTTCCCAGATTGTCATTAGCCATGATAAAGCACATGAATTAGCATGGTACGACCGAGCAGACCCTAACCTTAGTTATTTTGTATACGGGGTTATCCAGAATGTTGTAAGAAGAGAGTCAGTGTATTATATTAACTTCGAGCCAATTAATGGGGTGGTTTTTAGTTTGGTTATATTCTCAAAATACTTTAAACACTTCACTTATAAAGATGAACAACTTATAGGAAGAAAAGTTTTAGCTTACGGTTCCCGATTAAAAAAGAATGAGTATAAGGGAAAAAATACGTCAGAACTTGTAATAAAATCAAATCAATACATAGAATTCTTAGGAAAGAACTAAATAGCTTATAGAGGTAGATGAAATTATGAATTATCCAATGGTAATAAGAAGAGAGCCTTTGTTTACAGGCTGGTTAATCGTTGTTTTCGCATTATTATTTTATAAATTACTTACACTACACCTTATTATAGGGCTGGCTATGGGAGCAATTTTTGCTGGTATATTATACTTAATGCTACAACACAAAATCATTGTTAAAGATGATCATTTTATTTACAAAGATTTTTCGCGAAACCGTGTTCAGTACCAGGAAATAAATAAAATATTTTTAAGGGTAGACAAGCACTATGGTAACAATAATTTAAGAAAATTTTGGATTGATGTAATCTTGACTGATGGTAATCAATTCTGTATTCCTTCCTACCTATTTACAAACGAAGAAATCTAAAGATTTTTTCAATGTGGCTCTAAGTAAAAACACTGATATTATAATCAATTCGAGTTTAATCGACTATATTTCCTCTAAGCAAACAAGTATAAAAAAGATAGGAAGCATACTTATAATGACCTTGTTTACATTAATGGTGATATTTTATTTGGTTAATGCTAATTAGTGTTCTAACAATCACATTTGGTTCAAGACATCTAGTGTTTCCCCAATAATAAAAGTGAAGAAATTCTTCACATTTTTAAGTATAATTGGAGTTATTGTCTTAGGGCATTAATTCTAGAGGCATATATACAGGGGGCAACCATGGAAAAAACAACTGAAGTTTTTATAGACTTTGATTTCGACAAAATTTATGACTATAAAGAAATGCCAGATAAGAATAGCGGTCGATGTGATAACTGCAATAGTGCTCACTTCAAGAGTTCAGTGGGTGAAGGTAAATTTATTAGAGAATGCTCAAGTTGTGGATTAAAGAAGTCAATTTAATTTATTAAACGTATACTTATTAATTTTAGTCCATATGAACCCTTGGCACTTTAGCCAGGGGTTCAATTTTTATCCCCAAAACGGCTCCCTATTCATATTATTGAACTACTAAATGATATTTGTGGCTGTCATAATGAATATATCAATAAAACAGTGCTATTATTTGAATATTTCAATAAAATGCCAGTTTAGCATGACAATTCTACTATAATGATAGATGTATCTATAGATAAACAAGGAGGGTTAGAAAGGAAATATTTTAAATTTATGATTAAGGATGTGTTTGCAGAATGAAAAAGTGGTTAAAGCCTGGTTTTTCAATTTTTCTAGCAAGTTTATTAGTTTTGAGTTTGGCTCTTCCTGGATATGCTGCAGGGAAAGATGGTAAAAGTAAAACTAGCAATTTAGCTTTAGAAAAAATAAGTGAAATGCCTAAAGAAAAAAAACAAAGGGTTGAAGCAGCTCTTGATAATCCTAGCTTCAAAAACCGATCTGAACTATCAAAATCAGAAGCTGGTTTAGTAAATAAGGTTACTAAGTCACCTTCTACTTACCTAAAAGATGCAGATATTGTTAAGGATGAATCTGTTTTAATTTACGGAACAGAAAATCCAAATGTTGTAGTTTCGAATACAGATGGTTATGTTGAAGTGATTGAAAAAGTAGACGAAAACTCCTTTACTATAAATGGAGAGGTACATAAAATACAAGTCACTTCAGAAGAAGATCAAGTGAAGAATAAAGAAGAAGAACAAAATGCTATCGAAGCATATAGCAGTAGCAGTTGGGTTTCAGGTGGTAATCCAGGAGGTAATTGGTCTGTTATATGGTCAGGGTGGCGAAATCTTCATTTTGAGAACACTATAGGGACTTACACAGTAGGTGCCCTTGCAACAATTATTGGTCTGTTTACTTTACCAGTATTAACCTCTGCAATGATAGGCATTGCTTCAATCTTGTTAGGTTCTATATATACAAACTCGAGCGCAGCGCGACTTTACCAAATCAACTACAAACATCAATATCCGATTTACAAAAGAGAATATTATCAAGCTTATGCAGTTTGGGAAGGTAAGCAAATATATTTGGGTTACAAAAATATTTATTATCATAGAACTCCAGGTGTTTAAAAACCTAAGCTGATAAAATATGGGAGAGGAAACCCTTTCCCATATTTTTAATAATTTGAATATTAATACCAATAGAATCCACTTTTTATGCTACAATTTAGAAATACAACTGGGGAGGAGATTTTAACATGTATGTTTACGCAGTGTTAGTATTTCTAGCCTATTTAATTACGTACTTTATTTTAAAAAATAAGCTTGATATTAAAAGTAACGAAGGAAAATTACACCTTAATAAAACACATAAAATTACTGAAATAATAGTTGCTGCAATTGCATTAATAATTTTATTTTTAATTGGCTTTGTATTTGAATATGGTTTAAAACCACATTATCCTGTTGTTATCCTTTCAGCTATTTTGCTTGTTCGTGCATTGTTTGAAAGAAAGTATTTGAAGGAATCTAAACGGCATATCTTAAGCATTTTAACTAGTTCAGCGTTATTTATTATGTTTATAGGGATTGAATTATTTTTTATATAAAACTGCTTTTGATAAACACTAATTATAAAGAGGCTGGGACAGAACTAAATTGTCCGTTGTTAAAGCCGAATGATTTCTATTTTAAAAAGTAATAAAAATAAAAAAAACGAACTATTACGAAACTCTAAATCAGAATTTCGAATAATAGTTCGTTTTTTTCTTTGGTCGAAATGCTTTTGTCCCAGCCCCTTAATCTTTATCTTTTTCCACCGGTCTATACTTACCCTCTGAAAGTTTCTCAACTAAATTAAACTCGATCAACTTCTTCAAGGATAAATTACAGTAAGCAGCTGCATCGTATTTATCTCTTCCTACTTTAAGTCCTATCTCAGATGGTCCTACACCTGACTGCTTTTCTTTGTATAACTCACATAACGCTTTAAGGATATTCTTATCTTTTTCAGTAATTTGTTTTTTGGACTGTTGTGACAAAATATACCTCCCTAGATATGGTTATAAAGGAAAAGTAAAACAATAAGGGCTTATAAATCAAGTCATTTAGCAGATCTACATCAAATTGGGGAGGTTCGACTTACAACCTTTCCAATATATTCAAAAGGAAATATAATGATATCTAGTTAAAAATTATAAATCTTTCCAAAGGAGTGTTAAGAATGAGTAACAGAAATAGCAAATACGAACCGCTACAAAATTTTTTAAAGTCCCAAAAGACCAAGAGTACTAAAATGACCTTTTAGAGGTGGAAGACATTCTTGGATTCACACTCCCAAAATCAGCCTATGAACGTGAAGCATGGTGGGATAGATCTGACACACACTCAGTCCTTCGCTTGGAAAAATGCTGATTTTATTGCAAAACCAAACTTGAAAGAAAAAAAGGTAGAGTTTATTAAGCACATAGAAGATTAGTTTTATAAAATAAGCTTCGTTAATTAGGCTACAATCACAAATAACAGTAGGGGCGAACAATGATTAGAATAAAAAGTATAAATGAATTTAATGAATATAGAAAAAATAAAATTGGTTATTTCCTTATAGAGGATAAACCAACGAAAATTAAAACATTACATAATGTAAGTTGTCCTCATATTAACATTAGATTTTTTGAACAAAAGGTCATCAATAATCAAGAAAAGAATGGAAGTTACTACTGGTGCGGAGGTTTTAAGGGAATCATAAGTGAAGAGGGCATACGTGAGTGCCTAGTTTGTAAGAAGTAATTATGCGACTACATACATCTTCAACGAAATGATCCCCTTAAATGGTATAAAAGTAGAAGACACAAAAATCATCCAGAAGAAACTGCGCAATTTAAAGAATTTTTTTAAATACGCGAATCCGATAAGAGGCAAATTTTAAGAACAGCTACCAAACAAGGTAGCTTCTTTTTTTGAGCAAGGGTATGTCTGGAATACGTATACCAGTAGCAATTGTATATTTAGATCTATATTATCATAATAATTTAGACTAAAAGATGGTGGTGATTATTAGTTTCTCTGTAGTTCGAACTAGATACATTGGTACTATTAGTACTATATCAATAAAGGTTTATGTTAAAATTAAATTATAATGGTAAATATTAGGTATTTCATTTTCGTAAATACACGAATTGCTTGTTCTAATTAGTCAAAAAAAACTATGCCATATTCAATGTAAAATGTGAAATCCTGGAACTCAAATATAAAATTATTAGTAGGTGATTTAATTGAATTTTGGTCAAGTATTAAAACTACATAGGATCAAGCTCAAAATGACTCAGGCAGAAGTAGCTTCAGATATATGCTCAATTCCTCATTTAAGTAAAATAGAGAATGGTTCTAAGGAAGTAAATAAAGAAACACTTTTTCTTTTGCTGAAAAAGGTTGGTCTTAAATATGAGGATATAATAATAGACCAAAAGTTAGCTGTGGAAAAAATTAAACATTTGTCAAAAGAAATTTATTTCTGCAATTATAATGAGGCAAAAACTATATTAGATAATATTCGTCTTAAAGAAGAGCAGTACGTTAGTTATGGTCTTGGACCAAAAATATATTTGGAAATGTGTAGATACTTTATTCATGAAAATAATATCGAGTCGGCAAATAAATATTATAAATTATTAACAAAAATGAAAAAATCCCTATTACCAGAAGAATTAGAATCCTTAACATTTATACAAGGGCTTTTAGCTTTAAAACAAGGTAACTTGATAGAATCCTTAAGGTATTTCAATAAATGCTTGGATTATAACTCCTTAGACCAGGGTGATGTACAATATTATTTTGGGCTTGTAAGTGGTAGGACCGGAAACTTTGGTGAAGCTATAGAGGCAGCGATTAAAGCAAAGGGATTATTCATGCAGACTTACAACTATAAGCGAATTAACCACGTAAAGTTACTACTTGGAATAACATTAGCGGAATTAGGGACTTACAATAAAGCAGAGTTATATTTTAAAGAAGTAATTTATAACTCGAAGATATTAAAAGATAAAGAAATAGAGTCTATAGCTAGTCATAATTATGGACTTATTTTGAAAAAAAAGGGCGACTATAAGCTAGCTAAAGAAATATTAAATGAAAGTTTAAATTTTCATAAAGATAATAACAAACAAGAGAGATACCTGGATAACCTAACCGAACTGGCTGAAATATATATTATAGAAAAAGAAGATATTAGCAATTCTTTAATTGAAGAAATACTTTTATTATCTGATCTTCACAAGAAAGATGAGTATTTTCATATTTTTTATATCTACAAACTTTTATTAAAAAAAGAATATGAGAAGATGGAGGAATATATCCTCAAAGAAGCGATTCCCTACTTTGAACTACACAATCAAAAAAAACACTTAATATTTTGCTATAGAAAACTAGAAAAATATTGTATAGATAGTTTTACACTCAGTGAAATTAAGAGCTTATTTAAAAATTCAATTTCTTTATTCGAATGAAGACAAATATATCTCTGCCCTAATTAAAATTTTCCCAATATGAAAATTCATAATTTTCTATTATTCTCAAGTTATTAATAGTATTAATATTAAGGAGGGAAAAATTTGCAATTTGAGTTAGAGAATGATGAACACGACCTTTTTAAACATTATGTGACGGTATTACCATTTAATAAAGAATTTGAATTATGTCTTGCTGGACCAGCCAAATTACCGGTTGAAATAGAAGGAGATGTATATGTATTTAACTGGTACACATGGTTCAAACAGCCGCAAGAGAATAATAAATCCTATAAAAAAGTATCTGATCAATACCCTTTTAATAGAATATGTTCTTCTATACTAACCTATGGAGATTTTAAAGATTCAAATGAAGCTTTTGTGAGACTTCATAGTGTCTGCCAAACTGGAGATATATTTCATAGTCAAAAGTGCGATTGTGGGTATCAGTTGAATGCTTCTTTAAAAGAAATAGTAAAAACAGGAACAGGAGCTCTATTTTATATTGGTTATCAAGAGGGTAGGGGTATTGGATTATTCAACAAAAACTTAGCTTATATTTTACAAGAAAGAGGTTTTGATACTGTAGAAGCTAACAATACCTTAGGTTTAGAAGATGATTACAGAGACTACAATGAACCGATAATAATCTTAAAACACCTAAGGACCAAACCAATTTCTCTTCTTACCAATAACCCACTAAAGGTTGAAGCCTTAAAAAAATATGGGGTTACTATTAGCCAAAGAATTCCTCTGTGGGGTGGAGAAAATTCTTTTAATAGTAAATATCTTACTACCAAAAGGGTTAAGAATAATCATTATAAACAGGAGCTGATAGTAAAATGACACTTCTTATTAAAGAAAATGAAACAATCCTTAGACATCGTGGTCCGGTAACAAGTGTGGTTATTAATGAGGAAATTTCTCGCGTTTTTACTGCTGGTTATGATGGAGCAGTTGGAGAATTTAATTTTACGACAGGCGAATTCAAACTATTAGGAGTACATAACCATCTAGTAAATAAAGTGGTTTCAAATGGGAAAACTCTATTAGCAACTTGTTCTTCCGATTACTCAATTATAATTTGGGACGTTGAAAAACAACAAAAGAAGAGTACCTTACTGGGACATAATGATGATGTGGAAGATTTTGTTTTTATTAACCATAACAAAGGTATAAGCACATCCCGCGATAAGAGAATTATAATTTGGAATTTAAACAATGGTTCGATCGAAAGAATTATCTATGGTCATGATAAAGATATTTTATCTATTGCAGCCTTTGAAGACAAATTTGTTACTACAGGAGATGATAAGACCCTTAAACTATGGAGTGTAAAAACTGGGGACTTACTAAAATCTTGGGGCCCTTTTGACGTTGAAACAGATACTTGTGCAATAGATATAAAGAATAAAAGAGCAGTTTTAGGGTGTGATGACGGGGTTATAAGGATTTTTTGCTTAAATTCAGGAGAACTATTAAAAGAGATACATGCACATAAATCGGCAATAAAGAAAGTAGCAGTGTCGCCTGTTAATGGTAATATTTTATCAGCAGCATATGATCAAAAAATATATTTATGGAATTCTAAATCATTTGATATGGAAGTGAGCTTTGAAAATATTAATACTAAATGGGAAAGATCCTTGACTTTCTCTCCTTCCGGTAAATATGTTTTAGCGGGTTCTTTTGATGGTACAGTCATTCTTTGGGATTCGCTAACAGGAAGAAAATTAAAGGAATTTGGAGATATCGACAACTCAGGAAACCCCTGTTTTAACCAGGTTTCTGTGAATGATAACCTACTTGCTACTGTCAGTGATGATGGGTATGTAAGGCTAGGAGACATAAGTTCAAATGATTTTGCAAACAAGTTTGAACCCCAAAGTGGTAGATATCTAATGAATGCTGTCCATTTTACCCAAAATAAAATCTTTACGGGTTCGCATAACCAAAAACTTCATATATTCAACTTAAATCAAAACTGTAACAAAAATTGTACAAAGACATCTCATTCTTGTATTAACCACCATGAAGTCCTTATAAACGAAGGCCCCATTAATATAATTAAGTCTATTGGGTCAGGAGAAGATGAATTAATTTTTATAGGTTGCTATAGCGGCAAAATTATTATTACAGATTCAAACGGAACAAAACGTAATGCTATAAAAATTCATGACGGAGCTGTTAAATCACTAGTGTTGCATCCAAATGAGCAATTTGGTATAAGCTGCTCAGCCGGAGGAGAATTAATCTCATGGGATTTCAATGGAAAGATACTAGATAATTTTATAGGTCATTCAGCCATTATCAATGATATTGATATCGATCCAACCGGAAATTATTTAGCGAGTGTATCACGGGATTTCACCCTTAAAATTTTTGAAATTAATACAGGGAGAATATCTGCGATCTTTGATTTAGGTAATAAATCATTAAAATCTGTGAAGTTTATAGATGAGAAAAATCTAGTTGTGGGAGATTATTGGGGCAACCTTGTAAAAGTTGATCATATTTCAGGATTATCTAAAAAGAAAAGTATTGCTCAAAACGGTATAAGTAGTATAGATGTTTCTAATGGTCATATTGCAGCTAGTTCTTATGATGGCAGTATTTATATCTTGGATACAGAGCTTAATTTAACAAACAGAATTAAGGCTATGGAACAGAAATTTACTAATGATTCTACATGGGAGAGATAGTGATGAAGAAAGTACAAAGAATTGTGGTCTTAATAGTTTTTGTAACATTTCTAAGTGGTGGAGTAAACACGCATAATATAGTTCAGGCGGAGAGTATAAATAGTGATCCTAATGGTCCTATTTGGCCACCTGCACCTGAAGAAATAAGATAGATAATGATTATATATTTTTGAACCCTCCAACTTGTAGACAAAGCCTAGTTACTAGGTCGGTCTACAAGTTTTTTTATTATTACTTGGCAGTTTAATTCACTCTATTTCATAAATTTAAAAATTTTCCCAATTGTTAAAAGTATAAATCTAAATCACAATAAAGTTGTGCTAGCATACAAATTTTTTACAGGGGGTGAAATCATGAAGAGAAAGCCTTTCAAAAAACCAAGTCGTTCAATCGCAGTTGCTGAGAAATAAGAAATGATTCTTTTAACATCTTAAGATTAAAAAACTCGGATGAGATAGGGTTATTACTCTATCTCATTTGATAATTGAGGAGGAGAATTGTGAATATATCTGATAGACTTACTAAATTACTTTATGTTAAAGAACTTGATTTAATCTTATGTGCAGATATTAAAGGGAGACTTCACTATCTTAATAAGGATTTATCCGTAGTAAAGTCATCACCTTCTACTCATTACAATAACATGATTAATGCTATAACTTTTGATAATGGATATGTATTCACCAAAGATATTAGAGGGGTAATAGGAAAGTGGGACTTAGCAACGTTAAAACCACTTGATTTCCATGATGACTATTCTTTGAGAAGTGAGGAATACCTTTTGACACTTGATGAGGAACCATCGCCAAGTCTTTCTAGAGGAATTGGTACTTTTAATGGAAAGTTATACACAAATAATGGGTACTCACAATTTGTCGTCTTAGATCAAGAAACTTTTGAGCCTTTAGATATACTTCCTCCATTCAATGAAAAATCATTTATTGATTGCATATGCACTGAAAACGAAAGTATTCAAGCCATTTCGGAAACTTGTGGAATACTTCATTTAGGTACTATCGATAATCTTAATTTTGATAAAAAAGTTCCTATCGATAGTGGAAATGTTCACATCATAAAATACGACCAGCTGCACAATCGTTTTGTTGCTACTCAGGATTATGGGCTGGACGCTGATAGAAATGTAAGAAATGGAATAGTGACCATAAATCCAGATAACTTAGAGAAAAAGGAATATCATTTCACAACAGACGATGTGGAGTTCCTTTTGTTTTCTGAAGACTACAAAAAGATAATAACTGGTGGTTTTGATGGAAGATTATATATTTATGATAATACAAATGAGGAAATAAAGTTAGTTGATGTTATAGGTCCATTTAGGTACCAATTTGTAAGTGCCACTATAATTCAAAATGAAATTTTCTTATTGATGCAAAGTGGAGAGCTTGTTAAAGTGGATTTTTCCGGAAAAATTTTGTCAAATGCTATCTTTGACTATTCTTGTATTTGGTCTATTGAACAACATCCTGAAGATAAACAAACACTTTACTTAGCTACTGGTAAAGGCGTTAGCATAATAAATTTCGAATCAACTAAATACAATAGTGTGACAGTTAAAAAGATAAAACAAAATGTACATTCCCTTGGTATCACTTTTAGGGTTTGTCCTCTCAAAGCGGGGTCTTATTTAGCTGTCACCAGGGATAATATAGTTTATAAAGCGGATATGGATGGAACAATCATATGGTATAAAGACTTTGGTGACCTTACTAGATATATTTCAATAAATGAAAACTTTGAAACCGCGTTGCTAGGGCTAGAAAATGGAGATGTTTACGAATTAGATGTTTCTACAGGAAGCACATTAAATAAATTAACTTTCAATGCACCAATTTATGTAACAGGTTATAGAACGAATGGAAATAAAATCATTGGTTTAAAAACCGGTGAAATTATTCAATATAATAGCAGCTTTGAAAAACTCAATGCATTTACACTAGATGGATATCCAAAGCGCATTGTCCAAAATGAGAAAAAGGAATTTATTACAGGTACCTTTGGTTTCATTGAAATCGATTTTGATTCGGGAGAATCTAAAAAAGTCTTTACTGAGTTATTATGGAATACCAATGAGAATGGAACAAAGATTAACGATCATGTATTTGTTATTAGTTATGGTAAGCAAATAGGAGCCTATGATTATGCAACTGGTGACATGGTTGACCTGGTTGAACCACTATATGATTATCCTAAAGGATTATATGGTGTTTCATTAGAAGGAGAAGAAATTCTTTTTGTAGGTGGTAATGGAGGGTTTGTAAACATCTATAGAATAGTCGATGGATCACCTATAAAAGTTCGTGAGTTTTATGCTTAGTAATAAGCAGCAACATGACGGAGGACTGAAAATGAATTCGTGCTTTTACGATATAAATTGGATATACATACCAGGGGGCAAAGCCAGAATAGGGAGTTCTTTGGAAGAAATTGAAGAAGCACATGACTATTGGAGGACTCGTTTGTTATCAGATTCATACAAAGATGAATTTAAAAACTGGTTACTCAAGGAATATCCAATAAATGAGGTTTATTTAAAACCCTATAAAATTAGTGATATCCCTGTCACAAATGGATTGTATTTAGAATACTGCGAACAAACTAGTCAGCCTTTCCCAGAAAGTATTTCTGATCAAGTCTTGGGAGGTGGCCATGAAAATCCAGTCTGGGGTGTCACCATCGAAGAGGCTCTAAGTTTCTGTGAATGGTTGAGCTCAACAATCAATAAGAATATTACAATTCCTACTGAAGCTCAGTGGGAATTTGCAGCCAGGGGGGAAACCCGGCGAATATATCCATGGGGAAATAATTTTTCTCAAGAATTTTGTAATACTTATGAATCAAAGATAGAGAAAACCACTCCTGTGCGAAAATACGAAAAAGGAAAATCATATTATGGGCTTTATGATATGGGTGGAAATATTGAGGAATGGGTTCACACCAAATATGATGCATATCCTAATGGGGTTGTTATAGATGATGACCTTTTACAGATTCTCGGAAAGGATTATTTTATCCTAAAAGGGGGTTCCTTTGCTCGAGGTGGAGATTTGTGCAGGGTTGCTAGAAGACACGGGAGACATCCAAATCCCGAATTTCGCTTTACAGGTTTTAGATTAGCTATAAGTCTATAGACTATGGTGGTGAAAAATGTCACAAAATCGCAAAATGAGTTTGCTATTACTAGCAAATATAATTAGTGCCATCGGGAGTGGAATATCAGCTTTTACTATCCCTTGGCTAATTATTAATATGAATGAAGGCGAAAAAATATATGGACTACTTTTCATTTCAGTTACAATAACAATTTTTTTCTTAAGCCCATATATTGGAGTCATAATTGATAATTTTCCTCGAAAAAAAATATTATTATATTGTGAAATCTTGGCAGCTATAATATTTGGTGTATTATTAACTAATTATTTTTTTTCAGGTGAATTCAGTTTATGGATCCTAATAATAATGACGATTGTTAGCTCTTTATATAATGCTATACAGATTCCGACATTAATGGCATTTACCCAGAGTATATTCACTCAAAAAGAATACAAGAAAGTAAATAGTTTAATGGAAGTACAAGGTCAAACAGCCACTTTTTTAAGTGCCGGCCTTGTAGCTTTGCTTTTAGGCAAAGTTGATATATGGTTAATATTTCTATTGGATATTTTCACATTTATCCTAGCATTTTCAATACTGTTATTTATTCCCTACCAAAATAATTCAACCTCTAGAGAAGCTGTTATTAATGAAGATAAACCTATTTTAAAAATGTATAAAGACATAAAAGTAGCATTAAAATATATACGAGAAAATACAGCTCTAATGATTTTCATATTATGTACTTTCCTTCCTTTTATAATGGTCATAACTGGAAATTACATAAATCCTGTGTATGTATATAAAGAGTTAGAAAAAGGTCCAGAAATAGTTGGTTATTCCAGTGTTATATATGCATTAAGCGCTATGACGGGAGGAGTAGTAGTAGCCTATCTATCAAAACGATTCGGTGATTACTCATCGACATATATTACTTATTCTATTTTTATTATTGGAATAGTTGGAATAGTGATGTTTCCTTTCGTATCCGCATTTTTATTAATGAGAGTGTTTGCAGGAGTCGGTAATGCAGGGACTAGAGTCTTGAGAAGAAATATTATGATGGATAAAATCCCTAATGAGATTATGGGGAGAGTTAATAGTTTTATTAACTCCTTCAGTCTTTTAATGCAGTCTATTATAGTTGGATTTTTTAGTTTTTCTATTGGTAGTTTTGGTGCTTCAACCTCCTTTATTACGATTATTTTTATATTATTAATAGGTTTAATTCTTATGATATCCTCTCATCATTACTATAAGAGGAAAAGTTCAGTTTTACAGCATCAAAATAGTGTGGTTCAGCATAAGAACTAATTCATTATAAGGTGGCTATAAATCTATGGGGAACGCTAGAACAATAACAATAAACAGACAGAAAATTATAGAAAATTTCAAAAAAGGCTTAGGTAATACCTCTGTTCTTGAAATAAAAAATAATAATGGAGGAAAAATATTTGCTAAATGCGAATGGGAAAACCCCACAGGGTCAATAAAGGATCGAGCTGCATTAAATATGCTAGAAAAAGTAATAAATGAACATTCGTCAAATAATGAAGAAATGCATATTTTAGAATATAGCGGTGGAAACTTAGCCATTTCCTTAGCTCACCTTTGTAATTTACTTGAATTAAAACTAGATTTGGTCTTAAGCGATTCAACTAGCAATAGTATTATTCAAAAAATCAACCAGTTAGGAGCAAATATACATCTTGTAGATAAAAATCTAGGCTTCTGGGGCGTTATAGAATTTGCTAGAAAACTACATGAAGAAAATGATAAATTTACTTTTTTATATCAACACGAAAATAGCGCAAATATTGAAGCGCATAGAAATGGCACTGGCGAAGAAATTGTTGAATTTATGAAGTTGAATAATATTAGTAAAATTGATGCATGGGTTAGTGCTGCTGGAACAGGAGGAAGTTTAGTAGGCGTATATAAAAAGTTGTCGGAAAAATTAGATGATTTTGAAGTGCATCTTGTAATGCCCGCCGAAGCACCTTACGGTAGTGAAAACCCACCAAGCCCAGGGAAGAGGTTAGCTGGTACTGGAGGGTTTGGGTTAGGCAGAAAACAGAGTTTCTTAAAGAGTATTGAGCACCTCATTAAAGAGCAATCATTATGTTCATATGAGGAGGCTCTTTCAGAGATGAAAGATTTTTATTCTGAAACAGGAATAAAGATAGGAAGTTCGGCCGCTGGAAATTTAAAAGCAGCAAAAAAAATTAGCGAAAAATTAGGAGAGAATTCAACTGTTTTTACCATTTTTCCTGATAGTGGAACTACTGAGGAGTGGGAGACAATATTGGGGGAAAAATTAAATGAGTGATTCACAATATATGAAGTTCGCTATGGAATTAACAAAATACACAGTGGGTCAGACTAGTCCGAACCCAGTGGTTGGAGCAGTATTAGTTAAAAATGGAAGAATTATTGGGGTAGGATCCCACCTGAAAAAAGGTGAACCACATGCCGAAGTACATGCAATAAAGATGGCTGGAGAGGAAGCAAAAGGTGCAACATTATATGTAACCCTTGAACCGTGTTGTCACTACAATAGAACCCCGCCTTGTACAGATTTAATTATAGAAAGTAATATAAAAAAAGTAGTGATTGGAATTTTAGATCCAAATCCACGAGTTAATGGTAAAGGTATAGATAAACTGAGAACAGCTGGGATAGAAGTAGATAGTGGGTACTATGAAAAAGATATATCAGATATAAATAGGTTTTACCTGCACTTTATTAAAAATAAGATACCGTACGTTACCATTAAATCTGCTACTAGCTTAGATGGCAAAATCGCAACAGCTAATTACGAAAGTAAGTGGATCACATCTGAGAAATCAAGGTTGAACAGTCATAGCTATAGAAGTAGTCATGATGCAATACTTGTTGGCGTAAATACAATATTAAAGGACGATCCCTATCTTACAGATAGGGTTAATGGTTTAAATCCTATTAGAATAGTTCTAGATAACAATCTAAGAACCCCTACAGATGCAAAAATAATAAAAGATAACTCTACAAGGACAATAATTTTTATAAGTTCCAAAGTGACTAAAGAAAGAATGGATGAGTATTCAACAAATAACAAGGTGGAAATTATTCAAGTTAATAATCCTAGGATAGTAATCAGAGATGTGCTAGAGAGGTTAGGTAACCTAGGTATAATTTCAATCCTTGTAGAAGGGGGCGGTACAGTTATTGAAAGCTTTTTACAAGAGAAGTTAGTCAATGAGGTAGTTAGTTATATCGCTCCTTTAATTATAGGAGGAGAAAAAGCTCCAACATTTGTAGAAGGGAATGGCTTTAGAACATTAAACAATGCAATAAAGCTTCAATTTAGAAGCATAGAAAGATTGGAAGAAGATATTAAAATTGTTTCAAAAGTAATTTATTAAAAAGATAAATGGGGATAATTCTTATGTTATTTGTATGCAAGAATCACGTTAAACATGCAGTGAATATGTTGAAAACCCCACATGTAAGTTATAACTCTATTTATATAAAGTGTTTATTTTGTAACGCAGAATCGCTATATAAAATTTTTTATTACGACATTGATATAAGCCGAAGAAACAGAACAATTTACAAAAATGTAAAACACCTTAGACAATTAACGAAAAGCGGAGGGGAAATATGAAAGATATTCCTAATTTAGGTGTTGGACTAATGCTAAAAGAAACATCAATGTCTTCATACCTTAAAAACCAAGAAAAGATTGATGAGATTTGTGATATATATGAGATTTTGGTGAGTAAATACTTTTTAGGACAGAATTCCAGCCTGGATGAAATAAAAGGTAAAATTACTAAACCTTTATTACTACACGCCACATGGAGTTCATTAGGTACCGATGAAGAAATAGAAAAAAAAAATTTAGAAGAATTAAGAAATAAATTAAATTCATTAGTCCCGCTATGGTGGAGTGATCACCTGTGCTTCAATGGTGTAAAAGGTATTCAAACAGGCACTCTGCTGCCCCCAATTTTAACTAGTCACTCTAAAGAGATTTTTATAAAAAAAATTAAATTTCTCAAAAAGGAATTCAAAATCCCTTTCTTAATAGAAAATGTACCATTCTTATTTAATCCAATCGGAGAAATAGACTACTTTAGTTTTATAACAGATATAATTTCTGAAACTAATAGTGGAATTGTATTAGGAATTGATAATTTAGTTGAAAGTAAGAAATTCTATAATATTGATCCCTTTAATTTTATAGATAATCTCCCATTGGAAAATATTATACAAATTCATTGCCCTCTTGAAGAAAATAAGAGTACTCAATATGATGAGATTCTGGAATATATTTCTACAAAGAAAGAGATTAAACCTAGGGCTTTAATTTGGCAGCCAAAAGATGAAGTACTGCTGGATTTTAACGATGAAGTTGTAGATAAATTAAAGTGGAGTAAAAATATCTTTTTTGAAGAGAGGGAAAGTATTGGATACAATCATTAATATTCAAAGCTTCATTTCCCATTACCTACGAAATTACGAAATAAGAAAAACATGTAAATTTAAAGAAAAAAGTGTATTATTTTCAAAATTCAACTTCAGTGAGATAGAAATAAAATTATTTAATCAGATAGACTTTATACTCTTAGAGAGACTTGCAAATAAGTTGCAAAAAGAAAGGATAAATAATCTAAAAAACAATTTCCATGAATTCTATAATTACTTGAAAGAACAAAATAAAGAAGATATTTTTAGGAATTTTGTAAATAATGATACGGGAAGTTTAAATCCAGTAAAGGAAATTGATAGGTTTTATACTTATGCCAAAGATTATTTAAATAAAACCGAAAGTACTAAGTATATAAAAGATCTATTAGATTACACCTATAATTTTACATTGGTTTCAAAAAGCAAGTTAACAGATTCTAATAATGTTATAGAATTAGATTTTGCGGCTCCCATATATATAAAAAAACCTTATAAGGTTTTTAGCTTAAATTACGATGTAGAATCTTTTTCGATGAATAATATGTCTAAAGAAAAACCAACTTATCAAAAAACATATAAAATGCTTATTCAAAAGAACTATTTAGAGCCTACCGAAATTCATTTTTTTGAAATAGAAGACGATGACAATTTTTTTGTATTTTTAGAACAAGGCATAACACCAATTGATTTAATACATAAAGCTTATACCTCCGAACAAGGTAATGAGTGGAGAGAACAAATCATTGAATTATACGAGTTAAATGTGATTGGACATTGATACAGGCAAGGAGGGATTTTAGGTGGAATATAGGCTCGTTGGAAATAGTGGATTAGAAATTAGTGAAATAGGGTTAGGTACTTGGCTAACTTTTGGCGGTTCACTAAATGAGAGTGAGGCAACCAATTTAGTTACTGCAGCCATGAATATGGGTATTAATTACTTTGATACTGCAAATGTTTATCCACTAGGTATGCCTTCTAATAATTCAACACTTACAACCCAAGCTGCAGAGATAATATTAGGCAAAGCATTAAAAAGGTTTTCTAGAGATTCATATGTTGTATCGACTAAAGCCTATTTCTCTATGGGAACGGGACCTAACAGAGAAGGGCTATCAAGAAAACATCTAATCGAGCAGTGCAACGAAAGTCTAAGACGGTTAAATTTAGAGTATATAGATATATATTATTGTCATAGATTTGATCCCTACACCCCCATTGAAGAAACTTTAATGGCATTAGATTATCTTATTAGAAGTGGAAAAGTTTTATATGTAGGGGTGTGCAACTGGGACCAAAATCAATTAGCAGAAGCTAATGAAATAATTAAAACTAGAGGACTACACCCAATAATAACCAATCAATTAAAATATAATATGTTTGACAGAGATATCGAAGAGGAATTACTGCCTTTTTGCGAAGAGGTAGGTATAGGAATCACAGCATATTCCCCATTAGCAAATGGAGTATTGTCTGGTAAATATAAATCGTTTCAAAAACCACCTCTTAACTCGAGAGCATCCAGACCCGAAACACAAAGTATGATGCAAAGGTATCTCGAATTGGAATACCTAAGAAAAGTTGAAAAACTTAATGAATTTGCCATTCAAAATGGAATGACTCTACCTCAATTAGCGTTAGCTTGGAATTTAAGAATGAAGAATATTTCTAGCTGCATAGTTGGTGCTACCTCAGCAGAACAATTATCTGAAAACACAAAAGGTTCGGATATCGATTTGTCAGACGAAGACATAAATGAAATTAATTTATTTCTTATGAATGAAAAACAATATATTTAATATAAGTTAGGGGAGAAAGTTAATGATATTGGTTATTTCAGGTAGTTCAAGGAAAAAATCTAATAATAGAGGATTTGCTAAATATATTTTCGAACAATTAGAGAAAAAAGGTGAAAATGTGGCTTATTTTGATCTTTTTGAGAATCCTTTGCCGATATATTCAGACGATATAAATTTATATAAAAATGAAAATGTAGAAAAATTGTATAATCTAGCTTATGACGCAGACGGATTTTATATTTGTACTCCTGAATACCACAATGGAATGAGTGGAGCTCTAAAGAATGCCCTTGATTTCTTAAATAAGGATCAGTTTATTCATAAACCAATCGCTATTTCTTCTGCAGCAGGATCTGGAAAGGGCGGTGTTAATGCATTAAATAACCTTAGGTTAGTACTGAGAGGGCTGCACGGAATAGTCCTCCCACGCCAGCATATATCGGATAAGATATCTTTTGAAAATAACATTTTGGTGAGTGGGCAATGTAAAGAATCAATTAACCAAATAATTGATGATTTAATATTAGAATCAAATATCAGAATGGCATATTCCTAAAAACTTTTTAAATGAAATAATAATAAATTAATACTTAAGTATTATACAACATCATTCAAAAAGCTGACGTGTCCTCCTTATCATTAATATATCTTATAATTATAAGGAGGTTATTGAAATGATAAAGGGGTTATATGAAGCACATCTTCCGGTAAGTAATATTGAAAAGTCTATAATATTTTATGAAAAATTGGGTCTTCAGTTAGCAATAAAATATGAACAAACAGCTTTTTTATGGATAGTTAAAAATGAAAGTTGGCTAGGCTTATGGGAGTGTGAAAAATATAAAAGTCCTTTCCATCCTTCAATAAGACATGTTGCATTTCAGGTGGATTTTAATGATATAAAAAATGCAAAAATTTGGTTAGAAGAACGAGGGGTTAAAATAAAAGGAGAATTTGGATTTGATGCCACCGAACCCATTGTAATGCCAGATCAAGCTCATGCAATGATTTATTTTAATGATCCAGATGGTAATTCGCTAGAATTTATTAGTAAATTGCCGGCAGATCCAGAGAATAAAGCTGACATGTATTTGAGTGAGTGGGAAAAATATAAGTATGGATCAAATAATAAATGAATCTTAGAGCCAGAGATAACTTCAACTCGGTAACAAGAAGAGCGATTGGCAAAACAGAACTCACCCGATCTGCCACTGCTGAGTTTCTTGAGTCATGTACCTATAGAGCGATAAGGCATACATTAAAACAAAAACATGAAATTCTATGACCTGATAAGGAGAAACTTATCAGGTTTTATTTTTTATGAGACAGCTACAGAGTACACATATAATCACTCCAATATTCCTATTCAAACAAATCCATAAGTCTTTTAAGATGATAGTAGAAAAAAATGGAACTAAAAAAAAGTAGGCAGATGGAGCTGATAAGGTTGAAAGTATTAGATGTGAATGAACTGATAACAAGTACTCAACAGATAAGAAATCAACTGAATATATTTAAGGACCAAATAACACAAATTAGAATAGCCATCGAGGAATTAATTTCTCTTGAAGATTCTTTCAAAGGAGAAGGTGGGCGGTCAATACGGACCTATTATCAGGAATGCCATCTGCCCTTTTTACTTTTTTTTGAATCCTGGATTAAAGACTATCAATCATACTTGGACCGACTAGGAAATTCACTCCATGAACTTGAACCTTCACCAACAGGATTCATCCGCCAGGAATTTTTAGAACATGAGCTTGAACAAGGTTTATCAAAAACAATTAGGATAACTACCGAACTAACAAATGAAGCGAATGAGATTATGACGACAGTAAATGATATTGTCCAGCTGCCTCCCTTAAAAGAAGAACAGTTTAAGCAGGACTCAATTCGTGCTTATAATTCTGTGCATGAGACAGTTGAAAATCTTAATATACTTGACTATCAGCAAACAGTTACCTTAGATCCACTTTTAAATGAGTTAAATATCATGGACCAATACATTCAGAAAATGGCTAATATGTTCCAAGGAGCCGGACTCTCCCTCACTAGTTTTCAGGCTAAATCCCTTAACTGGAAGGATTCTCTTGAGGAAATATCGAATCTAAATCCGGAAAGCAAGCAAAGTCTCCTTCATGATATGGCTGAAGGAGCCATTGAGGGGGCTTCTAAAGCTGTAGGAGATACTTGGGAAGGCCTGAAGTCTACCTATGAGCTAGGGCAGAAGATCATGGGGCCATTCAGTCCGCTGTATTTAGGTAGTGAATTGCTGTTTAATCGTGACCAGCTGTTAGAAAACCAAAAGAAGCACCATGAATTTTATTTAAGTATTTTAAATGACCCCATAGGAAAAGTGCGCCAAGCTCTGGATATGCCGAAATACATATGGTCTGCTGTCACTACTGCCTGGAATCGGGATGTTGTAAATGGGGACGCCCAAAGCCGGACATCCTTCTTTACTTATGTTCTGACCTCCCTTGGAATTGGTATTCTCGGGGATAAAGGGATTAGTAAAGCCGGTACAATCGCCAAGACGGTAGGTTCCGCTACTAAGGGAGGTAAGGGACTTTCTTTTCAGACACAAGGACCAGCTCCTGCAATGGTGGGAGGTGCCGCTCACGGTCCAGTACCTTACAATGTACTTTATAACCCCTTGATACAGATCAAGAAGCTAGCAGATAAAGAGTATAGAGCAAAGCCTAATAAAATTGAAAAAGATAATTATTTTGTTGGTACTTTAAAGGGAGAAAAAGTCCACTTAAAAGGCGTAAAAGTAGAAGAGATTATATACACAAAAAGACATCCGGAAGAAACTGCGCAATTAAGAATAACCTTTAATAATTCTGTTAAGAAAAGTTTTCTTAAAACGTTTGCTAACGATCCGATAAGAGTACAATTTCTTCGAAGGGCAGGGTTAGATGATAATGATATTGCCAGAATGAAAGATGGCCTTAATCCAAAGGGATGGCAAGTCCATCATAATTTACCTTTAGACGATGGTGGTACCAATGATTTTACTAACTTGGTATTGATAAAAAATGATCCATATCATAAAGCAGTTACCAATGAACAAAACTCTCTAACAAGAGAATTAACACCTACACAAAGTAAGAGGATTAATTGGCCAATTTTTGAAGATGAGGTTTACCCACCGGAACCTTTTAAATAAAGAAGGGATGAGCAGATATGGCCCAGTGGAAAGAATTGTTGATTGAAATAAAGAAAATTGAAGAGAAATATGGCAGTTCACTAAGGAACCCAGTTACGGATGTAGAGATAAGCAAGTTGCAGCTGGACATTCAGGAGAAATTAGGGAAATTGGAATTACCAAAGTCTTATGTAGACTTTTTGAAAACTGCAAATGGGTTAGACTTTAATGGACTGGTCATTTATGGTGTTGATGTAAATCTACTTGATGACCACGAAGGTGAAGAACTTCAGGGGTTTGTAGAAACTAATAAGATTTGGCATGAAAATGATTGGCAAAAGCAATACATATTTTTTGGGGACTCTGATACAGCCTGGTACTGTTTAGACCTGAAGAAGGAAATATATCATGCACTAGACAAACCCTCCGGAACCCTAATCCAAGCATATGATAGTTTTGACTCCATGTTTAACGAGGCACTACAAACTGCTTTGTTGTAATGACCAAATATGTAAAGAAAAAGCTCTCTTGGAGAGCTTTTTAAATAATGTTCTTACTCATTGTGTACCTTTATAAAGTCGTAAATAGCTTGACTTAACTTCTGAGCTTCTTCACTTAATTGATCATACGTAGAAATATGGTTAATAGCTTTTTTGCAGAAGTCTAATTTATTTACTATGGTTCCTGATTTTGCAGCATAACTACCTCTTCTTTTCCTAGCCCCTACCGGAAAAAGAGAGTTTATAAAGGTACCCAAATGAATGTTATTGTAATCTTCTTGAGTAAAGTCTTTGTTGGTTAAGTGTTCTAGAGTATCGGTCTTTTCATATTCAGCAATGACTTCTCTTATTATGTCTGCTGAGAGTATATTCTCAATTTCTTTACATTCCAAACAATAATATCTTTCTCCTAGGACTTCTTTTAACTTTTCTTGCCGAGGCAGCTTATCATCGCCGTCTTTGTCTGAAATCAGAAAAAGGGTGCTGCAGATTTTTTCAGCGTTCATTGAAGCATGTCCTTCTTCAGCTTCTGTTTCATCTTCATCTAGGAATGACCAATGAGTTATATTACCACCACTATATTCAACAAATGAATAATGAATATCTTCTTTAAAATTCTTTAAACCCGATTGAGATTCTTGAAATACTTTTAGAAAACGTCTTATATAAAACCTGTCTGTGATCCCTTCAACCCATATGGTACAGTTAGATAGAAGAACAGCTGAATTTTTAACCCCAAGCTCCTGTAACACGCTTTTGTCCTCATTACTTACATTTTCTATAGAGAAAGTTGCATCTAGTTCTTCAGTAGGGTTTCCGGAATGTTCTCCTAATTCTTTTTTGAATTTATAGACTGATATCATATCCATATCAAGTGTCATATCTAAAAAATGATTTGAATGGGTTGTAAAGAAAATTTGGTGATGCGCAAATTGCTCATCCATTATAATTTCAATAAATTTTCTCTGCATACCTGGATGTAAATACAGCTCAGGTTCCTCAATAAATAATAGCAAATTTCCCCCCAAAAACTTAAATAACGGGAATGTTAGGATAATTAATGATTGAATACCATCCCCTAATTCAAATATGTTTTTTTCCTTTTCTGCACCTATTTTAACTTTTATTACATCTGAATTCCTATCGGGCGTAAGTGTAACTTCTTGACCATCAAAGAAGCTTACCGACAAGAATTCTTGAAATTTTATCATGTTGTACCTTTGCTGAACACTTCCTAATAACATATCAGTTATTTCATCATATAGATTAAGTCCAGTATGTATTTCTAATGGATTAATTGCTTTTTTAAAGTAATCATTTTTCGTTCTTTCTTTATAAACATCTTTCTCTGAATCGTTTGTATCTACATATCCTCTAAGGCCACGTAAAGTCGGTATATAAACACGTTTAAAATTTATTTTATAACTTGTACTACTAGGGGTTAATTCATCAAATTTTGATTGGTAATCATTTAATAATGCTTTTAATTTAGTAATAACATGATCTCTTGCATTAGCTGCTCCTGCAGCGCTTGATTTTAAAGTTACTGATGATGAACTATTTAGGTTATTTATTTCATGAACTAATATTTGAAATTGCTCAAATAAATCCCTATCTTCCTTCAAATATGGAATTCTTTCTAAATGTTGTATATCACTAATTAAATTGTTTACATTAAGATCACCGATACCCACAATAGAACGTTCTGTTATAGCGCTAATTATTGCATCTATAAAATCTATTAGTAATTTGTAATTCCTCTCAACGTCTATCATTTCTTCTGGAGGTATAAAAGAGAGACTTCCATCGATTGCAAATAATCCTCTAAGGAATCTACTTTTACCTGAATTATTAGATCCTACAAAGATATTGACTTTAGACAAATTATTAATGACATTCAGTTTATAGTCGGAACTTAAATTATCATTAACAACTAGACTTTTTATGTGATATCCCAAATTATTCACCCACTTCCTGTAAATGTTAATCTTATTATAAGATATTTTCCGTAATTTATCGTTAGTGTGAGTACTAATTAAATCTAGGGTTAACATTTTTGTTTCCCCGCGGTGACCTCTAAAACATTTTAGGATTAGTAAGTGTGAGGGGTTCTGCTTAAAATATAGGGTGCTATTATTTTATAAGCTTATATTAGTAAAGACCACATTAATATTAAATCTTATTAATAATATCGGAGTCCTTCCAAGAGTGAGCAGCATTATTCTTCCGTTGCATTTTTCTTTGTAAATAAATCTGGGTCGTCTTGATGTCAGAATGGCCAAGACTTTCCTTTATGGTCAACAAATCCGCGCCCTGGTCAGCACTAATAAGAGCAAAGCCATGTCTGAAGCTATGAGGCGTAATAGGATTTTTACGCATTCTAATAAAATCCAAATCAGCACTATTTATTTTTTTGATTAAATAATTCGATAGATACTTATATCCATATGCTTTTCCCTTTGAAGTTGTAAACAAAGGGGAGTTATCGGAAGGATCGAGTTTAAAATCTAGCCTTCTTCTTTTACGAAACCCCTCTATGGCCTTTAAAACGTTTGGATGAATTAATACCTGGCGCTCCTTTTGACCCTTTCCCATAACTGTAAGCCAGTATTCTCCATCTAAATAAACAAGATCGCAAACTTTTGCATTACAGAGCTCCTGTATACGGAGCCCAGTTGTGGCCAATACTGATATCAATCCGTAAAGGATGGGATGAGTTCTGAAGTAATTGACTAAGCTAATTACCTCCACAGAACTCATCTCTTTATTTGGTCTATCAAAGGATCGAACATTGCTGCTTAACATTTTTTGATGAAGCGGCACCTTAATGTATTGATTTTCGTACAGGAACTTTAAGAACCCTCTCATTACAACTGTTTTTCGACTTAGGGTAGCTACAGAATATTGCTTACCCCCATTCCCAAGTGGAGCTTCCTTCAACCACTCCTGGTATTTCCTCATATTCCGTGGTGTTAGATTCTTCAATAGTCGATACTCTTGAACATCTCTAATTTCGACTTCTAGCAATTCTGCTTGTTCCAGCAGCTGCTGATAGAACAGAAGAAGATCCCTAAGATATTCCCGCTTTGTATTTTCTGTTCGATTTTTCTTCTCATTTAAATCCTTTTTTTGGTGTGCGTAAAAATATATCATTTCGATATCGTTAAAAAGTGAAAAGTTAGCCTCACCGTCTTTATCTATAATATCGCTCATTTTTTTATGTAAGGAATCATCTAAAAGGTATGTTACCAAAGAAGAAATTGTTTGAGCTTTATTTATTAAATCAGGAGTTAATAATTTATTAATTTGTTCAGTATAAACTAATTCACTAGATTTCATATTTTATTTTACCTCCTTTAGATGAAATATATTTATTAACAATTTTATTTAAAACTATTAATTTTATTTAGATTTTATTATAAAAAACCAATTATATAAGGAGTTATTAAGTTATTATCTTACATTTATTATAATACAGATTACGAGAAAAATAGGTTATTTGTCTATATATAATAAGTATTAACTGTTTTATATTTATTTATTATTTTATTACATATTTTATAAATAACTATACAATAGTAGTTTAGTTTGTTATATTCATTTCAAGGAAAGGTTTTCCATCAACCAAGGCTAAGGTTTTAATTGGAGACTTCCCTAACACACTAAAAAATTTTAAGAAGGGCTGATTAGGATGAAAAAAACATTAACATTCCATCTTCCAGCAATTTCGGTTGAAATTAATGGAAGTGAGGGGCAAACTCAGGACGGACTAAGAAAGTTAGGCGAAGAAGCGGTTATTAAACAACTAACAAAAGATTTTCCTCGATACCAATGGTCAATGACAGAAGGAACTGTGATTAAGGATGAAGATGTGGTTTGTGGACGTCCAGTAAAATTGAAATCTTCTGGAGAAGTAGGCGTTATCTATGAAGTAAAACCAGGAACTAAATATCCTGTAAGGATCCTAATAAATGGTGAGAAAGAAATCCAGTGCACCCAGGCGGCGATTGATAAAGTGTCCAAAAAAGCAAGCATCGACAAATTAATTAAAGGGCGTCAAGAATGGGAGAAATCAACAGGGGAATGGCTTGGTGTTCGAACGGGTTATTTTGTTAACGGGCAAGATATTATTCCAGTGGTACTCAATGCGCGAGGTAGGGGCAAAATGAAAGCTTATAAAATCGATCACGAATCGAAGGGAAGTTACTATCATCTTACAGCTTCTAATATTCTAAGACTATTTGACACAAAATTAGAAGCTGAAGATTACGCCTCTATGTTACAAAATCGTTAGTTTATAACGTTTTAAGAGGCAGTTTACACCATAGTTCATAATAACTGTGATGTAAATTGCCTATGGAACTCAAATATCTAAAACCCGATAATAAGAACGCCTTGTTAATTCATCAGAGGACTTCGGATGGTAAAGGAAGAACGCTTATGAAAGAAGAATTTGAATTCATTGATAAACAGGTGCGAGAGGGGAAAGTTAATATAAAAATAACAACTTATTACCTTTCTGATATCAAAGCAGGTCTCAGAATAGAAGTACGGAAACTATCCACAAAAAGGAAATCAACTGCAGAGATTGAATTAGTTTGGGGAGACGATAACATAATTCTAAAAAAGTCCCTAAGAAAAGTGGTTCTTGAAAATCCAAAAACCAAAGAAGTAAACGCATACATTGACGATTTTATAGAATATAGCAAGAAGAAAGGCTTGCTAAAAAACAGTGATACATAATGCTGAAAGGCAAGTATATTGGCAGTGATAAGGTGTGTTCTTTAAATAAAGAATATACATACTTTTTATTTCCTAATGGACCAAATTATTATTATGTATCTAGATTTAATAACCCCAATGCACATTTTGGATGTTTCGACTGTGACTGGTTTCATATCCTTGAAGAAGAGGATTCCCTTCTGAGCCCCCACGCACGAATATAGATCTTGAACAGGGTAAGATTTATAAAGCTAAATTGTTTTGGAGAAGAGCAGGGTATTGTAATATCCTGCTTTCTCACTATTATCTATTGCCTCAAATTACTCACGCTCATTTCTATGAAGATATTGAACTAACTAAATGTAAGGGATGCTTTCCTCTGCACTGGTTCAAGGATTTCAAAGAAGTATCTTATATAATAGAAGAAACAGGTTCAAATCATTCTCCTTTTACCTTTTCAATAGCTTCCGAGGAAAGTTCGGATATTACATTTAAGCAACTCACACCTTTCTAACGGCAGGAGGGATACCTTTGAATATCGTATTTACTTGTCAAATTTGTAATTCTATTGTGGACGATGGAGGGTATATCACAGTAAACGGATCTCTTTATTGGATTGGCATCGTATGTGGATGTGATAATAAAGTTATTAAAGAGTTAGAAACCTCTATAAGAAAAAAACAATTAAAAGTGATTAGGAAATAATCTCCACTTAAAACTTATATAAAAAATTGTATTATAGTATGATTATCTTAGATAGAAAGAATTGATAACCAGCGACATTGCTGGTTTTTTTATAGAAACATTAAAAAGTAAGGTGAAACTTATGGATAAAGAAAGAGAAATGATAACAACAAATGAAGCTGCAGAGATACTTAATGTTAAACCATCAACTATTCATAAATATGTAAAACAAGGTGAATTAAAGCCGGTTTATGAAGATAACTGGCACATTGATAATACTAAATTATTCTACAAAGAAGATGTTGAGGAATTAAAACAGAAAAAGGGAAAGCCAGGAATTACTACTGGAGAAGCTAGCAAATTACTTGGCCTCCATACAGCAACAATTTTTCAATACATTCAACAAGGATTACTTGCTGCCGAGAAAAAGTTATATAAAGGAAGAGAATTTTATTTCATTGCCCCAGAAGAACTTGAGCGATTTAAATCTTTTTATGAGGAACAGAAAAGGAATGAAGGGAAAGATTTTTACGATAAAGATAAAAACTATGCCTGGTACCAGGAGTTTCTTTCTCCGGAAGGTAAAGACAGTAATTTTCTTTTACTAAACGAAGAGTTGCAGCCTTATCTTCAAAGCCAAAATGGAGAGCAAATTCCGTATGAAGAAATAGAAAAAGCAGGTTATAAACCGGTTAAAAAGATTCCGGATATAGGATATAAAACACAGAAAGGCTTTGCTAAATTCCAATTTACAGAATCCCAGGAATTCTATAGAACAATGGGTCTCTTTTACTCTACACTAGGGCCAAAAAACATAAAGGTTTTTTTAGATAAAGAAAACAAGATAACCGTTGAAGTAAAGCCCATTTTAATTAAAGATGATATACCAGGTTACATTTTTTCCTTACTTGAAGAATCTTTGATTGAGGGAGATATTTCGAAGAGATTAGAAGGAGTGTTTATTGACAGTGACTTGGAAGTTCTCGCTATCGCTATCCCTTCTGAACTAAAGAGAAAAATTAAGGAAGATGCTGCTATATCAAAAAATACAATTGAGGAGCTAGTAATTTCAATTTTAGAAGAAAAGTATGGAAGACTACAATAGTAAGGGTGAATTGGAAGTTTAATCCTCCTAAAATAAAGTTAGCCAAAAGAATCTCTCCAAAAAATAGCAAAACTCGCCCCAAAACTGGGCGAGTTTCTTTGTAATAAATACCGGCTCTTATTAAATTAAAGCCCCGTTAGCTTAATAAGAATCACTCCATTATTCTGGGGTAATCGTTTGGTCGAATTAATTAAGCAAATAAAAAGGCAACTCAATAAAGGTTGGCTTATTTTATGAACTGATTATATAATCCGATATCGTTCATTATCCTTAATTACATTTGCATCATTTTTAATTTCTTGTTTCACAACATCTAATTCTTTATTTTTTGCCCAATTTACATGTCCCTCGTGAGGCTCAGTTTTCCCTGTAGTAATAATTAGTTGACCATTTTTCATGTATCCGAAAATCTCGTTAATCTGTTCTTTATTCAGTCCGTCTAAAGTATCCAGAGTTCTTTGCACATCATTACCTACCTCTGTTTGAACTAATGGTATCTCATGGATAATCGCCCAATTTAGATGCCCTTCTTGTGGTTCAGTTCTACTTTCGGTTGCCATTAATCTAGCGTTTTTAACATATCCAAATAATGCTGCTAACCGCTCTTTAAACCCATCGGGGTAGAACATAAGTGCATATTTTTTATCTGTTTCTGATAACCGAGTATTCCACTCAGTTTTAAAGTCTCCGATTGTTAATTCTTCAGGAACTGAATATAGCATAATTGAATGTGGGTCAAATTGAGAGTAATTTGTATTTGAGTCTTTATACTTTTCAAATAAATTCTCATCGACTTTCTTTCTATCCCATTTTTGCGTTCTCCAATAATATTCATACACTTTTTCCTTATCCCAAGGTATATTCCCTGCGGGACTTTGATGTTCATGACCAAAACCTAAAGCGTGTCCAAATTCATGTAGTACAGTCCGCGAGTATTCTTCATCTGAAGTGTTTAGGTCAAACCATCCAAAATTCATGGTGGGATTACTTTTCGGGGTTGAAAGACAGTCGGTTCCTATATACGAATATGAACCCGCACCTTTTCTAAAAGAAATCCTTATCTGGGCATCTTCTTTATAATTTCCAAAGTCAAAATGAATGTTTGCATAGTTTTCCCACTCTTTAGCAAATTGTATCACCTTGTCTTGAATATGCTTTTCTCCTTCTAAAAAGCTAACTTTAAGTGTTTGTCCGGGTTTCCAAAACTTATTGCGCTGACCCCATAATTCTAATGTATCATTACTAGATATTGGTGTTTCTAATAAATCGTTATTAGGTATTGACAAAACTGTACAGAATTTAAAATTCTCCATTAACAGGGCCCTTTCTCAAATGTTTTTATTTTTATTATTTTGTCCTGGTATGGCTTTTATTATTGTTTAATCCTATCCCTTATTTAAATAACGTTATAAAAAGTTAAATCTAAAAAAAGGTTTTTTGTTTACAGCTATTCGAATGAAAATAAGAAAAGTCCTTATTGAACTAACCTGCCACGCTTGTTCAACTTGCAATATAAATAAAATAAATGGTAAAATAAACTAAATTTAATAAATTAATGGGAAGGCCCCAATCAGCGAATTTAAATGGCTGTATTGGGGTCTTTTTGTATTGGGGGGATCGTATGTTTGCTTGTGAAAAGAAACGTGAGGAGGAGCAAAAAAAGAGATTAGTTGAGAAAGTTCTATCCTATCAATACCAAGGGGAGGTTTATATATTAACCCATGGACGAATATGGAAATCACTTGTTTTAAAATATTTTAAAAAAGTTGATAGTGGAGAATTATCTATTGAGCAACTTTTACAATTACTAGAAGAAAAAGGTGGGGTAAAGTATGGCCAAAGCTATAAATTAGTCAGATACCCGATAGAAGAATGTTTGAACTACATAGCTAAATTATCAAAGAAAAAATAGATAATTAGGTTTGCTAGGAGGGAAAGGGTATAACTAAAATACAGATAACCAAAATCATGTTAATCGTTTCAACTGCTTTAATTTTAATCTCCTGTTCTGCCCCAAGTCTTACCTATGAAGATGCACCAAAGTTTGAAATAAAACACACAAATGATGATACACATGACCAATTCTTCGATAGTATTATATACCCAGAGTATGAAGAAAACGGAAATTTCGAGACAGAAACCAATCTAAAACCAATTAATAATACTGAATCCGCAACTAGAAGGAAAGTGACAGTAACTTCCATAACTGACGGTGATACCATTCGTTATTTCGATCCTCTACTAAACAAAGAGGTAACTGGAAGATTTCTGGGAATAAACGCACCTGAAGCAACGAAAACTGTTGAAAAGTTTGGACCTGAAGCCACAGCCTTTTTAACCAATCTAATAATGGGTAAAGAAATTGAGATTGAAAGTGATCCCAATGCTGATATTACGGATAAATATGGGAGGTACTTAATTCACGCCTTTATTAGTGGAAAAAGTATACAACAAGTTCTTATATTAGAAGGATTAGAAGGATTAGTAAGGGTCGCTTATTTATATGATGAATACAACTATACCGATCTATATCTTGCAGCGGAAAAAAAAGCAAAAGAATCCGGGCAAAATATTTGGAGTATCCCTGGGTATGTAAATAAAAGTAATGGTTTTGACATGGATATTGTATCAGAAGATATGAAGGAAAGCATTGTAGAAAAAGTAGGAGAACTCATGAATATATTTAAATAGAAAAGAGGGCGTGATATGAGAGAACTCAAGATAAATCTGATGAATCTAGATGAGTCAAATAATCAGGAGATTATAATTGAGATAAAAGGAAAGTCCAAAAGTGAAATTGAATTGACTTTGCAAGCCATTGAAGTTCTAATTCATTCTGTTGAGGATACTTGTAGGGAAGATCCAGAATGTTACAAAGAAGCTACTACAAGAATAAAATTTGCTTTAAAAAGTACAGATGAATGGGTGAGTTAAAAGAATATATAGGGAAATATTGATACAGCTAGAAATTTATAGTGAAATTTTTCTGTAAGTATTTTTTTCTATTAATTTTTTTGCAGTCTCTTGAAGACTAGCGGGAACGCTTAAAAGTTACGGCCTTTGTGGTCGATGGAACATTACTTTATTTGTAATGTCTTTCTATCGCCCAAAGGTCGTTTTTTTGTGCAAATTTTCAAGACAAAAAACGAAAGGGTGAGGTATTGCATTATTAAGTATACAATTCCTGTTCTGCTTTAGACATGATACATATAAATATTCCTTTACCATTTACATGACAATTTATATCGACATGAAAAGGTATTTTCTACTAAAATCAGTCCTCCGGGTATGTTTCCTTTTCATAATCAACAACGGAGAAGCTAGCAAGCCATTCAGCTTATGTTTGAGCAAAAGGTTATATTTAATAATCGTAAAGGCAAATGTTCTCAGTATCAAAAAATAAAAGTGGCCGAAGACTTCTTAATAAAAGGGAAGTCCAAAGATAGAAAAGTGGCATAACAAGTACTTTCTTGAAAGCGAAGACTTTGTTACAGATGCACCCTGTACTTTAATATTTCATTCATAGAGGCCCACAGAGTAAAGGGTATTTGAGAAGAACTGGGGCAAGAAATTCAACGTACAGTTTCCCCTGAATGGACAGAGAACCATGCTTCATAAACATCTAGGTAATTTTTCTAAAAACATAGTATTTGAGACTAAGTAGGCAGTTTGACTATTTCAAAAGTTTATTAAATAGCGGCCGATGCATAATGTGCGGATTACCATTAAAATCAACTAGACCTTAATATAATTTAGAACGGGTTTATCTTTCTTGTCCCTTCAGAAAAATAGTGTAACAAATAAATACTATCTCCTATGCTTTCTTTGTAAAGTATTCTTTTAGCCCCTCCCCAAGTAGGTTGAATGTAAAAATAGTGAAAGACATAAATAATGCTGTCCATAAAGGAATCCAGATTGCTGTTTTTATGAATAACAATGAGTCACTCAAAAGGATTGGCCAGTTATTAGAATTGTTAAACCAAACCCAACTCCCAGTTTCATTTTGTTTAATGACATGTGTAATAAATATGTCTGCGAATCCGAGTTGTGCCAATAATAACATGTTTCTACCTATGTCAAATGTGAAGTGTACAATAATTTGCTTTCTAACTGGAAACAAAAAGTATTTTAAAAATAGTTTAATTGGCCGTGTGCCTATGACAATACCAGATGTAACGTATTCCTTCTTTCTCACCTGAGCAAAGAGTTCCTTTTTGATTAAAGCAGCATTCCCAACCTCGATAAAAGCAATTAATATGATCATTAATAAGAGCCGAGAGCTAGAGTATAATACAAAGGGAATAAAGGAAATTAGTAAGACTACAATAAATGTGGGTACGTATGTAAATAACCTATTCCAGAGTATTAGAATGTTATATATATACTTATCCCTAGAAGCCAAGAAACCTAGCGGAATTGAAATTAAATAACGAATAATAGAAATAAATAAAATAAAGCCCAGCGTTTCTTTTGCCCCCAGAATTAAGACACTAAGAAGATCCCTCCCCTCCTTATCTGTCCCAATTATAAATTTATCAGAGGGTGGTAGAGGAGGAACTAAAAGATTATTATTACTATCTTTTATAAAATGTTTCTTATCTAGATTATCTTGTACAAAGGGCAAATACGGACCTATGAATGATAAAAATAATAATACTATAAGGAAGGCGATACCTATAAGGAGTATTGGGTTTAACTTATTCATCAAGATTCTCCTTTATCTTTTAAAAGTCCTATCTAATTTAAATGATTTAAACATAAGTAAATTGAGTTTTAATGACCTACTATTTATTAAGTGATTTATTAATTGAATAAAACAGGAACTAATAGTCATAGTTATTAAGAAGAAAAAAAGATATCCTATCGTTAATTTCATATTATTATCTTTTAAAGCAATCATAAGTTGATAACCAGCACCGTTATATGCTGACAGCAACTCTATAATTGGGAGACTTGACAGAATGATAATAAATACTTTTTGGAAATTAGAGGTAATTATAAACAAGCAATTCATGAGTATGTGTCGATGAACTATCCAGAGTCTTCTTGTACCTTTCGCTGCAGCTGTTCTTACATAGTGGTTATCTTCTTCATCTTTTATGCATGTATAGACAATCTTTGATAAATAGAAAATTGGATATATACTAAGTGCTATCATTGGTAAAATTACGTTATACCAATTTTCATGTCCGTACAAATCTATCTTTATTAACCCAGAATTAGTAATAGAAAAAATCAAATATTGCAAGACAATTAAAATAAAAAAGTCTGGTATAGATATAAAAAATATATTTAAAATTCTATTACCTATTGTTAAAAATCTTTTTTCGAAGTAATAATTTATTAAACCTTTTAGCATACCAATTATTAAGCAAATAATGAAAGTTGGAATAATTATTTTAAGGCTCCTTAAAGAGTATCTTTTTACATGATCAAGCACTAGTATACCCGTGTTTGGATCTCCCCCTAATGTTCGTTCAAATATTAATTGATATATTGTACTTTTGATATTGTTAAAATAAACTTTCCAATTGAATGACCACTCCATTTTATAATCAACAATATATACCTCGAGTCCTGTAGGAGTTAGTACTAGAACTATTAAAAGTATTGCAACAGAAGAAAAAATTACTATATTTCTTATTAAGTTCTGAAGTAACTTCATTAACTTCCCCCTATTTTTAAATAATATAGCTCCTACAAATATACTCTTCCAAATATATTACAATAACTCCCGTAATTCAATAAATATACCAAAAATACTGAAAATTGGTAATAATCCGTTGACATTATATCTTCATTGTTTTACCATTTAATCACAGATGAAATTCACACCTAGAATAATAACCTATTAGGGAGGAATTAATATGACTAAGGAAATGTTGTGACCGTCAAGTAGAATGACACAATTTCTGCTGATTAATTTGAAACACTTTGTTCACCAAATATCGTTTTTCGATGTTTCATTCTCCAACTGTCTTCATTTAAATGAATTATCTCTACTCGATGTAAGATCCGATCCAATATCGCTGTAGTAATGGCTTGTTCACCCAATAACTCACCCCATTCTTTAGGTCCTTTATTCGACGTAAGTATAATCGAGGATTGATTATACAGGTTATTAATGAGATGGAAGAACATATTGGCTTCCTGTTTGTCCATTGCCATAAACATTAAATCATCTATGATAACCAAGTCTGCTTCTCTGATTCGCTTCATTCTTGTTTTGGATTTCCTCGTTATTTCTTCTGTTTTTAATGCCTGAATTAGATCCCCCATAGCTGTAAAAATCACTTTATATCCCTGGTTTAGAGCCTCGATACCCAGACCTATCGAAAGATGAGTCTTACCTACACCTGGCGGTCCCAGAAAAATGATATTGTATAGCTGTTCAATCCATGTTAAGTCTTTTAACTGGTTTAACTTTTTACTGCTTAAGGACTTTTGCTCGTTCACGTCATATTCATCCACGGTACTATGGAAGGGAAATGTTGCCCACTTAAATCGCTTTTCCAGTTGCTTTTCATCTCTGCGTTTTTGTTCATAGGCTGCTACATCCAGTAGAAACTGAGTAAAGGACAAGTCCTTTTTCTCAGCTTCTCTTATTAATTCAGGCAATCGATCAGCTGTCTCAGCTAACCGAAGGGACCTCAATATATCTTGAACCTCCTGAAGCTGATTCAACTTTGATCACCTTCCTCCAAAAAGACAGTATAGGTATCTACATTTCTTTTTTGTGCTTCTGTTTCAATAACCCAGCCGGATATGCTATTTAATGGTGAAACAATCTCAGCGCTGTCGTTCGCTGTATCATGAACCTGTCGTTGTCGCTTGAGGTATAGAATGATATCGCTAAAATCTGTTGCACTGTATAAGTTTCTCTCTTTACATTCTTGAAGGGCTGTTGTTAGAATCTGTTCATTATTTTGTTTTGTTTCCCGTAGTATCATTTGTAGCTGGTCGCGAATATACCTTGGGTACTTCTCACGAAGTTTATCAAGGTAGTCATACGCCTTTTCTGTTTCTTCAAATCGATTCGCTACTGTATCAATAAATGCATCGATTCCTTTTGTACGATCTCTTGTATGCTTTCTGTCTTTAATTAATAGCCCTATACCATTTGGTATCTTATGTTTGGCCAGAAGTTCTCCTGTCTCAGAATGATAGATTAATAGGTGTTTATCCTTTGTTTCTTTAATCGAGACAGTTTCATGCTTATGAAAAGTCCCAAGTGGAAGGGAGTACCTATTGGATAAATACCGTATGGTATTGTCCTTATGAACGCTTCTTGTTATACTGTTTTCATGATTGTTTAGGAAATTGATATTTCCTGTGACTGGTCTTAAGTGTTGCTTTTCCAAGGAGAACACTTCGACCGGTCTTTTTTTTGTTGTGTTATGGACTTTATTATTACCTGTCCGATGTAACCATTCCCAACCTTGTTCATTCCATGAGTCGATGTTATGGAAGACTCTATACTTAGCGAAATTGTACTTAATAAATCCCACTACATTTTCAATCTTACCTTTACTTTCTGGGTCGGCTTTTCGACAAACCCTAAGGGTTAATTTCCTGGTTTCTTTATATTGTTGGAACTCTTTCGTCAAAATGAGATCTCCGCCATTCTCGCTCACCACAATCAAGCTATCCTGATCATACACAAGCTCTCCTGGAATCCCACCGAACCATTGAAAGGCATTTTCATGAGCCTGAATAACATCTTGCGTTGTAAATGGGCGATCCAACCATTCTTTATATTTATATCTTGAGTTAGATAACACAAATGCAATAAAGTTCAGCTTTACTTCTTGGTTATCAGATGTTTTTTGCTTTGTGTGTCCAAAATCAACTTGAATTTGTTCCCCCATTGGTAAATCAGGGATTGCTTCATAGTCTCTTGGTGAAGTTTCTTTAGCTATTCTATATTCATCCCGTAACTCTCTCACGTAAGCACGGACTGTGCTTTCACCAACTTCAAGCTCTTTATACCTTTCCATCAACCAATCCTGTACTTGTGCTGCTGAAAGATCAGGATGCTCCCTTAACCAAGTCAATATTAACTCTTTATATGGGTCCAACTTTTTCTTTCTGGATTGTAACGATTCAACCCATTCTGCCATCTCCGAAGGAGATTTCTTGAGATGCCTGTATACAGTCGCCCTGGATACTCCTAGCTTAACTGCTATTTTCGACTTGCTGAATCCTTTCTTGTTTAACTGTTGTATTTCCATATACATTTCCCACTTATCCACCTTTACTCTGCCCTCCATAAATTAATGAATCAAACCACCATCATACAATGGAGGGGGCATGTATTTTACTGGTATATTCGGGTAAATAAGTGTTTCATCTTATCTAGCGAAAACTGTCTACTTTAGTTTAGCAGTCACAAATGTTTACTCTTGATTTAAATGTAACTGTTCTAGAGCCAGAGAAGGTTCAAGATCCCCAAGCAGTTTCAGGAACTTTAGGATGCACAACATTAGGTTGTCCAGAAACTGGTGTGTGCTCTACTAATTATTGTAATGTATCTTGGAACCCACCTTGCCCTACTACATAAGTTACTTTTAAAAAATTTAAAAAAAGAACCCGGAGCCCTTTATTTATTATAAAGGGCTGTTTAAATCATTAAGAATAATGATTTGAATTTTATAACTAATAAATAGAATAAGTATTATTTACATATTAAGAAGTCAATACAATAAATAAAAAGCAGGTATTTTAATATGAATAAATTAAACTTCTCTAGTTCATTTAGTGTAGGTAATTTCTTTATGCTTAGAAGTCCTCTCTTTCCATTACAATCTTTCATCGAATTAAATAAAAAATTAAATAGCTTGCATGATAATGAACTATTATTTATTGATGATCTTATCATTGAATTAAAGAATAATAGAATTTTTATGGAATCAATACTTATTTCAAGTAAAAATTTATATAAAGCTCTTATAAATTTTAATAGTGAGACAAACAAAAAGAAAAAAAAACAAATATTCTCCAGTGTTATCAAATATATAAATAGGATTTCTACTCGTTCAACTCCTTTTGGAATAAATGCTGGTTTCGTTATGGGTGAATTCTCAGATTCATCATCTTTAAATATTGGGGAGATTGAGAGCCATAGTACGAGAATTAGACCTGATATGGAATGGTTATTAGGAGTTGTTAAAATTCTAGATGAAAACATTTTATATTTAAAAAATATAAATGTTCAAACAAATAATATGATTTATAAAAAATATAATAAAGTTCATTTACCTTATGTAACTTCATATGGGCAGAAAAAAGAAGGGAAATACTCACTTGAAGGTAATACAATCTCCCAAAACCCTTTGATCCTTTTTATTCTTGAAGAATTAAAGGTAAGAATGAGTCTTGAGACAATAGCACATAAAGTAAGAGATGAGTTTGAAGGGGCGGAACTAGAAAACATATATGGACTGTTAGTAGAACTTATAAAAGCTGAATATATACTAACCGAACTCAGACCTCAATTAACAGCGGCTCATCCCTTAGATAACTTAATTAAAGTCTTAAGTGGATGTAATCCGCCTACTAGCTCAGTCCCGGGTCAAATATACAAAACGTTGGTTGATTTGGAACTACTTATGAGAAAGTATGATAAATTATCAATTGGTCAAGGCATAGAGTTATTAGAAGAGATTGAAATTTTGATGAAATCGTTATTAGATCATGGTAACGATTATTATCAAATTGATTTAAGGATAAATGAAAAAGCTCCAATGAAATTAAATGAACAATTAAAAGAGGATATCTTAATAGCTGCAGATATTCTTGAAAGGTTACATACAAGTAATAATTCGTTTTCTCATTTGGAATTATATAGAGAAGAATTCATAGATTTGTACGGAGAAAAGAGTGAGGTTCCTTTACTAGAATTATTAGACGAAGATATAGGATTAGGTGCTCCATTAACATATGAATATCCGGTTAGTAAGAAAAGATCTAGGTTTCCAGCTGCTAATAAAAATAAAGTAAATCCAATACTAATAGACTTGTTTAATAAAGCTGTTTTTAGCAATGAATTTGAGATTAATTTAACTGATAAAGATATAATGAAGTTCAATGAAGATTTTCAGCCGAAAAAGCCACTGTCATTAGAGTTAACATTTTCAATTATGGCGAATTCAGAATCCCATGTTGATAGTGGAGATTACAAGTTAATTATGTTTGGTGGGGGACATTTAGGCTCGAATGGTGCTGGTAATTCAATTGGCCGTTTTTACGACATGTTACCTCAGAAATATAAAAAAGATATAAAAAAACTTGGACAAATAGTTGAATCCAGGATAGATGAAAAAGAGGTACTAATTAGTGAAATTGTTTACAATCCGAGAAAAGGGAAATCTACAAACTTAGTTATTACTCCTAATATACACAATTATGAAATATCATTAGGCACTATTGGCTCAAAGGAATCTAAAAACATTCCACTAGATGATATCTTAGTTGGTTGTACTGATGAGGGGTTTTATCTTCGTTCTAAAAAACATAATAAGAGAATTAAAGCTTTAAAATTAAATGTACTCAACCCCAGTTTTGCTTCACATAATATTTATCGTTTTTTATATGAAGTTGGAATGGAGAATGAAATAATAGAGAGAGACATTAACTGGGGCCCATATAACTACATGCTCTATACACCTAGAGTTACTTATAAAAATATAGTAATACTACAGGCAAAATGGAGGATTAACAATGCAGTTTTAGACTTAGATAATAAAAATAACAACTTCAAAATATGGAAAACGGGGTTCTTGAAATGGAAAGAAAAATTAAGTTTGCCGCGATTTGTATACCTAGCGGAAACAGATAATAGGCTGCTCCTTGATTTAGAGGAGGATTTATCTTTACTAATTTTACATAGAAGACTTAGGCAGATAACCACAGATAAGTTGACTTTAGTGGAATATGGAAGTGAACAATTGAAATCACCTATTTCTAATAAAAACAGTATCTTCCAAGGTGAGTTCATTGTTTCACTAATTAGAAATGAAAAGATTAATAAATTTAATAACGTTTTATTAAAAGATTTAAAAAATTATCCCGTGCGTAGAGTTTACTTACCAGGTTCTGAATGGTTATATCTTAAAATTTACATAGGAAATACAGTACAAGATGAATTTTTAGTAAATTATTTATTTCCTTTAATTAGTGAATTGAATAATGAAAATTTATTTGAAAGATATTTCTTTATACGTTATTTGGACCCAGAGCCTCATATAAGATTAAGGTTTAAGGGTAAACCCAATGTGCTAATCAGCGATTTATTAAAAGTTATTAGTTTGCAATTTGAGAGGTTGCAAGAAAGAGGAATAATAAATCAAGTTGTTATAGACACCTATAAACCAGAATTAGAGAGGTATGGTGGAATAGAATACCAAGAACTATTCGAGAGTTGGTTTAACATGGATAGTCACACTATTCTTTTATTAAGAAGTAAAAGTATGAATACTTTACTGCTTGAGGACTTTGCCATTCTAAGTATTTTGGATATTTTGGAGAAATCAAAAATATCGTTAAACAAACAATTAGAGTATTTTGACAGTGTTGTTTCATACAAAGAGTATAGGAAAGAATTCCGAGAAGAAAAACGACCTTTATTAGAGTACATTCATAATAAAAAGGAACACAGTAATAGTCAATATTTCACTCAAGTCTATAAAATATCCAACGAGATTTTTAATTTTAGAAAGGTTGTTTTAATGGATTATTTAGATTCATTAACTAATAGTAGTTGCCTGCACAATGGTTACTTTAATATTATTAACTCTCTAATTCATATGCATTTAAATAGATTATTTGGAACCGATCGTCGGAAAGAATTAAAATTACTAACAATGGTAAGACATTCAATAGGTTATAGAATAGGAGTACTTAGAAATATGAATATGAAAGAGGAGGTAAATAGATGAATTATGAATAATACATTAGAAAAAATAAAGTTTTTGGAAGCTGCAACTGATGATTTTGCAAATTCTTATAATAGTATAGATAAAATCCGTTCAGTTTATCAAAATAATAACGAGTATTGGAATGAAACCTCCTTAGATTCTGGATTACCAGCTTTTATCCTCTTTTATTCTGAATTGAATAGAATTAATTCAACAGAGAAATATGACGAGTTAATATATAGGTATATGACCGAGTTAACTAAGCACCTGAATAAAGGGATAACATCCATGTCTATTTGGAATGGAATTACATCGGCTGCTATACCATTATTAAGTCAAAAAAATAAACTAGTTTATGCCCATTTTATTGACCAAATAAATGAGTTTATTATAAATAATGTTGATAACAGTCTTCAAACTTTATTTTCAAATATTCATAATAAAAATGTAAGAATGCAAGATTATGATGTTATTAGTGGTATTTCAGGTATAATGAGATATTTGCTTGAGTTTAAAGATAATCCCAAAGTTGATAAAGTAATTAAAAGAATACTTAGATATTTTATCGAATTATCAACTATTAAAAAGGAAAATGGCATTGAAATACCCAATTGGTATATTAGTATAGAAAATCAATTTTTGGATAGTGATAGGGCCTTATTTAAGAGAGGGAGTTTTAATCTTGGTTTATCTCATGGAATAGCAGGTCCAATGGCTGCAATGGCCTTGGCGGTCAAATATGGGTATTTTTCCTCTGAAATTAATCAAGCTATATCTAGAATTATAAATTGGTACTCTGAGTGGAAGGTTGATTTAACGAATGGAGGAATTACATGGCCTAGAAGAATTTCATTCGAAGAATCAGGTGAGAAGAGTTTGTCGAAAACGAATAAAGTTAAAAGATATGAGTCTTGGTGCTATGGTGAACCCGGAATAGGAAGAGCTTTATGGTTAGGAGCTGCTTCTATAAATGATCTGAAAACCAAGAAAATTATTGAAGAAATGTTTAAAAACTATCCAAATAAAACACATGATATATCTCTTAATAACCTTGCTATATGTCATGGTTTTACAGGGTTGTTACTAATTCTTGACAGAATGTATAAGGATACTGCACTCAGAAATATAGGCATAGCTAGAAAAAATTTAATTGAATACTTAATAAAATGTATAGAAGAAGATAAATTTACCAACGAAAGAGAGGATCTTCCAAAACTGTTAACAGGGAAAATGGGTGTTTTGTTAGTAGTAATAACACTATTAAGAAATGAAAATATCTATTGGGATTTTTCATTATTGATTAATTAGATTAATAGCCTCCTTTATAAAGGAGGCTATTATAGAGCTACAAATAAATTTGATTTGAAAATAAAGGTGAATAATGAATTTTAATGATGATATAAATAATGTTAATGAAATAAGTATTAAGAGCATATTTAAAGCATTCTCCTTTTGGCCAAGAATCTTTGCTTTGTTATGGAGTACGGATAGAAAAATATTCTTATTAGTTTTAATATTACAAATAACATTAGGTGTACTGCCTATACTATCTGTATTTACTTTACAAGAATTGATAGTAAGCCTAGAGATTATGGATAGTGATAGAGAGTTATTAATAATACCGATAGTTTTATTTTTAAGTGTAAGGGGAGGCTTATACCTACTTGAAGCGGTTAATGCCTATTACCATGGAATCTTCCAAAAACTATTAAGTAATAAAACTAGTTTATTAATCTTATCAAAAGCAAATACCTTAGAACTACAAGATTTTGAAAACCCTAATATACAAGATAAATTACATAGATCTCAACAAGAATCTGGACATAGAACCTATCAAATACTTCAAAATATCACGGTTATAATAGTTGAGTTAATAACAATTATTTCAACATTCGTATTTTTAGCTAGTTGGAAATGGTGGGTAGCATTCCTGGTTATGTTAATACCTGCGTTGTCTTTTTTCCTTACATTAGGATTGGCTAAAGAAGAATTTAGGGTGATTTGGAAGAGGGCGCATGATCATCGGCTTTCATGGTATTTAGGTCTAATATTAACCCGCGACAGAAGTTTTAAAGAAATAAAGGTATATAACCTCGGAAACTATATACTTAACAAATTTTGGACCATAATTTCTAATTTTTATTTTGAAGATGTAAGAATCGCTAGGAAAAGATTAATTTATTCCATCTGCTTTAACTTTCTGAATTTTTTAGTGTTCTCTTTCCTCTTTTTATATGTCCTCTACTCAATTATCGAAAAGAATATTTTAATAGGAATAGGTGTAGGCATAATCCAAGCATTAATTCTGAAAATTACTAGTTCTCAAAGTTTAAGTAGCAAACTTATAAATCTCTGTGAACATAACCTTTATATTGAGCAATTGTTTAATTTTCTGGACTTGAGGATAAATTCCGATTCAAAAGAAAATAAAAATAAAATTCAAATTAAAACATTAGAATCAATTGAATTAAAAGGAGTATGGTTTAAGTACCCTAAAAGTAATGAATACATATTAAAGAATATTAACTTCAAAATAGAAAAAGGGAGTAATATCACCATTGTAGGAAGAAATGGATCAGGTAAAAGTACACTAATTAAAATAATTTCATTATTATATGAGATAGAAAAAGGAGAAATATTAATTAACAATATCCCAATAGATGAAATTGATGTCGAACATTTTAGGAAGAAAATTGGTATACTATTCCAAGACTTTGAATGCTATGAAATGTCTTTAAGAGAAAATATAGGTTTCGGTAAATTAGAATTTATAGAAAATGATAACAAAATAATTAAAGCATTAGATTTAGCTTCATTCCATGAAGATAATCTGGATAAACAATTAGGCAAATGGTTTCTTAATGGTACACAATTATCTGGTGGACAATGGCAAAAAATTGCCCTTGCTAGGTGCTTCTTTAGGGAAGGTGACATGTACATTCTTGATGAACCTAGTTCAGCTATGGATCCTATTGTCGAAAAAGAAATCTTTGGAAAATATAATGAATTGGTAAGAGGCAAAATTGGTATTTTTATTACGCATAGGCTTTCAACAATAAATTATGCTAGTAATATAATTGTTATTGATAAGGGAAAAATCATTGAAGAAGGAACACATAAAGAGTTGTTAGAGTTAAAAGGAGAATATGCAAAGCTTTATAAATCACAGGTTTCTACAATTCACTTAGAAGAAAGTATTAGAGGGTGATTTTTTATGATTGGATGTAAACAGCATCTTAGGAAGTTCTTATATGAAAAATATAATATGACATATGATATATGTATTAAAACACAAAAAAATAATTTTATAGATATAATTTTTTTAAATGAGACTATTGACTTAAGCATAATCCAGAATGATCTTAAGGAATATATAATTTCTTGTAATTTGACACATTTAAATATAAGGATAACCAAAAGGAATAAAAGATTCGAATTTAATAAAACTGAAGAAAATGTACAAATTTTCCACCGCATTTTAAAGGTAGTGGATAAAAGTCTTACTTTTACGCCTGGAAATTTTAAAAATGCGCTGGATATTGTTTTCCCTGAATATGAAATCGATATTTTTAAAATTGAAAACTCAATCCTATACCTATGGATTCCTAGTCATATTAAATTAACCCCCCTTGAGGTAGAGGTAATAAAGAGTAGTATATTTGAATTGGTTCCACTCGGAGTTGAGTTTGAAATAATATAATACATTAATTAGTGTGGAAATGAACAAGAACATTTTGGTTGCTTAAAAGCTTTCAAGGTTTTTAGCTAGCGTTATAAAAATATACTATTACAAATTCTAATACTTAATACTACTAATGCATTTGTGACGTGATTTTTTTCAGAAAATGGACTTTAAATTTAATTCTAAGGCTTGACTACTCAATAGAATTCTAATGGATATGATTATAACCGTTTGATAATCACGTATATATGGATTAAGTAAACTTAAGGAGGTTTAATATGGCAACTATATTAAAAAACTTTTCTAGTGAACACAATTTAAAACTGTTTGTAGTCGGATTATTTTTTTTAATAGGAGGCTTTCCATTAAGCTTTATTATTATTATCCTTGTTCAGGAGGCAATATTTCACCCTAATACTTACTTAATATTTAGCACCCCAATAACCTCCAATATTATATTTTCACTTAGCTTGGTAATATTAACAATTGGGTTAGCTTTAATAATTAACTATACTTCAAAGTTAATAAAGAGTATTGGTGCTTTAGTAATTCTGCTCAGTACAGTTCTACTCTTACTTTCCTTTTATAATTATACTTCTTTTGATAAGGATGGTTTACACATAAATAGATGGGTTACTTTTAATGAGCAATTTTATCCGTGGGAAAGTGTAGAGAATGTAACTCAATTAAATAAAAACGGTCATCCCAGTAAGATAGAATTTACCTTTGAGAATGATAAAGTATATATTTACTCAATTGATAGTAAGTGGTTCTCAAAAAGGCATGAGTTTACTCAATTATTAAGGAATAATAATATAAATTTTAATTATAGAGACTTAGAGTAAATTGTACTTGAAGTTCAAATGCCATTCGATGCCTTCAGATGTTTGATATTTATGATTTATATTGTGTTTTAGATAGCGGTGCCTTTTCTATCTTTAATAAGAATAGAAAGACATTAAAGCAATTATTGCAACAAAGTAATTTATTCGATAATGAAAAGTTGGATGAAATGACTTTAGAGGGATACGATCAATTCATAAACTCTCATAAGAGGAACAAACGAATACTAGGTTTTTTCCCATTAGATTGTATTGGAGATCCAGAACAGACTAAAGTAAACTATGGAAGATTAAAAGAGCTTACAGATGCTAACATCTTTCCGGTTTGGCAGATTACAGACTCTTTAGAGGCTTTGGATCAATTGGTTGAGGAAGAGCCTGAGATAATTGGATTAGGCGGTTGTATACCTTTTCTGAGCAGCAGAAAACATATTGTTAGGGGTATACTCGATCAAGTAACAAAGAGACACCCTAATGTTTGTTTTCATGGATTAGGCTTAGCAGATGAAATGCTCCTAGAGTTTAATCTATTCTCTGCAGACTCCACAAGCTTTCTTAATGCAAGAAAGTGGGAAGGGGGAAACAAGATATATCTTTCAAATGGCGAGCGGATTAATGCTCCTGAATCAATGTCCATAATAGATATAATCAAACAAAATATTCAGTTTTTATTAGGACTTGAAGAAATAAAAAGCAGGCAGTTATCTTTTCCAGAACTGCTAGTGTGTTAAATGCCAATTTTGCTGACCTCTTGGTCGGCTTTTTTTAATACCAAGAAAATTTTATTGTGAAATTCTACAATAAAAATTATTAGTGTTCTTATGATGAAGATAGGAGTTAAAACTCTACACTTAACCTTTGGGAGGAAATATGAACATGAACAAGAAATTATTGAGCATTACTCTGGCTTCCGCAATAACTTTTAGTGGAGCCGCAGCATTACCAACAGGAGCTTCTGCTGCCTCAAATTTATCGAGTAACTTAGGAGTAGTTGAAATTAGTACCAGCCTAATAAAAACCGAGGTAGCAGCATTTGATGAGTTTCAAAAAGCAACCTGGGAAAATATTAATATTGGTACTAAAAAAGCGGGTGAAATGAACAAATTCCAGATCGAACTTGCAGAGATTCAAAAACTTGCGAAAGTAAAAGACGCTGAAGTAAATCTTGAAAGAGCAAAAGCAGAGTTCAATCAATTAAGAACTAAAAATCCTCAATTAGCGAAACAAAAACTTGATGAAGCCCATAGGAAGTTTGAGCAAGCAAGAGTAAGAGCCGGAGAAGAGTTTAAGCTTCAAGCACAGAAAATACAGACTGATTTCGCAAGAGAGAGAAGCAAAATTAAATCAATGACTTCACAAAACGATAAAGTGATGAAAGATAAGGGCACTAAGGTTCGGAAGACAACTGGCGTTGAAGAGGTACAAAATGCTATTGTACTAGTCAATGAGTATAAAAATAATAAGGTGGATAGTATTCAGGATTATGCAGTAGCCGAAAAAGAAACAAATAAAATCTCTGCTCAAATTTTAGAGCGCGAATATTTTATCAGCAAATTAGATACAGAAATCATGAAAATAAAAAATAATTTAAGTGATAAAGGGTACCGCGCTAAAATGGATGCTTTGAATAAAGAATACCAGCTGCAGAGCAATAAATTGCAAGAGCAATATGCAAAAATTAGAGTTAATGAGAATCAGCGTTACCAAGCGGTCAATAAACGGGCCCAAGATTCAATTTCCTTATTAAAACTAAGGCTCAAGACAATTAGTAAGTAATTATTGTTTTATCCTTTATTAGATATATGGTAATCTAGTTTTAATTAAACATATCTAATGGGAGAACCCACATTACAGAATGCATTAACCTCATTCTGTAATTGTGGGTTCTCTTTTTTTGTATTTAAAACGAGGATAAATTATAGGAGGATAAAGATGATAAAAAAATTAGATAGAAAATCGAAGGCACAAGTCGGTGAAGAAATCTTATTCACAAGACAAGGAAAGGAGCATGAAGGAATAGTTTATAAAGTACAGGACAACAGTGTCCTTGTGGTAATTTCAAATGATTCTAAGGAGTGTTTAGGTTACGAAAATAACAACACTGTGGTTGCTCATAAAAACTACTGTGTGTTGAAACCAGCTAAAAGATTTCACAATTAAAAAACATCACATTATGATATTTTAATAAGATTATGAATTTGCGTTTTTGGAGGCAACTGTGGAACTGAAAAAACAGATTGATCATTTAGATCATAAAAGAACTAACGAGAATACTGAAATCGTAAATTTAAAAGAAATTCACAGGAGAAAATGGATAAGGCTGCAGCTCGAATTGAATAATTCATCTATTCCCCGAACAATGTATGAGTCCTTAGAGAGAATATATTTTTTCCTTATACAACACTCGAATCTCAAAAGCATTGATTTTATAGATACTGATTGTCTTATCAAGTATATAATGCAAAATGCAAAGAAAGAGTTCAAAGACGTTACCCTTAAACAAACCATTAAAGATATAAAGCATCTACAACATTTCCTATAAATATTAGAGGGATTAAGCACCCACCCAAAATTGATCTCTCTCTCCAAAATATAGACTTATGGACAAGACTATAATACTCTCGATCTTAACAATCATTCCAAAAGGACCAATCTTGTAGGTGGATGTAATTTACGCTATGATATATTTAATAGAATATTAAACTATAAAATGGGAATCCCCCAAGAGTACGCAGTAACCACCTTACTGTGTCTCTTGGGGGTTTTTTGTTTGGAGGTAAGTCATGAAAAGGTTAGCAACATTATCAGCTGCCCTTGTTATAGGAGTAGGCAGTCTCCCGGGTCCTGTCCTTGCCGAAACAAACAGTACTGTTTCTAGGATTGAGAACCAAATTGAAGGTATACAGCAGCAAATAGTTAAAATGGATAGCACCATTAATCAATTTCAAAATGAGAAGGCCGTTTTAAAGAATCATATCGAAAGATTAAAAACGGCCATATTAGATAACCGCGCGAAGATAAAAGAAGCTAGAGAGGAGAGCTTTCGACTAGAAACTGAAATTCAAGAGCTGAAACTAAATATCAAGCCCCTGCAAGACAGAGTTTCTATAATTCCAACTTATGATTCAACACTTTTGCCAACTCACCAAAGGATCCAACCGATTCCTTCAGCATTGGAAACGACCAAACAGATTATAACTGAAACTGAAACACTTAATCTGTTAATAGAGAAAGAAGAAGCAATTACGCCTAAATTAAAACAGCAACAAAGCCTGGAACTCGAACTAAAGGGTATGGCTGATCTTTTAAGCGAGCAAATAGCTGAAAAAGATAAGCTTCTTTCGGAATTAGAAATTAAGGAAAAACAAAATCATGAAGCTAAAGAAACCTTGGAAAAAGAAAGAGAAATACTCTCTAAACAAAAAACAAGTATTGAAAAGGCGATTGAAAATGAAAAAGCACGGAAGAATGAGAATTTAGGAGATTTACAAGTGGATAAACCTAGCACATCAATTTTTGTTCCATCGTCTCCTAAAGGCCAGGTTCCTCCTGAATACATGAAGTACTACCTTCATGCTGAACATGAATATGGGATTCCTTGGTACTACTTGGCCTCCCTACACGGAATAGAAACTGATTTTTCTAGACACCCAACAATGATTTCATCAGTAGGAGCAGTCGGTCACATGCAGGTGCGACCATAAGGTCACATAAGAAATTTCCATTAGCAAGGAACAGGTTAGACCACAACGACCTGTCGTCACCCAGCTTATCCGTGAGGGAAACCAAATATCGGGGAGTGTAGCATGCTGGGAAAGCCATAAGTTACTGAAATACCACAGTACGACTGAATGGCAAGGCGAAAAGTTGTAAATGAGGATAAAAGCTAAACTGCCTGAATGACAGTCCGAGGGGGTTAATGGTCCACCTATAACGGAAGGTATTTATAAACGTTATACAGTCAAAGGAAGCGAGATAATTGAAGGCTTGGTTTCTGATAACACAACCGATTAATTGCGTGTCAGTTGTGCAGTGGTCTAAGGCTGACCATCTTCAATAAGAAGAAAAGGGCGAACGTCATATCCGACATTACAACGTGCTTGTTCTTATGTGTACTAAATGGTGATTACCTAAGTTGGAAAGCCGTTAGGCTATGCACAAAGGTGCTGAATATCCAATAAGGTAACGGAGTTCCTGTAGTAGTCCGAGGTAAGGAAAGCTTACCACATGGCGAAGGGGAACAGTTTATCTAGTCTAACTTAAATTGGAAAGGAGCGTGAGGCTCTATGAGAAGTCCAAAAGTAGTGTTAGACAATCTAGCGAAGCAAACAATTCGAAAAGATTATAAATTTCAAAGGCTCTATAGAAACCTTTACAACATGGAGTTTTATCTTATCGCATATGCGAAGATTTACTCCAAAGAAGGCAATATGACAGAAGGTGTAGATGGGCAAACCATTGATGGTATGAGTCTTGAACGTATTGAAAAACTTATCGAAAAACTAAAAGATTTTAGTTATCAACCTAAACCGTCTAAACGAGTCTATATCCGTAAAAAGAATGGCGGTAAAAGACCTCTAGGTATTCCATCTTTTGAAGATAAGCTATTACAAGAAGTTGTGCGAATGATACTTGAAAGCATCTATGAGAAGAATTTTTCCGAAATGTCTCACGGTTTCCGCCCTATGAGAAGTTGCCATACCGCATTGGCTCAAGTGAAAGATAGATTTACGGGAGTCAAATGGTTCATTGAAGGCGATATTAAGAGCTTTTTCGATAATATTGACCATCATACTCTTATTGGAATACTAAAAAGAAAAATTGATGATGAACACTTCATCAATCTGATATGGAAATTCCTAAGAGCTGGGTACCTAGAAGACTGGCATTTTAACAAAACATACAGCGGGGCTCCACAAGGCGGAATCATTAGTCCGATTCTCTCGAACATTTACCTAAACGAACTTGATCACTTTATGAAAGAATATAAAACTAAATTTGATAAAGGGAAAAGTCGAAAAAGGTTAAAAGAATATCGAACTCGAGAAGCTAGACTATCTAGAGCAAGGGCAAGATACAAAGAGAAATGGGACGAAATGAAAACGGAAGAGAAAGAAGAAGCACAACTACATGTTAATAAACTTAAAGAACACATGATGGAACTTCCTTACAAGGACCCAATGGACGATAACTTTAAAAGAATTCAATACGTTAGATACGCTGATGATATCCTAATAGGAGTCATTGGGAGTAAAGTAGACTGTAGGAATATTAAGCGTGACATCACTCAATTTCTGGAGAATGAATTAAAAATTGAATTATCACAAGAAAAAACGCTAATTACTCATTCTAAAAAGAGAGCGAGATTCCTAGGGTACGACGTAAAAATCAGTCATGATAACTTAACGACTAAATACGAAACAAATGGACATAAACGGCGTACTAGAACTATGTGTTGCGAACTTTTACTCCCTCATGAAGTTTGGAGAAACAAACTGATTGAATACAAAGCGTTAAAAATAGACCCAAACACAAAGAAATGGAAGTCAGCTCATCGAGCGCACCTACTTCAAAATGACGATTTAGAGATACTTTCAACGTATAACGCTGAAATAAGAGGTTTGTACAATTACTATAGATTGGCGAATAACGTCTATAAACTGCATGGTTTTAAGCACATTATGGAATACAGCATGTATAAAACATTCGCCAACAAATACAAATCAAGCGTTAAAAAGATAATCAATAAATTCAACATAAATGGTCATTTTGGCGTTAGATATGATACTGCCAAAGGAAAAAAGGTTTCCTTCTTCTATAATGATGGATTTAAAAAGCTAAATCTCATCTCTAAAGAAGAAACAATAGACGTTATCCCTTCGGGAAGAAATATAATTTATAATCGAACGAGTTTAATTGAAAGACTTTTAGCTGGCCAATGTGAATGGTGCGGAAAGACAAATCTTCCACTAGAAATACATCACATTAAAAAGCTAAAAGACCTTAAAGGCAAGAAGAGATGGGAGAAGCGAATGATTGAACGTAATCGCAAAACCATGGCACTTTGTAAGGAATGCCATCTCAACTTGCATAACGGGAAGCTAGATTGATAAATGGAGAGCCGTATACATCGAGAGGTGTACGTATGGTTCGGGGAGGAGTTCTCGGAAACCTACCATAGAAATTATGGAAAGGCGCTGGGTTCTTACTCTACTTCATGCCGGCAACTTGGGTAGGTCATAAATATGAAACAAGCGGCGGGTTAGTTGCCCCAGACATTGATATAACGGATATAACCCTAATTAAAGCGGGATCTGGGTACGGAGTAGATGCAGATAATGACGGTATAGCAAGCCCTTGGAGCATCGCTGATAGCGTGGCCTCTGCCGCTAAATATCTTGCTAGTCATGGATTCAAAAAAGATGTGAGAAAGGCGATATGGCACTATAACCACGCTGATTGGTATGTAGATAAGGTCATTGCACAAGCAGAAGTATACAAAAACAGCATGAATGTTAATAAAGATGGTGAAATAAATATTACTCCTGGTGCAGACAATGATGTAACCACTATAGGTAACCGGTGGATAAATAACTCAGTATATGTCTTTGGGGGTGGAAGAAACCAAAACGATATTAAAATGGGAAGATTCGATTGTTCCAGCTTTGTCCATTGGGCATTTTCTCAGGTCGGTGTTAAATTAGGGGAGTTAACATCTGTCAGCTAGAAACACTGAAACACTTAGGTACAGCCATTAAGGTGGAGGATATGCAGCCGGGTGATCTCGTATTCTTTGACACATACAAAAAGGATGGCCACGTGGGTATATATTTAGGTGATGGGAACTTTATAGGGGCTCAAAGTTCTACTGGAGTAGCGATTGCAAATATGAATGATGGCTACTGGAAAGAAAAATTTAATCATAGGGTAAAACGCATTGATTACGCCAAAAAATAATATTGTATAAATAGTTGTTAGAAAGCAGGAGGAGCATTTAAAAGCTTCACCTGTTTTTTTAGTTGAAAAATGAAGAGGTGCCTCTGACGGGATTCGAACCCGCACTCCTTTCGTAAGCATAGGCTAGGGGAGAACACGCTTCCCTACGGACTTTCACCGGCTAGGAATTTCACCTGCCTCAGCTAATTTGCTTTTCGGTGCTTCTGAAACCCTTGCCTTGCGACCCGGTTACTACAATGTTTTCCGGCGCTCTTCCCTTCTAGAGCTACAGAGGCATTTTTGTATTATATTCTTTAACTTTATGGAGTATCAATAAATTTTTCTTTTATTAAATTTAGTTTCCTATGAGTAAAAAAATTACAATTATCAAGCATAATAGCGGAGTACCATATCTTTTCTTGATTTTACGATTAGTTCCAGGAATCAATGTAATTAAGTAGTAAAGGGGCATTATAATTAACAGGGGAAGCAGGGACTTTGCAAAGAATGGGAGATTTTCAATGCTTAAAAAGAACCTACCAATAATCAAAAGAGGGATTACAGTTATTAAATAGGACAGTGACACCATCTCACACCTTTAATTTTCCTAAATTGTACCAAACAATTATTTGAATCACAAGGTATATTAGGTATCTTAGCAGGTAATGAAAGTCGGGGAGCTAGTACACTTGGATGACATCTTTAATATGAAATTTATGTTGACCTTGGTATAGTACTTAGCGTTTAAAATGTTTAATGGAATCTATAGCGCTTACGCTGGTATTAGGCTATTTAGGGCCAAATGATATTGTGTTTATATAATAAAGGGGCTATTTTCCTCGTATAAACGAACTGTTTTATTGAAAATTCGGAAAATAAATTTACTTTATCTACCTTCCTAAAGATAATAGACATAACTAAATGAATAGGAGGGAAACATTGTGACCAAAAAAGTACTCATCGTATTTGCTCTTTTTGCATTATTGATTACCGGAGGGACAAGCCTGTCACTTGCCGACAGTATAACCGAGCAGCTTGAGTTAAATGGAAAGACGTTAAGCACGGTTACTGTAAATGGAAAGCCTTATGTATCAGTGAAACAGGTAGCCCAAGCTTCAGGAGGGGAAGTACATAAAAATGCCAATACATTCGTCATTGGCTCAAGGCTCGACCATATTTTAAAGAAGGGTGTGATTCGGGTAGGAACAACTGGTGATTATAAGCCATTTACGTACTTTAATCCGGAAACAAAAGAGTATGAAGGATATGATATCGAAGCGGCTAAATTAATGGCAGCAGACCTTGGGGTGAAGATCACTTTCGTTAAAACTTCCTGGCCAACCTTAATGGAGGACCTCCATAAAAATAAGTTTGATATCGCGGTTGGCGGAATCAGCCGCAATACTGAACGGCAAAAAACAGCACACTTAACACATCCTTATATAAATGACGGAAAGGCTCCTTTAATACGACAGGAAGATAAAGAGAAATATACAAGTTTGGAAGCGATTGACCAGCCAAATGTCACCATCGGTGTAAACCCAGGGGGAACCAACCAAAAATTCGTGAATGCCAACATTACACAAGCAAAGGTTGTCGTAATCGAAAACAATCTGGATATTCCGAACATGGTTGCTGAAGAAAAAGTAGACGTGATGATTACGGACAGCATTGAGGCCATCTACTATGCAAGCCAGGATTCCAGGCTTTACGCGGCTTTGACGGACAATACGTTCACGAAAAGCCAAAAAGGCTACCTTATGCATCGTGGGGATGCAGTATTTCAGAACTGGGTTAATCTCTGGATGGAGGAGATGGAGCTCAATGGAGAATTTGACCGATTAAAAGAAAAGTGGATATACAATAAGGGAGTATAATAGAAAAGGTAGGCCAGACATCTATATCCTATGCTATTCTATTAGAAAAAGAGATGACAGAATAAAACGGGTGGTTTTGCAGCAGAAATACTACAGGTTTAACTTCAGCTGTGATTGTTGCTGCCAGTACAACAGGAAAACGCTATTCTATTAAAGGGCGCTTTTATGGAATAAAATTTAGATTATTAAAAGACTTTATAGTTATTCATTTAAGTAATGTAATTCACAATACAAAGATATTAAACAACTATATTAAACACCGTCTAGGTTAACTGGACGGTGTTTGTGTGATTATAAAGGCAAAATTAAACATCTTTATTCTAACTGAACAGAAACGGCCCTATTATTCTCCAATTATCTAATCTAAAGCGGGATGGAGAAAGAGGGGACCTTTATGGTATTAGGTCAATAAAGTAGACACAATTTTTATAGATTTTTATCTTCTACCGCGCTTTCGCTTGGTGGCCTCTTCATTCAGGTACAGAATGTATTCTGTACCTGAATGAAGAGGAAAAGTTATGTCTTTTACTTAACTTGCAGTCTTGTTAAAGTACATACGTTCGTATTCGGATGGCGAAAAATATCCATTTGCCGAATGTATTCTTTTGGCATTATAGAAAATCTCGATATATTCATAGATTTCTTTTTTTGCCTGTTCCCTTGTCTTATATTTTGTTAAATAGATTAATTCTTTTTTCAGTACACTGTGAAAGGATTCTATACACGCGTTGTCGTAACAGTTTCCTTTTCTACTCATACTTACATCCATTTGGTAGGCTGACAATTTCTTTTGGTAATCATTTGAACAATACTGGCTCCCACGGTCTGAATGGTGGAGGACCGATCCAAGTGTTGGCTGCTGGCGATAATAGGCCCGTTCTAATGCGTTAATAACCAAATCTTTGGTCATGGTTTTGTCGACCGACCAGCCTACAATTTTTCTGGAGAATAAATCCATTACGCTTGCCAGATAAAGCCATCCTTCTGATGTTGGAACATAAGTAATATCAGCCACCCAAACTTTATTCGGCTTAGTAACTTTAAACTCTTGATTAAGCTTGTTTTCATAGACAGGGAGTGTATGTTTTGAATTTGTAGTCGCTTTATGTTTTTTAACTGTCTTAGACCGCAAATTTTCTTTTTTCATGATACGGGCTACTGTTTTTTGACAAACAGATATTCCTTTTCTTTCAAGATCTTTGGCAATCTTTGGACTTCCATAAAGACTCCTAGATTCCAGGTAGGATTTATGAACGAATTTAACCAAAGTCTTATGTCGCTTTGTTTTTTCGCTTTCAGGGCGATCCACCCATTTGTGGTAACCGCTTCGGGAAACATTCATGACCTTGCACATCTTCTCCACACGGAATTTGAAGCGATTCTCATAGATGAATGAGAAAATTACCGATGGTCTTTCGCGAAGAAGTGCATAGCCTTTTTTAGAATAGCATTTTCCTCTTCCAAGTCACGAATACGTTTTTGAAAGGTTCGCATCTGCTGTTCCTCTGTCATTTTAGGAATGGCCTCATCCATAAACTCATCAGAGTATTTCTTTTTCCAATTATGAATCGTGTTGGGGCTGATATCTAAATCCCGAGCTGTTTGTGCTACTGATTTGTTTTGTTCAATCATCATTTGGACAGTACTTCTTTTAAAATCTTCATCAAATGTTTTTCTGTTCATGTAGACACCTCAATTTATTAGTTACTTTAATAATAAACTGTGTCTACTTTTGAGTCTAACAGCATTAAGGTTTATCACATTACTAAGAGTTGAATTCCTATGGAGGAGAATTTAAAAGCTTCACCTGTTTTTTAGTTGATAAATGAAGAGATGCCTCTGACGGGATTCGAACCCGCATTCCTTTCGTAAGCATAGGCTAGGGGAGAACATGCTTCCCTACGGTATAGAGGATGTTTTTTAACAAATGAAAGAAAAGATTAGTGAAAAAAGCTGCTTCAGATAATTTATAGAATTATATCTCCTTTCACTTTGTATTAAAGAAGAGTAAAAATAAGGAGATGACCAATGTGAAAAAAATTACTGTCTATTCCGCTGACTATTGCGGTTATTGTCGTGCAACTAAGGATTGGCTAGCAAAACATCAATTATCTTATACCGAATTAGATATCACTAATAATGAAATACAAGAAGAATTTCAGAAATATAAAACACCTGGAATCCCACTAATTCTTGTTACGGACGAAGATACCGGCCACACTATTCAGATTAGAGGGTTTAATATTGGTGAGTTAACCGAAGCATTATTTTAAGCCGAATTTTATTCGGCATTTTATTTTTATTAATCTTCTTTCACTTTATAGGGAAAGGGGTGAAAAATGTGATAAATAATAAAAATTTGATTCTAGGACCGCAACAAATTATTACTGTTTTTGAAGCTCTTAGTACAATCCCTGAGAATTTAGACATCATCAGGGCAAGAGAAGTTTGGTCTCAATCAAAACAAGGTGATGGTATTATCGTAGCAACTATTGATACAGGAGTAGAAAAAGAACATCCAGATTTAAAGGATAATATTATTAGCGGGTATAACTTTACTGCAGATGATAGTCCAAATGTCTTTAAAGATTATACAGGCCATGGAACTCATGTTGCTGGGATTATTGCCGCTAGTGATAATGGAAAGGGAATTGTCGGTGTGGCACCAAAGAGCAAAATTTTAGCGCTAAAAGTAATTGATAGAAATGGGCTGGGAAGTTACGAAAATCTTATTCGAGCCATTCATTATGCAACCCATTGGATTGGTGATAATGGAGAAAGAGTGAATATCATCAATATGTCTTTAGGGGGACAAGAGCCCAACAATTTACTGCACAAAGCAATAAAAGAAGCTAGGCAAAAAGGGATTGTGCTTGTTTCAGCAGCTGGTAATGAGGGTGACGGTGAAGACGAGTCTTTTGAACGTTCTTATCCCGGATACTACAAAGAGGTTATTCAAATCGGTTCTATCACAAGAGATTTCAGACCATCTGTTTTCTCAAATACGAATGTAAATCTTGACTTTGTGGCACCTGGAGAAGATGTACTTTCAACACATTTGAACGGGCGCTATGTACAATTATCTGGTACATCTATGGCAGCCCCTTATGTTGCCGGAGCAGCAGCCTTAATTTTAAAGATTATTGATCCAGACAATCTAAACCCTCCGATGATTCCCTATCTTGTGTATCAGTATCTTCTTGAACATAAAAAACCATTAAATTTTTCTTTTAATCAGGTTGGAAATGGACTAATTCAATTAACTACTTAAAAGAGTGGCCTCCGGGTCACTCTTTTATTTGAAGATATTTCTAATCTATTTTGAGTTGATATATGGAAGATAAAATAAAATATTTACAAATTAACCCAATATATAGAACATATGTTCGAAAATGGTTTACAATTAATAGGTAAGAATCACTTTATATTATGAGGAAAAATAATATCAATATAAAGGTGATAGTATTTTTATGGAGGATTCTGCTATATGGACAAAAAGCTACCGTTAAAAAGTACAGAGTTTAAAAATCCTTTGATTAAGGGCTTTTTGGAAAATGAAATGAATAGAGAATTATACAAAAAAGCCATTTATGACTTTACAGAAGAAAACAAAAGATTAGTGGAAGATGCTTTTGCTGAATATTATGAGAGAGTCAGAAGGACGGCTTATTTTAGTAGTATGATTAAGTTTATGGGTATTGATTTCGACAAAAAATTACGTAAATTAAACAACCGCTTTATGCTCACCTTGGACCAACCTCTCAAAACTGAAACAAATGAAGGATCGACCATGAAGGATATGCTAATTGATTCTGCTGCACCATCATTATATGAAGGTGACGACACCCTTTCATCAAAAATCTCAGATAAGAAATTGTGTGAAGCCTTAGAAAGGCTAACACCAAAACAAGCAATAGTTTTAGAAATGATATATGTTAAAGAGCTTTCCAATAAGGAAATAGCAGATATCTTTCAAACTTCACCACAAAATATTTCCAATACCCATAAGAAAGCTTTAAAAAAGTTAAAAACACTAATGGAAGGTGATTTATAAATGACTAAAGAAGATTGTTGCACTAAAGAAATAAAAGAAATTTTAGTATTGTTCGAACCAAAAATAAGAAAAACCTTGCTACAAACTGCAGTTCAAGATCGTGAAGACTTAGCTCAGGAAATGAGATTAAAATTAATAGAAAAATATCGAAATATACAATTTAACAAAGCACCAAAGTTTTGGGACCTTGTTAATTTTTAATATATGGCGGTTTACTTTCTCTTTGTATCATTCACTTTATTATATATAAAACGGTGGTGGCATAGCCAAGTGGTAAGGCAAAGGTCTGCAAAACCTTTATCCCCGGTTCAAATCCGGGTGTCACCTCTAAATACTATAATGAGGTGAATATAACATATGAAAGTGATTGAAAATGGTACTGAGACAATTGAAATAGAATTTAAAAAGTTGAATCGTATCAAAAGTGACTTATTCAAGATTGCTAAGTGTATAGATGAATGTACGAATAAATCAGAGAAAGAATTTTATCAAATTATTTGTTTAGAGTACTCTAAAGAGTTGAAACAAATGAAAGACTCTATTGAACAAACTTATAATGTTGAATTACACAGTTGTTGTACTAACAGGCCTAAATAAATGACATTGGGAAATATGTTAGATAATTTATAAATTCAAAAAGCTTATTGAGACAGTTCTCAATAAGCTTTTTTCTGTTTAACCTATACATCTCGGCACTCCGCCGATCTTAAACTTGTATACCTCCTTTAGGGTATCTATATCCTATTCTGTAAATCCATTCATGACTAACGAACCCTTTCACTAAGCATATATGGTAAAATTAGGCCTAAATAAAAGTGAAAAGAATGATGATATGTCTGATTTTGATAAGGAAATATTCCATATTTTATTTTATCTGTACAATGAAGAATGAATATTTCGATACTTATTTAGTCAATAAAATGGCAGCAACCAATCTAGTTTAATGTTGGGAAAATGAATATAGGAAGCAGGTAAATAAATGATCCCATTAGTTTATGATCAAATTAATGGCTGGGGAAAAGACGATGAATTCTTCTTGGCACTTTTAAAGAAAGTAAATGTTAAAGAAATAGCAGATTTAGGTTGTGGAACAGGAAGGTTAACAACCCATTTTGCACAAGCTGGCTATCATATTACAGCTATTGACCCAAATGTAGATGCGATTGAAAAGGCGAAAAGTAAAGAGTTTGCAGACGAAGTGACTTGGATTGTTGGCGATAGCTCGAATTTACAACCAAATACGTTTGATGTTGTCATAATGACAGCGAATGTTGCACAAGTATTTCTTACAGACGAAAGTTGGCAGCAAGTCATTTCTAATGCACATCGAGCATTAAAACCTGGAGGACATTTTATTTTTGATACGCGTAACCCATTAGCAAAAGCGTGGGAACAATGGCAAAAAGATGTGACACCCGATGTTGCAAAGGATGAGGTAAGCGGCGACCCACTTGAAATTTGGACGGAATATGAAGGGTTTATAGGAGATGTATTTACGTTTTATGAAATCGTCAAAAATGCACGAACAGATGAAGTGTTAATTCATGAAAAAATGCAACTAAAGTTTCGAACACAAGAAGAAATCTATAAATCATTACAACAAGTAGGCTTTTCACAAATCCAAGTTTATGGTGATTGGGAGTTTGAACAAGCAACTGAAGAAACAAAATCATTTATTTTTCATAGTGTGAAATAATATAAGTGGGCTTTTCAAAATTAAACAACTTTTTAACAGCGTTCCATTTTGGAGTCGGTGTTACGCGCTAACATTTTTAAATGTAGTGTAGTGCTTTAGAAAACTAGTGAATATTACCGTATGAAAAAAGCCCTGTTTTTTTATTCGAAAACAGGGCTTTTTGGTTTTTTAAAAGACTTAGGGAAATGTATAAAATATACTCTCTTTTTTAAGAAAAGCACCGTTTATTTAATAAGGTTAATCAAAGATAAGGTTCAAATAATCTCCATGTCCTCTTATAAGTTCAACTTCATTTTCGGATGAAATCCAGAAGAAATGGAATGTTAATCCTTCTTCATCTCCTCCGCCTGTTGGTTGGTAATCCCATTCATCTGGAACACTTGATACAGATATTTTATAAAAAAACCTATTATGTATTGCACCGTCATCGTTCTCCCATAAATCTTCTGCAATTAAATTTTCAACATGAAAACTTCTCAACCCTGTTTCTTCTTCAATTTCTCTAATGACTGCATGATAAGTGTCTTCTTTGGGTTTTACTGTGCCTTTGGGTATCTGTATCCCTGCTTCAGTAATAGGATGTTGAAAGACTAATACCTGTGTTTTTCCTTCTTTAATTCTTGTTACATAACCATAGGCTTTTCTAATCGGTGTCAATAATATATTCCCCCATCACCTTCATATTTTCTCTACCTTTATTCAATAAATCTTCTTCGTTAATTCAATAACACTGGCTCTTGCTTTTCTTCTAACTTATACACTTCATCCCACTCTATTCCACAAGCAGCCGCATGTATTTTAGGGTCGTATTTCTGGCCACTTTTTAAAATTGTATAAATCAAATTTGCAATTTTACCACAAAGATGACCAATTGCCTTTTTCTTTATCATTCCTTCGTCAACTTTACGATCGTAATATGCTTTGAAGACGGTTGGTTTTCGTTTTCCATTCGCTAACATCATCATGGACATCTGATAAAGCACTCGACGTGCATCTCGAACACCACCATAGGTTTGTTTTGTTGAATGTACAGATGTTCCAGATTGAGAATTTTCAGCTGATACACCAAGGTATTTTTTGAATTCTTTATATGTATTAAAACGATCTATATCTCCAATAACACCGATTAAGGTACAGGCAATATTTTCACTGACAAAAGGAAAAGAAAGAAGTAACTCCGTATATGGATGTGGTTCAATTCCTTTTTCAGGGTCTCCTCTAAGAAGTGAATGGATTTCTACATCGATAAGTTGAATGCTTTCCTCAAGCCTCAAGGCTTCTTCAATTACCCATTTCTGCCTTCCTACTAGATGTTCTACTGGTACAGCCACTGTATGGGGCATAATTTCAGATAGTGTTTTAGCAGCCTTTTTCGCTACATTCTTAGCGCCTGCTTTAGAAATTGCCTTATACAATTCATCTTCCGATGATCCCTTCATGTGAAGACCCGAAGGGTATTCTAATACTAATTTCATTACTGAAGAAGTAGCCAATTTTTTAAATGCTTTATTTAAGTCTGGGTGTGTTACTTTTAATAATTGTTGAACTTGATTTTTTCTTCGAGTTAACTGAACGTTTAAATACCATCGATCTCGCATGACAGTCCGAAATAAGGATTGTAAGACAGTTTGAGGTCTTATTAAAGTAACTCCCTGCATGTGAGGATGGAGTTGTTTATGCCACCCCATATAGGACATTACTTTGGCATCCATTGAATCTGATTTTTCTGAGATACCTAAATTATTCTTACGAAATTCTCCAACTGCTTTATTCTCCACTTGAAAGAGTTGATATCCTTCGTTCAATAATACTTGCTGAACTAAATAGGAATAATGTCCACCAGTAGGTTCTAATAGGATTAAGAAATCATCTCTGTTGATAGTAAATTGATCTTCTATTTGTTTTAAAGCTTTTAAAAATTCTGCGATTCCTGCGCTATCAGAGTTAAATTTCATTGTTTTTGTTCGTTTCCAGGCAATTCCTTTGGGGTCTAAAAATGCATCAAATTTAATACAAGAAGCTACATGAAAACTAGCTCCAATATCTATACCAACATAAAATTGATAAAACTTACGAGTATCTTGACCTTTATTATCTGAATGATTCCCATAACTAAAAGGAGTAATCGTATTTTCCATGATTTCCTCTCCGAACAGTAAGCAGTATGATTATATCTGACCATCCAAGTTTCTGTTAGAGCTTAAGCCCAATGTAGCATGTTAGGATTATAACGCCAGATATTTAATCTCAGATTTAACAAAAGAGTCTAGATTCACTAGCTCCATACACTTTTAGAGTTTCAACTGCACACTATTCACTATATTGATTTTAAAATCTCTCTATATAGTCTATTGAGGAGGAGTATTCGACACTAACCATAATATTCCTTCTAAAAAAATAAAAAACCTGTCGAAATTGACAGGATAATCCGTTGTTTTATATTTAATTTAATGTGCAGTGCCGTCTTTCTAATTGAATGGAGTGCCTCACATCAATATTAGAGGTCTATGAATAATAGCCCCAGTCCAGTTAATGGTCGGAATCACCTAAAGGTCACTGCACAATTATATAATATCGTATCTAGTAAGATTAATAAACCAATGTCCCCAAACGACTTTCAAAGTTTCTATAAGAGAACTCACGTTTAAAATAAAGGTACATTGGTTCTTCTAAATTATATATTAATTATTCTTTTTATTCATTATTATTTAAATTGTAGCTATAGACTTAACTAAGTAGCATGTAGTCTATTAAAATAGTGTATTTTTTTCTTTAATCACTACAGAAACGACTTATTGTCCCTAATCACGTACTAAAAGAAGGCTGCCGAAACATTATCGACAGCCTACCATTAATAATCTTTCGTTCATGTTGCAAATTCGTTTAAACCGGGCACTCTTCTGGTCTTGCAGAATTAGCAACACACATACGGCATTTCCACAAGCACGTAGAACTAGCGATCGCACAAACTAGGCAAAATACGCATGAAATTGGGTTTAAGCAGCTAGCACAAGCCCCTAAGCATGAGTAGGCACTAACACATGACTGCCAAGAGCCACATCCAATACAGTCTGCCATACACGCTTTCCATTTCCCTTTAGAATCCAAAGGAACAATTACCGGTGTAGCTTCATTAATTACCACAACACCTTCATTTTTATAAAGCCTAATAAGAGTGTTTCCATTTTCACCAAACACTAGTGCTCCAATAACTTCATCTTTTTCCATAACATCAACGGTCCATGCCTGAATATAGTTTTTAGTAGATTGTTGTGATTCTTCATCAAAGGAATATTGCTCTACATTTAATACTTTTTGACTGTCTAGAGCTAAATCGTATCCTCCATTCTGAATAAAGGTAAGGATAGCATCATAATCCTCTGAGTCTTTAAATCTTTTAAACATTTGTGCAATTACATCTTTGTTGCTTTCAATTTTATTAAGTTGATACAACCAAACATCCTGAGCTTCCGTATACTGCAACTCAGCAGATTCACCATTATGAATTACAGTTTGAGTGTACTTAGTTCCCAAAATTTCGCCATCAGACTCTCTAAAAGATAAGTCTACTTGAACAGCTTGAAGATCATCGGAAAAACTTTTAATAGGGTGAGACACCTTCAAGTTCAGACCGAGTTTGCCGTTTAAACGTTGGTCGATCCGTTTTGCTACTTCCGATTTTTGAGCGACTGATAATTCAACAATTTGTTCCATATTAAAACCACCTTATTAAATATTTGAGTTTCGCAACTCATTTAATAAAGTGGTGGGAATGTTCTAGAAGTAAACCTATTCTCTACTGTGATAAATAAAAGCCTGGAAAATTTGAATGAGCATGAACACAAGAAAGCTTATGAACAAAGCTAAAGTTGCGGAATCTTTAAAAGCAGCAAGGCTATCACTTGAATAAAGAGAAATACTTAAATGAACAATTAAGTATAAATAAGATAAGCTTAAGGAGGTTTTTATCCTTCCAATAATAAACTGATCCATAACCACTTCTTTATTAAGCAAGCTGTTCCCTTTAATAGCGACAACAATATCCTTGATTAACACATAGGCACTGACTATTATGGCAGCTGAGAAAATAATCCCTCTAAAGTTGTCACCACTCTCAAAAGAGTTATATACGACAAAGGTAAACAATGCTACAAACACTAAGCTAACAAACATTTTTAAGATTCTTGGAACTCTCAAACTCATTTTGAAACATCTCCTTCTTCCTTAATGTAAAAAACTTCCTTGATATCCTTTCCCACTGCAATACTAATTGCATAAGCTACCTCAATTGATGGCGCATAACTTTTGTTTTCAATTGAAACAATCGTTTGACGATGAACAAGAGCCTTGTCTGCTAATTCTTGTTGTGTCATATCCATTAAAACGCGGTATTTCTTTACATTGTTATAAACAATAGGTCTTTTCATCCCTCATCACCTTTTTGTATATTATCTTATCCATGTTGTATATCATCCTATCCAATTTGTATATTATCATATACATAATGTATAGTAAACTATATATGTAAGTAAATGTTAAAAATGAGCAGAAAGTACTCTTTCCTTGTTTTTATGGCACAATATTCATGCCTTTGGAGGTTCCAAGCCACTTTTTAAAGGAATTAAACAGGTAATTAGCTCATGCTACCCGGCTTTCTTTATTGTAAAATGTTATTTATCTGATAAATAAAGCTTCCTTGCTCGGTTTCTAAGAAAAAGGTTCTGTAATTTGAATTTTCTCCCCCTAAGTCCTTCGTCTAAAACATCACTTTCTTCACAAGGAACCTTAGCTTCAACAGAGTAGTATCTGTGTAAGTATTATTGCGGAGGTGAGAAAATGACAGTAAAACAGATGACGATATTTGATATAAGTGATAATGAAATAATTAAAGATGCAATTCAGGAAAGTGAGTTACTTAAACAGCTGCAAGAAAAGGTAGCAGAGAAATCGCCAGAGAATGACTTATTACCTTATGATGTAGGTGATAGAGTATATATTCAACTTGGTTATACGGAAGATGAGGACTCGGAGAGTTACTATTACTTGAAAAAATGGTGGAAGAAGAAAGGGGTTATCCTAAAGGTCAATCTTAAGCCGAATCTTCAATATGAGGTAGACTTTGGGAATGAGGTCGCTATGGTTTATCATCATGAACTTTCAATAAGTCCTCCAGAAAAAGAATAGCGGTATGTGAACCCAGCGATTAGAATCCCTTGCTGCCATATTGGTTTCACAAGTCCTTATAAGTGTAATAGTGGTATAAGGATCTTATCAAACACATTATACGATTTAGAAGGGTGGAGCTAAATTGATCTTTAGAATAATACGCAATGTAATATTGGTATTAGTAACGCTATATTTAGCATTTTATTTAGGCTATGAAATCTTTGAAAGTTCAAAAATAGGGATAGGAATAATGCTGTTTGTACTATTTTTGACACTGTTCGCTACCTATAAATTAGTACAACAAAAAGAAAAAAAAACGAAAGATAATAACTGAAATATGAAAAGATAACTCAAGAAGTCTCATTCCTTATATGGACCAATTTGGTTGGTTCCTGGGGCAAAAGAGGCAAATGATTTCGTCCTGTGGGAGGGAGTTTGTTCCTGATCAAGGGGGAAGGTTTATGAGCTCCAGAAAACATTAAGAAGCGGCGAAACAGATAAATATATACCTGGAACCCAAAGTAAAAATTTAATGGTTTTGATAGATTCAAAGGGAGGAAGTTTATTGTTATATCATCCGAAATGGAGCAAATCGAAGAAACGTTTAATGAGTTTTATATGCGATTCTTTGCATTCAAGAGTAGATTTTAAAGTGATTAATTATCGAAAAGCACACGACCAGTTAGGTAGAACTGTCATAACTGTTGATAAAGTAGAAATGTTGAATATGTGTACAATTACTGCTGAAAGAGAAGAATATTATAGAGAACGAGATATTCGTATTCAATTAGACGATTTTAGTTATGATAATATACTTAATAATCGAGCAATCCAGGAACAAGCTCAAGAACAATTAAAAATGGAAGGTATTTATGCACAATTTGATTTCTTTTCTGCTTTGGAAGAATATTTTAATTCACCAATTGAAATATCTTTAAAGTCGAATGATATGTTAATAAAAATATTGTGTATTTTGGACCGTCGTGTAGGGAAAAGAACTTTACGTAAAATGAAAGAATCTATTTCAGAAGAAAAAACATTAGTTCAGGATTTTTATAAATTACGTTGTGACGCAGAAAATATACATAGTAGCGAATAAACTAAAAGAACTTCCATAAAACAGGTAGTTCTTTTTCTATGCCTTATCAAAATTGAACTTTAACAAGCCTTATGTTTAATTGACAGAGCTGACTTTACAGTTAATTCACACTTGTAAATTAACTGGTTTATATTTTTTTTGAAAATACCTCTTTAAATGCTAAGGGAGGTGCGAATATGGAAATAAATATTGCACAAATCATAAGTATTATGGGGAACTTTGGTTTTCCCGTAGCGATCGCAATATACTTATTAATCAGATTCGAAAAACGTATCGAAAGTTTAACCACGGCAATTACAGAACTTCAAAAAATCATAAAAAAAATTTAGTTGTCCAACATATATTAACCTTAAGGAGAGTGAATTCTTTATTCACTCTTTTTCCTGTAGTATACTTAAATTTTCACCTTAATCGTAACCTTTCTGGGTTTCCCACCAGGGGGAAAATCCCCCACAATATGCATTACACAAATATGAGTAGGCTATACATACAGCATGGGTACTAATCTATTTCATTATATAATTCACCTACCCAAACATTTAGAAAATGTTTATTACTGATGCTTTTTATATTTCTTAAATATTTGATTCTGCTGCAAACTGAAGACCTTTCTCTTGATGACACGATCTTCTAAAATATAGCCTTCTTGTTTGAAGCTAAAAAAATCCCCTTTGGAGTTAATAATCAAGTGATCGATTAATGGAATCTCAAGGACTAATCCCGCTTTTAGCAAGGATTCTGTTATATTGAAATCTTCTTTTGATGGTTTTATGTCGCTGGAAGGGTGGTTGTGCGCTACAATAAAGCTCCTTGCGTTATTTAGGATGCATGCTTTGAAGATTTCGCGAGGTGAAACGGCAACAGTGGAAAGGGTACCTAAATGACTTCTATGTACGGCAATAACGTCATTTCTGGTGTTGAGGCAAATAACGAGAAAAACCTCTCTATCATCATCCCCTATAAAGTGATGGGCAACATCTTTTACATCCCATGGATTACAAACTCTTCTTTCAAATCTTCTATCTTTCACTTCTATAATGACTTGCTTGATTCTTGAAACTTCATAAATGGTTTCCATTAGGCGTGCTCTTTTCTGTTTGGATTTGTTGAATTAATCATAAATCCATTACCTATTAATGTATATAATTAGGAAGATTTAGACATTAAATATTCACATATTCCTAAACAATATACATAGGACAAGTAATCCTTCTCATATGCGGCTTCTTTTTGTACAAACGGGGCAGCATTCCTCCTGTATTGTGGAGTAATGGGGATGATCTTAAAATATCTGAAAAAGTAGGTATCTGACAAGTGAAGGTTTAACTTAGGAACAGTTGCAGTTAGTTAGGAGGACGGTATCAAATCAATATATATACTTGGAACCTAAAATAAAATGTAAAAGGAAATTTAGAAATTTCACCTCTAAGCAAATGCTTCGAATCCATCTTTTGTTGAATTCAATGAAAGTCATTAATTTCATTGAATTTAATATTTATTATGTGGTATCCCAAAAAGCCGAGTTTTTCTACCGTGACCCCTTAGTACAATTTTCATTTTTTGTCGGGTAGGACATGATATATATAGATAGATAGATATCATTTAAAATGACATATTTGATATATCGAGTGATACGCTCAGTCAGTGTGATGTTTTTAAGGACCTTTACCTGTCAAGATTACAGGAAGGCTGCACACATTCAAAAAAAATGGTCGTAATGACAAATGAAAGCAAAAGAGGGACTCATTTAAGTCCCTCTTTCTTGGCCTGTCTATTCAACCAAACCTTCAAAAATGGCCTTTCTTAGCCCAGAAGCTTATATTCTATTTTTTTATGTTGATCTTTGTAAATTCTTTAATAAACTATATGCAATTTTATTTCTATTCATAAAAATTTCTTCAATTGGTAAAATAAAATGGGATGAAATAGAAGTTGTATCAACTAATAACGGTTTATCGTAAATAAGATTTATTTTGAATTTTTTAGTTGTAATTAAATAATCATTCGAATTTATTGCATTTAAGAAATCAAAGTAAACCTCTTGCCCATTCTCACTTTCAAATAGCCTTTCTATAGCTATCTTCCCATGGAAACCTCCCCACCAGGATAGGAGTAATTTAACACTTTCAGGAATTCCATCGATATTATTACTAAAAAGCTGTTTATATATACTTGAATCTTGTTCTAATATTCCGTTGTGATCATAACCACTTTGCTCATTTTTATAAGTGATTTCGGACCATATTTCTTTAAACTTACTTTCAAATTTTTCTTCCTTTAGAACTCCCCAATAACAATTCGTATAATACAAATTAACGCATTCATAAACATTTTAAAAAGTGTCCAAACCCTTGGTATATAATGGGTTGGACATTTTTTTAATTAATCATATTTAGCATTAAGAAGGATTAACGCTTATTTTTGAACAAGTTTAATGGTTCTTTCTCTCTGTAATATTTACGGTAATTATAAGGATTTTAATAACCATCTTATGTATCCTTTTATTTAGCTGCAACCGATAATCAAAGTTCCCATTTGATGTGGTGGCTTTCATTTATTCACTAAAAGTTTAGTGAAAGAATTGCTTAACTAATCGCATTGTGTGCTATTTAGACGAGAGTGTAGGGTTTCTCTTTTGGTATTTTTCGTTCTGGTGAGCGAACCTCATTTCCCAATTAGCTTTTACACTGGCAAATGGATTTACTTTTGTGAAGTAATACCATACATTGGCATGCACCTCGAAGGTTTGCTATCTTGTGTGAACTGCCCCTGCCTATTGAGGTTGGATAAAATCAATTTATGTTTTAAATATAATAATTTCTTTAATCATAGCAATTATACAATAGCAAATATGATAGTTACATGGCTTTTGTGAAAGTTTATATAAACTTTTTGATAACTATCGTGATTAATACAGTCGCCATCGCTTTAGGCCACATTAAGGTTCCCTATACTTGAGACCTATTTGTTCTCCTTAATACCTCTATTACGTATTGATGATTCAGCTTTTGGCATGGATATTGCATGTGTTATTTAAAGTAATGTATTAAAAGAAAGGAGAGAACAGATGTAAAGATATGCAGCAACAATAACGATTTGAACAAGTTGCGATTTTAACAGATCGTGTCAGTGGCAACCAACCAAGTTCTGAATGTTTTCGTCGGACTCCCCGTTGGATAATTCAAGAGGTAAATCATTATGATTACAGTTACCGGCAGAGATCTTTTTGCAACAAAACAACTAATTTGTTCTAGTTACTAAGAATTTAGTTGTGAACCTAACAAATATAGTTCTGGGATGAATATGACTTAAAATTATTTAGTGTAAAAGAAAAAAGAGAATACGTATTTGGGAGATAAACAGAAATCAGAATTTTCAAAATAACAAATACGCTGTTTGATAAAAAAGGAGGAAAAAAGGGATGAAAAGTCAAAGGGAAGACCATTCCATCTATGACCCAACGACCGGCACAATTTTCGGTGCATTAGTTAAAGGAACAGACCTCATGCAAGGTATTATCCGAGAATATGAAAAGTACAGCGCTGAATCTGGTGTGGTCACCTTTATAGGGTCTGTATCACAGGCAGGCTATGTCTATCCGGCGGAGAGACCAGATGGGAGCTTATGCTATTGTGATCCCATTGAAAGAGAGGGTCCCTTTGGAATTTTAAGTGGAACTGGCTTTCTAAGCAAAAATGAAAGCGGAAACACCGATTTGCACATGCATGCAGTATTTTTTGGGAAGCAGGGAATTGTCTTCGGAGGACATCTTATTTCTGGAAAAAATCCCGTATGCGTAACGGTGGAGTTTAGCATTCAAGTTGGAAATAACATAATGGCTATACGTTCATTTAATGAAGACCTTGGTTTTCCAACGATCAATTTCAAATAGGAGGGATACTGCATGGAAACACTAGGTGCAATATACCGAAAAACTTTTGGTAACTTTTCTGATTCTATTGCTGTGTGCGACGAGTATACAAGCTATACGTATGCACAGCTAAAAGAACGTTCCTTTCGTTTAGCCAACGCCTTGATTTCCTTTGGTCTTAAAAAAGGGGATCGAGTAGCCATCCTGGCATCCAATCGGATAGAGCATATTGAATTGGAAGTGGCAGCTGCTCTCGCAGGGCTCATTAAAGTCCCACTTAATTATCGTCTGCATCCAAGGGAGCATGAATATATGCTCCAACATTCAGGAGCCAGTATTTTATTAGGAGAGGACAATTTAATTGAGATCATTGATGTTGAAATTCCAACCATCAGATTCGGAATAGAATATGAATCATGGATTGCAGACTTTCCGGATATCGATCCAAATGTTGAGATTAATGAGGACGATGTAATCACAATTATGTACACCTCAGGAACAACTGGCAGACCCAAAGGAGCGATGCAAACACATCGCAACTGGATTTCCTGTACATTATCCTTAATTAAAGCAAGTGATATGTCTGATGATGATGTGGTTGGACATGTAGCACCTTTGACTCACGGAAGCCTGGCTATGGCTTATAGTGCCTTATTCTTGGGGATCAAACAGATTATATTTAATAAGTTTGAACCACAACAATTTTTGGAAGCAATCGAAAGTGAACGAATAACCGCCGTCTTTCTCGTACCTACCATGGTTAATCTAATGATTCACGAAGAGAGCTTATCAAAAAGAGATCTTAGCTCATTGAGAACAATAAATATGGCAGGTGCCCCGATGGCCGCTGAAAAGATAAAATTAGCGATAGATCTTTTGGGTCCAATTATTCTTGAAACCTATGGGCAAGCGGAGGCACCTTTGACAATTACGGTTATGCCAAAGGACGAATTAAAAGACTGGCCTTCGTCGTGTGGAAAAGTCGGAATATTTACAGAAATGAAAATTGTAGATAAATATGGTCAAGAAGTACCTGCCGGAACAATTGGTGAAATTATCTGTAATGGTTCATTGGTAATGAAAGGGTATTGGAATAACCCGAAAGCAACCTCAGAAACAATCAAGGATGGTTGGCTTTACACCGGTGATCTCGGATGGGTAGATGAAAAAGGCTATCTTCATATCGTCGATCGGTCGAAAGATGTCATTATTAGCGGTGGAGCGAATATTTATCCTCGAGAAGTAGAAGAGGTGTTAAATCTACATCCTGGTGTTAAAGAAACATGTGTATTTGGTATTCCAGATGAAAAATGGGGTGAATCTGTTTGCGCCTATATTGTGCCTAGGAATCAACAAACGGTATCAGAGCAGGAACTTATTGATTTGTGTAAAAATCACTTGGCAAGCTTTAAAAAGCCAAAGAAAATCTGTATTATGGACTGCCTACCTAAAAATTCGTATGGAAAAATATTACGCAAAGAAATTCGAGACTCTTACTGGGGGAGTAGAATATGAGAAATGTTTCAGTAACGGGAACCGGCATGACCAAATTTGGAAGGCATGAAGCCTCTCTAAAATCACTTGCTTTAACGGCTAGTCGTGAAGCCTTGCTTGATGCGGGAACTCCAAAAGTCGATGCTATTTATGTGGGGAATTTTTCGGGCGGAAGGTTAGCGGGGCAGGAAATTCTCGGATCTGTCTTAGCGAGAGAATTAGGGTTAGGCCCCATCCCCGCCGCCAAAATGGAAGGAGCTTGTGCATCTGGTGGAATTGCATTTCGTCAGGCTTATCATATGGTATCTGCTGGCATCTACGATACGGTATTGGTTGTAGGAGTAGAGAAAATGACCCATGCTCCAACAAATGTAGTAACGGAAGCGCTAAATGTGGGGATGGACAATGACTCCAATGAAGGGATATCAGGTTTAACTTTTCCTGGATTTTTTGGGGTGGTTGCCAACCGGTACATGTATGAGTTTGGTGCAGGTGTAGAACATCTGTCTATGGTATCTTTGAAAAACCGGGAATATGCATTGAATAACCCGAAAGCACAGTTCGGAAAAGCAACGAGCTTAGAAGAAATTATGCAGGCGCGTCCGATTACCGCTCCTCTAGGGCTATTCCATTGCTCCCCGATTACGGATGGAGCTGCCGCTGTCGTGGTTACCGCTAGAGATAAGGGAGTTAAGGTGCTTGCATCTAGTCAAGCTTCCGGACCACCGCTCATGCAAGATATTCCAGACTTATTAAGTATTGGGGCTATTCAAGAATCCGCACATCAAGCCTATAAGCAGGCAGGGCTAGGTCCAAGCGACATTGATGTTGTAGAACTTCATGATTGTTTTGCGATTACTGAAATTTTAGCTATTGAAGACTTAGGCTTTTTTGAAAAGGGGACTGGATGGAAAGCTGTTGAAGATGGTTTAACCAAGCATGGGGGACAGGTGCCTGTCAATACTGGTGGTGGATTACTGTCACGCGGTCATCCGATTGGAGCAACTGGAGTATGCCAAATTGCGCAAATTGTAAATCAACTCAAAGGAAGTGCAGTTAATCAAGTCGAAGGAGCAAGAATTGGATTAGCCCAGAATCTTGGAGGTACAGGGGCATATTCAACTGTCCACATTTTTGAAGGGAAGGGTCTGTAATGGTGGAAATGACATTATTATCATGTGTAGGTTGTAAAGAGAACTTTAATCCCCCTAAATATATTTGTCCACATTGCTATAGTGAAGAATTAATAGAAAAAAAGGTAAGTGGAATAGGGCAGATTTATTCTTATACCACGATCTATGCTGCACCAGAAAGGCTTGCTGCTGATGCTCCTTATCATATCATTTTAGTAGACTTAGATGAAGGGTTACGCGTCACAGCTCGTCTTATTAATGGTGAACCAACCATAAATCAAAAAGTTAAAATTTATAAGTTTGAGGATTCCGTTTATTGGTTTGAATCCATCTAGGTCATTTGAATTTTTTGTAGAATGGAGGATTAAATATGACAAATCGATTAGAGAATAAGGTTGCTCTTGTCTTTGGAGCAGGATCAGTTGGGGAAGGATGGGGAAATGGCAAAGCCGCTGCAGTTGCTTATGCACGTGAAGGTGCAAAAGTCATGGTCGTAGACTTACATGCTAAAGCTGCGGAACAAACGTGCCAAATTATTCTTAATGAAAATGGGGTCTGTTCTTATCGAACAGCAAATGTGACAAACTCCGTTGAAGTTCAAAAAGTCATTACAGACACTATTCAGGAGTTTGGTCAAATTGATATTCTTCATAACAATGTAGGATTAGCTCAAATGGGAGGAATCGTCGATCTACCTGAGGAGGATTGGGAAAAGACGATTAACGTAAATCTGAAAAGTGTCTACCTCACCATGAAGTGTGTTTTACCACACATGGCGGAAAGAAAAACAGGTTCCATTATTAATATTTCTTCTCTTGCAAGTATCCGTTTTACAGGCTATTCATACCCGGCATATAGTGCTGCAAAAGCTGCAGTGAATCATCTAACATCCGTCACAGCGCTTGAATATGCCTCCCAGGGAATTCGAGTGAATGCGATCTTACCGGGACTGGTTGACACCCCGTTAATTTATAAGGACATTGCTGGTCAATATGATAGTGTGGATGAAATGGTAGCGGCTCGAAGCGCTAGTTGTCCTATGGGGCGCATGGGAACAGCCTGGGATATTGCCCATGCATCTGTCTTTCTTGCCTCAGACGAGGCCAATTTTATCACGGGTGTTTGTTTGCCTGTTGATGGGGGGCACTCTATTCGTAGTTAATAATTATCTCGTTTGGTAGGAATATTTTTTGGAGGCTTAGTTTTGCCTCCAAACTAAAAATCTTATTTTCTTTTACTTTAGTGTTAGAAAAAACTCTCTTTACTGATATATATTGAAATTCAAAATTTAGAACGAAATTTGGGGACTTCTTGACGGTTATTATATCTAGGCGGGATTTATAGTTGGATCCTTACTCCGACAGAATCAGTAGATGATGTTCTGCTTTTTTTATTGTATTAATCTTGATTACATATGTTCAAATCATTACACATTTTCACCAGATTTATTGGGGATAAATGGAATGTAGTACGATAAAGAGAAATGAAAATAACGTAGATAGTAACCGGAGTTTCAAGAAGCATTGGTGCTACATGAGCAAAAACACTTGCTAGAGAATGTGTGTATGTTGTTTACGTGAATTCATTAGTGAGTGAAGAAACATGGAAAGAAATTGCTAAGATTAATCCAAAAATCAGAGCAATCTCTTTCATATACCGCTTTATCTCGCTTTCCTATTTTGGGAGGGCAAGATAAGGGGTTATCTGATACTCTAATAATTTTGAAATATATATAACTAAAATATTGGGGGGATTCTATCTACCCCGTTTTTTTGAAAAGTAAGATTGAAATATAGCTTAGTTTTTAGGTTCACCGACCATATCATCTTAGCTAGTAATACGTCTTATCTTCCCATTACAGAGATTGCTACAGTAACCAAGCGACCAGAATAAGTAATCGTTATGCATTTTATGAATCTGTACCAGTCATCGAAGGGCCCACTAACGTTGCTGACTTTATTGGTTTGGAAACTTGCTTATATATTAAGGAAGTATTATATGAGGGTAGGGATTCAAAATACCGACCTTGCCTGTTACTTCGCAAATATGTGAAGGCTAGGTGGTTAGGAAAGAAATCCGGAAGAGGATTCTATGTTTATGAATAGTCCCTGTTTAATATGGCAAGGTACGCAAATTCAAGAAGTAATAGGTATTAAATTAAGGAAGGTTCCTCTACATGACAAATGACTGAGCGTTCGCTCATAAATGTTAAATAAAGATAATTAATGAAAACAATTAAAGTCATCTTTAGAAAGGAACAACGATATGGAACTTCAAAAAGTAAAGATGTGGGTTGAAAAACAAAGAGACAGCCTATATATAGAAATCGTTAACATTTAAATCTTGTCCGCAGAGGCTCTTATATAGGCTTTTGGAAAATATTCCTTTAATACTATACCGATTAAAACAGAAAGATGTCTATCCAAGTCAGGAGAATAATTATAATGAAAGACTACTTGAGGAACAACGTGTTTTACCAAATGTAATCAAAGTCAAAAATGGTATTCCCACTGTGATTGAGTGGAACGGACAAAGATATATTTTTAAACCACTCCAATCAATTTAAAACAGGATTGAAAATTCGCCACTAAAAAGTGCCAAACTTACCTTTAAATGATACTCGCTCCAATTGAAATTATGGTAAAGGATGGTTAGTTATCCATTAGGAGGTTTCTGCTTTGAAAATTAAAGGAGTTATATATAAGAAGAGAGCCTATGTAGATCGTGAAAAGCCAAACGTTACCACTATTTTGTTTATTGAATTAGAGGAGAAAATCGACATAAATGGTGAGACGATTAGGATTATTCCAATCCTAAGTTCTAATCCATCCAGCTACTGTGTCGGAGAGCAGATAGAAGTGAATGGGGAAGTAAGGTTCGAATGTATTTGGACATCAACAGGAAAACTTAGTTTTTCGCAAATACCTGTTATCCGAGGCGCTATTTAGTTAACCAGAATATTTCAGTGTTTACAGTAAAGAAGGTTTACCAATGTTATCATTACTTAATTTTTTTCCCTGATGGCTGTCACCTCTTATGCCGTTTACCTGTTTATCCTGTCGTATACAGCCGCGATCTGTTTGGGAAGTTCGGTAAGAGAGCGGCTTATGAACCGAATCTGAAAGAACGAATCAATACGTATAGGTGAATGGGTTAGGATAGAGAAAATTGTTTCTAGAAAAAAAAGCGGATGTATGCACTTGATTCTGTTTCATGGCTTCATGTTCATCCAAGTGGGACTGATCGAACTGATTAACAAGGGATTGATTAAAGGGTACTTGACATGAAGAAATTGTATGAAGGCTTCGACCTCTGTCACCAGTCCACCAGTGTGTCGATGACGATCAATGGTCCGGCACCGATCATTCTTGCGATGTTTATGAATACAGCTATCCATCAGCAGGTTGAAAAGTTTATCGAGAAAAACGGGAGGCAGCCAAGCCGGGACGAGTTGGAACAAATTAAGGCATGGACCTTGCAAACGGTAAGAGGTACTGTGCAAGCGGATATCTTGAAAGAGGATCAAGGGCAAAATACGTGTATTTTCTCGACGGAGTTTGCACTTAAGATGATGGGGGACATACAACAGTACTTTATTGATCATAAGGTGCGCAATTACTATTCCGTAAGTATTAGTGGCTATCATATTGCCGAAGCGGGAGCTAACCCCATTTCCCAGTTAGCTTTTACTCTGGCGAATGGATTTACGTTTGTGGAGTATTACCTTAGCCGTTGTATGCACATCGATGATTTTGCTCCAAATCTTTCTTATTTCTTCAGTAACGGATTAGATCCGGAATATACGGTGATGGGCCGTGTCGCCCGTCGAATTTGGGCTACGGTCATCAAAAATAAATATGGCGGAAACGAACGCAGCCAAAAGCTGAAGTACCATATCCAAACCTCCGGTCGTTCCTTGCATGCACAAGAGATGGATTTCAATGACATCCGGACAACCTTGCAGGCCTTAATTGCGATCTATGACAATTGTAACTCCTTGCATACCAATGCTTATGATGAAGCGATCACGACACCGACGGAGAACTCCGTACGCCGGGCCATGGCGATCCAAATGATCATCAATAAAGAATTAGGCTTGGCGAAGAACGAAAATCCGCTTCAAGGGTCTTTTATCATTGATGAGTTAACCGATCTGGTGGAAGAAGCAGTATTGGCCGAATTCCAACGCATCCACGATCGTGGAGGGGTACTCGGAGCGATGGAAACACAATATCAGCGAGGGAAAATTCAAGAAGAATCCATGTATTACGAACATAAGAAGCACTCTGGGGAATTGCCGATTATTGGAGTCAATACGTTTATTAATCCGAATGCAGATGAAAATGCTTATGAGATCGAGTTGGCCCGTTCGACGGAAGAAGAAAAGCAAACCCAGATTCGAAATCTTCAAGATTTCTGGAAGAGAAACGAGGCGGAATGTCCAGCTGCCCTAGATCGTCTCAAGCAAGTTGCTCTTCAAAATGGAAATATCTTTGAAGAGTTGATTGAATGCGTGAAGGTGGCATCTCTTGGACAAATCACCACCGCTCTCTATGAAGTGGGCGGACAGTATAGACGGAATATGTAGGGTTTAGCCTGTTTGAATTACTTAATGAAGAAAACTGCTACCCTTGTCCACAATGGAGGAGATATAGGAGACAAGCCTTGTTTACGGAGAACGTGTTTCTAAGCTATCTCAATGGGTCAAGGCATATGGGACTCGTGATGAAGCCAACTCGATGATTGGGTTGGCTCTTTCTTTACTTCCTAAGGAAAAATAATGGACGTTTTGTAATCCCAACCAAGCTGTTTCGTGTAGGGTAGAATTGGCGAACGAGTTAGATGGAAAATTGTGATAAGGATGTTTGTTTCTTAGAAGAACAAATTGATCAGATAGAGGTTGTTTTACCGCCCTTGGTTAATTTTACCTTACCTAGAGGACACCCCGCAGGATCCCAAATTCACTTGTAAAGGACCATTCTATGCCGAGCAAAGAGAACCGCTGTAGAGATTCAAAAAGAGGATAACATTAACCTTAATGGTAAAGCTTGTTTCATTGGTGCCTACCCGTTAATTGGGGCAGTAGCAAAGAGTATCTACAATGTGCCAACTCAAAAATAATGAAAAAGAGATAAACCTTCTGAGTTAGGATCGTTAATCTTATGTTCATTAACGATAGCTATAATGCTATATCATAAATGCAATTATATGGCGTTTGTGATCATTTATTTAAAATATTTGATTACTATGGTGATTTATAGTGTGGCAATGATTAAGGTCCCATTAAGGTTCAGATAGATTTTATAATTGTTTTTATTATAAATATCTCTATTTAATCATTATAATTCAGAATATTTAGCCTTTTGGTATGGATATTGCATGTGTTAGTTAATGTAATAAAAGAAAGTAGAAAAAATATGTGGAAGATAACCAGTAATAGGAATTTACGAAAACAAAAATGCTGTATCGATAATAACGGAGGAAGTAGTCACTGCATGACACCGGAGTGCAATGATTGGGTTTCCAAGACAATCACAAATTGTAAGTTGGTTCTTTTTACCGCTGAGGAATTTGGAAACCATGATCTCTGCTGGACTGCTTATAAAAAGTTTAATGATTCTGTGAAGGAATTCCTGAAATAAACCATTTTCGTAATTATCGTAGATCTTTCATATACAACAGCCCGAATAGGTTCATAATCGGAAATTTCATAAAAGAGGATTAAATATAAATTTAATTTAATATAAGAGGAGATTGTTATTATGAATCAAAGAATTAGAGAAAAGCTTAAAAATGGTGAAACTACCTTTGGATTATGGGTCACGTTGGAAAGTCCATCTATTACAGAAATAGCAGTTGAATTAGGTCTTGATTGGATTTGCATTGATTTAGAACATGGATACCTTAGTTATAAGCAAGTTGCTGGACATCTTCAAGCGGCAAATGGATCAAACCTTAGTGTTTTTGTTAGAGTCCCAACCCACGCACTTGAATCTATTAAACGAGTATTAGACCTAGGAGCTCATGGAATCGTATTACCTTTTGTAAGATCTGCGAAGGATATTACTACGATTCAGCAATACGCTTATTATCCACCTAAAGGGCAAAGAGGTTTAGGAGGAGAGCGTAATGTTAAATGGGGATTAGGCCTTAGGGAGTATACAAGCACAGCAAATGACGATATCATGATCATTCCAGTAATTGAAACAAAGGATGCAGCAGAAGCTATTGATGATATTTTGGCACTAGAGGGTATTGAAACGATCCTTTTTGGACCAGGAGATTTATCCTCAAGCTACGGATATCTTGGGCAGTGGGAAGGACCAGGAATGGCAGAGTTAATTTTGGAGATGAAAGAAAAGGCTTTAAAACTTGGAATTGGAAGTGCCGTTATGGCGCGTAACACAGAGGATGCTAAATTGCGCCGTGATCAAGGATTTGCCATGGTTGGTCTAGGTTCAGATGCTGGTATGGTAGTTAGACATGTGGGAAAACTGCTTGCTGATCTTGAAGTAAAAGAAATCGATCATCGCTGGTTTTAATACATTCCCTTTTCTATACAAATTGCAAATCGGGACTGCGTTTTGCAATTAACCCAAGGGATGCCAAAGAATATGCGAAAGTTTCTATTTAAAAAATTGAGTAAACCTAAGGATTAAGAAACGATTGAACTTAGGAGGATTTTTGGTGCCATGAGTGGTTCTTACAAATAAACAGGGAGGACATGGAAGGAATATGAATTATGTGAATGGGAACACATGGCCAAAGAGTAAGCTGTTGTAATTCTCATTCTTCCAAGTAAGTTGATATTTAATAAGAAAGGCTTCAATCCCCTATTATTAAAATGATTGTGCTAAAGAAAAGTGTTCAGTATGCGTCAAAATTTAATGATGAAATTATAAAGTTGGAAAACATTTTATACGAGATTCATTATAGGCGAAGCCAACTAAGATTTTAATCTTTTTAAATACCTGATCTTATAAAAGATAGAAAGGAGGGATGTAATTCTAATTAATTTTGAGGTAGGACTGAAAAAGTATTGCTAATGTTTATAAAGAATTATAAAAGTCTGTCTTATTAAAAAAGGGGGAAATAAATGAAAAATCTGACATTTACAGGTTATTTAAACGGTGTATTCGCGATGGTTATGACGTTCTTGACGAGCGTTATCCTTGTTGCGCCTTCACCGATTATGACTACAATTGTTGAGAAATCACATTGGAATTTAGGACAGACTGGGTATTTATTATCTGCAATTTATGCGACAACAGTTATTTCTGTCTTTGTTGGAAGCGTATTTATTGAAAAAATTGGTGCCAAGTGGACTGCGGTCTTTTCATTGGCTATTGTAGCGATAGGCGGTGTCATGGCTTTCTTTTCAGGAGACAGCTTTGTACTGCACCTGATCGCAAGAGTTATCGTTGGTATTGGTTATGGATTATATTTTCCACTTCCTGGTGTTATCGTATCACAGTGGATTCCAAAGTCACAACAGCCTGCTTGGCTGGGTGCTCGTACTTCGATAAGCACTCTAGGAGTTTCTGCGGGTATGTACTTGACCCTACCTATTCTTGGCTTTATGCATACCTGGCAGGCTACTTTTGGCTTCTATGGTATTATAACGGCTGTGCTTTTCGTTATTTCTATATTCGTTCTCAGAGATCCTAAACGCAGCGAAAAAGCAAATGCTGCAGAACTGGCTGATACCAAAGTTGGCCAAATGGGTCTATCGCGGGTTGTAAAGAACAAAATCATCTTGAAGATGTGTGTACTTATAATTGGAGTGGGGATTACTACTATTGCATTTCAGGACTACTTACCTGCTTTTCTTGAGTTGGAACACGGTATGAGCAAAGAAGCCTCTTCCAAGTTGGCTGGCGTCAGCCCAATAGGATCCGCTTTATTCGGCTTTTTCTGCGGTTTAATCATGACAGCCCTTGGACGCAGGAAAATTATAGGTCTATCTTCACTAATTCTTATATTTTTCAGTGCGATGTTGGTAATATCCATAGACACCTATTTTGTTGTTCTAGTAGCCGCATTTCTATTTGGGGTAGGTTCCGTTGGTTATTATGTATACTATTCAATGATTCCGTTAGATGTTTCGAAATCCGATCCTTCCTTTGTTGGTGCAGCGTTTGCCATCATACTTGCATGTGGCTGGTTACCTGCTTTCTTCGTTCCTGCAGTTTTCCAGGCGTTGCTTAATCTCGGAATGTCAATGTCGATGGTAATGGTTATTTTTACCATACCAACACTCGGAAGTATATTCCTACAAATGTTTATTGAAGAGACAGGTCCTAAAGCTAAACAAAAGCAAGCTGAGGCTGTTATTCAAATGACAAACAAGGCAATTAAATAAACCTAAATATATGTTCAGTTTTTTAGATTTATGGAAAGTTAATTAATATTTATACTTTTACCTAAGGGGAAATTATTCTGCTTACTAACGCATCCCGTTTTATTCCTTGGTGCAATGTTTGTAGATGTGGCGATGGACGCACATGTAACCCTTTGTATAGCAAACCTGATATTCGGCTCAGTTATACACCTTCTGCAAAGTTTAATCCAGGCAGTATTCTCAGCATCGCTTCGCTTTAATTAGTTACCTCTTTTTCAAAAAGGGTCTATAAGCTGGCCGTTCCATGAGTTAGCGAAAGTAAAGATTTAGGATCTTTAAATTTCAGAAAGAAAATAGTGGAACTCCCTAAAAATATTCAGAAAATTAAAAATCCGCTTTGTAAAAATGAAAGCGGTAACACAAATTTGCATTTGCATGAAGCGTTTATGGGATAGCAAGTAATTGTTTGCGGAGGGCATCTTATTTCTGTAAAAAATCCCGTACCTATAACGGGACTATTCGTTCATTAATAAAGATCTTGTTCTTCCAAAGATCATTTTCAAATAGGAGGAAAGAGGATTAAAAAGCCAACGGGAAAACCATTCCGTCCTTGACCAAACGACTTGTACAATTTTCGGTTCATTCGTTAAAGGTGCTAATCTTATGAGAGTATTATTATCTGAAGAATTAATTTAAAAGCAAGCTCATAAAAAACCAAAATTGAAAAGAGGTAAAATACAATGAATGAAAAGATGAACACTGGTGTCCCTTACACACGTAATCCTCTGATGGAAGGATTTACTGAAAATTACTTTGAGACAAAGGACCATTTGAAGTTGCGTTACCTTCATAAGGGCAACGGAATGCCCTTCATCCTGGTCCACGGTTATAGCGATGATGCTGACTGTTGGTCTCTTAATGCACCTGCCTTTGCAGAAGAATATTCTGTCTATGCTCTTGATCTACGAGGGCATGGCTATTCTGATTCAAATCACGGTGCTCGCGTCTCCCGTCTAGCAGCAGACCTCAATGAATTTATAGAAGCTCTGAATGTACCAAAGGTAAACCTGCTGGGCTGGTCTATGGGTTGCAGCGTCCTCTGGAGTTATATTGACCTGTTTGGGCAAGACAAGATTAATAAGATTATCTTTGATGATGAGCCCCCCATGCTCGTGGCAAACCCAAGATTTACCCGTGAAGAAGTTATGCTTACCGGCAGCAATTGCATGGATTTCTGGCATCTGTGCAATGTAGTATATGATCATGGCTGTGTATGGAACTCGGTTGAGGGTCAAAGTCCTTTCTTCGATGCGTTCACGACTTGTTTCCATCGCGGCATCCTGACATACACAGATGAAGAAGTCGCCGCTATGCCAGATAACGTCCATGCTAAGCTTGCACAGCGTCCGCAGCCCCCTGTAACCGATAGTAAATTCCTGGCCAATCTGCTGAAGGATCACCTGATGCTTGACTGGAGAGACCTGATCCCAACCATCAGTGTGCCTGCCATGTATATGACCGGTGATGTGAGCCACGCCGTGACTCTTGAGTGCGGCAAATGGATGAGCGAAACCATGCAGAACTGCAAATGGGTCCGCTTCTCTGCAGAAGAGTTCGGTAACCATGATTTCAATTGGACTGCCTATAAGAAGTTTAATCGCGTTGTATTGGAATTCCTAGAGGAGTAATCCTGGAGAAGCATGGAATCCTGAAAAATATTGTATCAGCTTGAGAGTTAGGATGGAAATAGGGCCTGCAATTCTTTTCCTGATACAGAGCTAAGCCAAAAATTTTATTCGCAATCATTTTCTTGAGAATAGTTCAACCTTAAATTTATTTCTTTAACTAACCACATAAATGGAGACAGGCATGGAATTAATAAATGTATCATTCGTTGGAAAGACAGGTATTATCAATGGGGTTTAGACCAGCTTGAGTAAGTTATTTTAATGAGAGTAAATAGATGATTCAAGTAATCCCTTGTCCAATCTGCCTGGGTGAATACCAAAGGCTATTATTAATAAATGAGCCATTCCTGCATGTTAGCGGCAAGTTATATTTGGAATTTCTCTCGGATCTTTACCATGATACTGCGGTATTCTTATGAAAATACCATGTGGGGGTTAGGATTTGTATTCAGTTTTCTAAATTAGAAATAGAGGAGAAGGGGAATGAAAACATATTTACAATTAGGTGTGGTCTATTTAACTTCGTTTACTGCATGGTTTTTTGTTGTTCCTTTGGTTGTCTATGGGTATATAACTATCAGCTTCCCCGGGCAGAGCTCTCTCACAATTCTCATGATGACACTGCCATCTTTATTCGCTATGGTCGGTGGATTTGCTGCGATACCATTAACGCGCATTATGAGTAAGAAATCTATTGTGATTGTTGCACTTTGCCTAAGTCTATGCGGCGGTCTGATTATCCGTTTCATGGGAACAAGCAGTCTGACAATTGCGTTGATTGGGGCAGCAATCACTGGAATTTCGGCAGGATTGCTACCCTCGGTGAATAATGTAGTTTTGCCAAACATCGCACCCGAGAAACTTCGCGAGAAAGTAATTGGAGTTAATTATGCCATGCTTACTTTGGGGATGGTTATTGTTACTGCCTTATCAGGCTTCCTTGCAGCTGATGGAGACTGGGTGAGGGCGTACAATGTATTCTATATAATTATTCCAATTATTACTATTGTAATATTCTTCTATCCAAGGGTAAATGATAATACAACCCAGGATATTGCATTGACAACAAATACGGAACCTAAAGAGGGAAGCGATTCATCCCTAATAACCGTATTATCTTCAGTTCCCAAATTTGTTATTGCCCTTTTAATTGTTCGGTTTATCGCAGGATTTTTCTATATGGGAATTCCCTTAAATGCCTCTGAGTATTTCATTAATGAACGGGATATTAACTCAAGTCTGGTTGGAATGGGCGCTTCCATAGCAAATTTCTTTGCCATCTTTGGAACTGCATTTGTTTTTATATGGCTTAGGAAGTTAAAAAGATTCAGTCTGATGATGGCGTTAGTACTATGTTCAATTGCAGGTATAGCCAGTTTAACTCTCCCAAGTGTGTACGCCAATATGTTTGGATGGATTTTGGCGGGAATGGGTACTCTGATATTCTCCTCGGCGGTAAATACGCTTGTAGTTTTAGGATTCAAGGGTAAAATGGCTGAAACTATCAGCTCTTTATGCATTGTAGCCATGTTCGCCGGTGAATTTCTTGCAGGATATGTTTCTCCACTACTATCCAATTTGATATTTGGAGGCGTTTCTGCTTCGGCAAATATACAGGTAACCACTGTTGGTTGTATAGTTATCGGTATTTCCTCTGTACCGTTTTGTAAAATTGCATATAAGCACCTATATGCTTCGGAAAAAAAAGAGAGTTTCGTGGATAAAGAGTTCAATATGTAATTAAATAACCGTGTGACTGCAAGATCGATGTCACCAAGTACGCCATCAGAAGGTGGACCGATCAGCGTCTGTTGATCATGAAATGGATTGAGCAGTACTTAATTGAGTACCGAGTGAACTTTTCCAGAACAATCTTGTTTCCCTTTTGTTATGGGCGAGAATTGCTTGAGTTCTGAGTTCGCGTGGCCATTGGCGGATGCTGTAATGACGGGGCGGTACTATATTGTAAGGGAGTGTATCCCCCTAATTGAAAGGGTTTTTGTTTTACCCCTGAGGAATTTGGAACCTTTGATCTATGTTGAACTTCTGATAAGATATTTAATTGTATGGTATCGCCGGAATAAACCACTTTTTTTCATCAATTTGTATACGTAAGAAAAACGTAATGAAGAAAATATGTGCGAATTTAAAGGCTGCACCAATCAAATGTACCCTGTGGAGTAGATACTAAAAATGTCTCCTATTGGGTACTTTTTTCTTATAACCCTTATGTTAAATCAGGTAGTTAAAAGAGGATAACCTAAAAAAGAATCTTTTCATTAAAGAAGGTGAAGGGGAAATCCCAAACAATAATTATCAAAAAATAAAATTATGATTCTTTCTTAATTCGACTAACTTAGTTAATTATAAAAAACCTTGTATACATTGATGTTGAAGGAGTGGTGAACAATGAAAACGAGAGAGGAAGCTATTGATTACTGTTTGAAATTGGAAGACACGTATGAAGATTATCCATTTAGTGATAAGAATTGGACATTGATACGACATAAAGAAAATAGGAAGGTCTTTGCTTGGATTTTCGAAAGATACGGACATATTTGGATTAATGTGAAGTGTGAAAATGGTTGGCTGGACTTCTATCGTCAGAAATACCATTCTGTAGTTCCAGCATTCCACCTTAATAAAGAGCACTGGAATTCTATTATTCTTGATGGCACAGTTCCTAAGGAAGAATTATGTAATATGATAAGACAAAGCTTTAACTTAACGAAAGCAAAAAGGTAATTTTCAACCAGTCTGTAGTTTATTAGCATTCTCATCATAAGATTTCATAAGAAAGAATAAATAATTGCGGGAAGATGGACTATGGGTGAGCTATACTAGTCTCAACTTTATACTGAAAAAATAAAAACCGACGATTTCTTCGACAAATGATCGTCGGTTCTTTCTAGTATATAAAATGGAACTTTGTTTTATAGGCCATACTTTTTTTTCTTTCGGAAAAAAGTCGTTAAATCCATCCCTAGTATATCTGCACATTTTTTTAAGGGTCTATAATTCGCTATATAATAAGATAGAACCTTTTTCTCATGTTCTTCAACTATTTCTTTAAAAGTCAAACCAGAGTTGTTCTGAAAATCATTATTTTTTCCTGCCCTAATTACATCCTGCCTTATCGATTGTATATATGATGGAAGATATGATTCATCTATTTCTTCATTATCTGAGATGATGACAAGCCTTTCCACTAGATTTTTCAATTCACGAATATTTCCTGGCCAGTGATATTCTAATAACATATTCATTAAGATCGGTGAGAATGTTTTCTTCATATTATGTTTATGATTAAAATAATGAAGAAAATGCTTTAAGAGGGCGAATACATCCTCCGTCCGTTCGCGAAGGGAAGGGATATTCAGGGATAATACATTTAATCTAAAAAAAAGATCTTCCCGGAAACGTTTTTCTTTAATCATTTCTTCTAAATTAGCATTGGTGGCAGCGATCACTCTAACATTGATTGGAATCGATTTCGTACCTCCTAATCTTTGGATTTTCATATCCTGAAGAACCCCTAATAATTTGACTTGCAAAGAATATGGCATATCCCCAATTTCATCTAAAAATATAGTACCGTTATTTGCCACTTGAAAAAGCCCGGCTTTTCCTTGCCGATTAGCGCCAGTAAACGCACCAGCTTCATATCCAAATAATTCAGATTCCAAAAGATGTTCGGGAATAGAACCGCAATTTACTTTGACAAATGGCCCTTTTTCATTACGGTCACTAACACTATGTATATAATTAGCAAGCACATCTTTACCAACCCCAGATTCACCGAGAATAAGGACAGGAGTATCAACAACAGAAAACTTGTTAGCAAGTGAAATGACCTTTTCCATTAAAGGACTTCGAAAGATAATCTGTTTTTCATTAATGGTAGATAACTGAAATTCTTGTAATGTTTGTCGATAGCTATTAGTCAAGGCGGTTGTATCGTCTAAATCACGTTTTAATTTATTCAGTTCCGTGATATCTCTAACATTGCTTATAACAAAAAGTAAGTTTTTTTCGTTATCAAAAACCGGAGTGGAAGTTACTAAAGCTTCAACACCTGTAGGATATTTACTAATGCTATTAACGGTCTTTTTTTGCCTAATAGCGCCTATTGCTACAGCTTTTTCTAGTAAACCTTTTTCGACTAGCTCATACATCGTATAACCATTTAATTGATATGATGTTAACCCGGATATGCGCAAGAATGATTTATTATGCCAGTGGATATTACCTTCAGGATCAGTAACAGTAATGCCATCATATAAATTATTTATTAGATTACGAAGTAATAATTCTGATTCAAAGGGATTTTGAACGATTTCTTCTTTTCTCATGTTTTGTCTCCTCTGCTTATCTCTTTTACTTAGTAATTAAAAGCATTGCAATAATGATATTTATATATCAAATTGGCCATTGTAAATATGTAATATTTTCATTTAATTATAACAGTTATGAATATTCTTTCAATAGAGATCGATTAAAAGTGTGTTCCTATGATGATTTTCCTTAGAAAATCATCTAGAAAGTTTAGAGGCAATAAAAATGTTGAACCATAGATGGAATGAGCCTATATATTTTGAGGTTGAATGATATATATATATTTTAATTTCATTAATCATAGCAATTTTGCAATAGCATAAATACAAATTATAGCGTTTGTGAAAGTATTTCTATACTATGTGATAACTTGCGTGGTTAATAGTATGGCCATTGCTTTTAGGCTTAGGTTCCCTATAGACTTGACACTTATTTATACATATTTATGATTCAGCCCTTTGGCATGGATATTGCATGTGTTATTTAAAGTAATAAATGAAAGGAGAAAACAGATGCAAAGATAAACCGTAATCATAATGAAGTAACCAACTGCGATTTTAACAGGTGGTGTCCGTGGTAACCGGCCAAGTCCTAAAAGTTTTCGTCGGGCTCGCTGGATAATTCATTATGATAACTCGTACCTTCAAGAAATTTTTGCAACGGAACAAATTAATTATTAGTTTGTTCTACATAGCTTACTTGGAAGCAAGGACGTAGCCAAATAACATTAATGTAGAGGGAAATTATGATTTCTTAGCGATTATAAAGAGATTTTAAAAATCGAAGGGAAGGGGTTTAATTATGAGAAAAAGCAAAGTTTGGCTTTCATTAATTGTAAGCGTTATCTTTTCGTTGTTATTAACTGCTTGCGGTAGTGGAGGTTCTAGCTCCGCGGGTGGGAAGGAAAAAGAAATGAAATTGAGAATGTCAGTAACGGTAGGTGATACTTCGACTATGTATAAAGCTGCAGAGAAATTTGCAAAAGAAGTAAAAGAAAAAACGGATGGAAGAATTATCATCGATATATTCCCTAACGAACAATTATCAAACGGTGACTCTGGTAAAGCAGTAGAATCACTTGCAAAAGGTACCATTGATTTAACTTATAACTCTTTGATTATTTATTCGATTCTTAACGATAAACTTGGTGTTATAAATGCTCCATTCCTTTTTAAAGATTTAGAAGAAGTGGATTCAAAACTTGGTGGCGAAGGGGGAGAAATGGTTAAGGATATCCTTCGTGATTTTGGTGTAGAGCCTCTAGGCTTCGGACAGAATGGTTTCCGTCAAGTAACGAACAGTGTTAAAGAGATCAAAACTTTAGAGGATATTGAAGGATTAAAAATGCGTATTCCAGGTATCACAATGTTTACTGACCTTTGGAAAACCTTTGGTGCAAACCCAACAACAATGAGCTTTTCAGAAGTTTTTACTTCCCTGCAGCAAGGAACGATTGATGGACAGGAAAACGCTATTGATATTATATATTCCTCTAAATTAAACGAAGTACAACCGTACATGACAATGTGGAATTACGCTTATGATCCACTTATTCTTGGTATGAATAAGAAGTTATTTGATTCTTTAAGTGATGCAGATATTGAAATTATTCAAACAGCAGCTGATAATGCAAACAAATTCCAAATTGAAGAAGCTAGAAAACTTGAAGCAGAGCAAATCAAGAGTCTAGAAGAAGCAGGAATGCAAATCTATTATCCAACAGATAAAGAATTAGAGGCATTTAAAGAAGCAGCTCAGCCAATCTATGATCAGTACAAAGAAGTTTGGGGAGCAGAACTATTTAATGCCTTTCAGTAATAAAGAAAACTCCATCAGTGGGGATGTCCTTCATCCCCCACTAGAGGTTTGTGTGGACCTTCTAAGGGGTTAATACCCAAAGGAAATTTCTCAAACGGGCTTTTATGGGGGAACCCACTGCCTTTTCTACTTTATAAACTCAGTCTGGATCGGGGGTCTTACTACCTGTTAACCTGGCGTAATTTCTTTTCGAAGGAAGTGTGATACATGTCTAATTTGCTATCAAGAATTGAAAATAGCCTATTAATTTTCAGTGTTTCTATTATGTGTCTAATAGCTTTTACTAATGTTTTATCACGATATTTTCTTAAAACTTCATTGGCGTTTACAGAGGAAGTTACGATTAACCTTTTTGTTTTGATGACGTTTGTTGGAACTTCAGTCGGAGTGAGGACTAGTGCTCACCTCGGCTTCACCCTTATTTTTGATAAGGCAAAATTGCCAGTGAAAAAGTTATTATCAATTCTTATAGGTGCTATCGTCGTTATATGTTTTATTCTATTTGCTTATTACGGTTTTAAGATGGTGCAATTTCAAATGATGATTAATCAGACGACTCCATCTTTGGGATGGCAACAATGGATATTTACATTGAGTTTCCCGATTGGTTGTGGTTTATGTGTAATTCGAGCGATTGAATCGACGGTTATTGAATTCAAAAATTTACTACAAGAAAGCGAATGATGTAGATGGCTAGTATACTTCTTTTTGGTGTTTTCGTACTGCTATTACTGATTAGAGTACCTATTGCCATTGCACTTGCAGCTGCGTCTATTGTGACATTGTTTTCTACAATGGGGATGTCATCTCTTGAAGTAGTATCAGATATCATGTATACGAGTGTGGCTAAGTTTACTATGCTTGCGATTCCGTTTTTTATCATTGCCGGCGTTATTATGGATTATGCCGGAATATCAAAGCGTTTGATTCACTTTGCTGATGTCATGGTAGGACACAGGAGAAGCGGGATAATCCTTGTAACTGTTATTACAGCGATTTTTTTCGCTGCAATTTCCGGTTCAGGTCCTGCAACAGTTGCTGCAATAGGTGGTATCTTAATTCCTGCATTGGTCAAAAATGGTATGAAAAAGGAATCCGCTGCTGCCCTACTTGCAAGCTCGGGATCCATTGGGGTTATTATTCCTCCAAGTATTGCGTTGATTGTATTTGCAGTGGTCGCAGGTGATCAAATACCTGTGTCCATCGGGCGTTTGTTCATTGCTGGTATCATACCGGGGCTTCTTTTGGGAGTCGCTTTTATTCTTGCCGCGATGTATGTCAAACGTAAAGATATTAAAAATTATATGCTTAAAGTAAATGAAGACAATGCATTCTATGAAATATCAGCAGCCAGAGAAAAGTCTACAAATAAAGAACGCCTTAAGGCTTTTTATGACGCGATATGGGGACTGCTCATCCCGGTTATTATTTTAGGCGGGATATATGGTGGTATTTTTACTCCAACAGAGTCAGCTGTAGTTGCCGTGTTTTATGGATTGTTTGTAGGAATATTTATTTATAAAGAATTAAATGTAGCGCAAATTAAAAAGATCTTGATTGATTGTTCCGTTCAGACAGCTGTTGTCATGTTCATAGTAAGCGCCGCATCAATATTTGCGTACTTAATTACCACAGAACAAATTGCCAAGCAAATCTCTGATGGATTACTAGGAATAACGGACAATAAAATTATTATTCTATTATTAGTCAATATAATCTTACTAATTGCCGGAGCTTTTATGGATGCAATTTCTGCATATTACATTTTTGTTCCGATTATCCTTCCAATCATGCTATTCCTTAACGTAGATCCGACTGTATTTGGAATATTCATGACAGTGAACCTAGCAATTGGTTTATTTACACCGCCAGTTGGTGTAAATCTATATGTTGCTTGCGGTCAAGCGGGAGTATCACTTGCTCAGATTTCAAGGGCTATCTTACCATTTGTTATAGCATCGATCATTGTTTTAATATTGATTACTTATGTACCTAGCATTACCACATTCTTACCAGATTTACTAGGTGTGAAATAAGGAGGATTATCATATGAGAGTTGAAAATCATGTAGCTATTATAACTGGAGCATCTAGAGGAATAGGTGCAGCCTGTGCAAAAACACTAGCAAGAGAAGGAGCACATGTTGTGTTGGTAGATCTTCTGCCAAGTGAGGAAACGATAAAAGAAATTACTGAAATTAATCCTAATGCCAAAACACTTTCTTTTGAGGTTGACATAAAGGATAAAGAGGTCATTCAAAGTCTAGTTAAAGATACCTATCAAGCTTTTGGCAGAATTGATATTCTTGTAAATAATGCTGGAACGGCCAGTAGAATGGATCTGGAAGAGATGACAGAGGAAGTTTGGGATCGTGATATCGATACTAACCTCAAGGGAACTTTTTACCTTACACAAGCTGTCATTTATCCATATATGAAGGAGCAGCAATATGGAAGAATTGTAAATATCAGCTCAATCTCTGGCATCATGGGAGGTGCCGTTTCAGGATTTGAACCTGGAAGCACAAAGGGACGTTCAGGCCCTGCATATGCAGCCTCAAAGGGTGGCGTTATTGCTTTTACCAAATGGATAGCAAAAGAAGTGGGACATTTAGGTATTGTATGTAATAGTGTTGCGCCTGGTGCAGTGGAATCTGCGCTTACAAAAGGTCTGGCTTATAATCTCGATACACAGGTAATAAAAAGAATGGGGACTCCAGAGGATATTGCAGAAGCAGTACTATACTTTGCTTCAAAGGAAGCAAGCTATACAACAGGACAAGTTTTAAAAGTATGTGGAGGGGCTGCTATTGGCTAAAGTTCTGGAAAGGGAGATTTCGATGAGCCATTTTTCTCGATTATGCCTCTCCAGACCACTCTTTTTATTTTGCAAAACTCCATTGTTTTTAATTAGAAGATAATCTATACAATATCCATTGTTAATTTTATTGCGAGGGCGTCTCCCGTATATCTGTTAGCGCTGATATATGGAAGACGTCTTTCCCTTTCTCTATAATAATAATTATCTAAATATTGCGAATGTTTTACAGGTGTTTTAAACGTCTAATTCTGCACAGGCAATACCCGTCAACTTACGGTCATTTGAAATAGCAATAATTTCAGGAGGAAAAAGTAGATATAGATAATATAGATTTAAAAAAAGTGATCGTCTCAATTAAAAGTAAAAAAAACCGGAGTGGATATTCCTGGAAATTGTTTTAATTAACATGGTGGAGAGTTTCCTATTAATACAAACATAGATTGTAATAATGTACTAGCAAAAAAAGCATTTTTTATCGCAGTTTTGCAAGTGTATTAACTATATATACACACAAATCAAATTTAAATAAAACAAATAAGGGACTTTGAAAACTATTTAACCATATACATTTGGCACGGGACTTGCATAATAAATTATTGTAGTTGTTGTGAAGGATTATGAGTTTAACTGGGGAGTCGAATGGCAGACCACTTCGAGATGGAGCCCCTATAGTTCATGTAACTGATATGCTTTTTGAAGCACTTGCAATCTCGTCGGCATTATTTGAGAGATAGCAGAAATATTATTAAGACAGCGAGTATATAATGCAGTAGCTACCAAAACAATGGCGCAGATCCGAATAATGAACATCATACCGGGACAACAATGCCAGGTACTGTCATTAAGGTCCTAGTTGAAAAAGGCGAGAAAGTGGAAATAGGAGATCACCTAATAATCAGCAATGAAGATGGAAACGACTGTTAAAGCTTCATTGTCACTATAAAAGAATTATATCTATCGAGCGGAGAAGCGATTCTACTGAGGATTTATCGATTGAAATTATACAAAATAAGATAAAGGGGTTTAATAAATGTTTAAGCATAAGATAAAAATGGATCAATTGATATTAGAGAATATTAAAGAGATAAATAAAAATAAGGATGTACTCGATCAAATTGAAAAGAAAATTGAACAAAGGCATACAAAAGAAGCATTTAAATTAGGGGGTAAAGAAAATAAGTCCTGTTTTTAATTTTTGCTATATCTTTGTTTAATGGTCTAACTCTAAATCAACAATACATCAACAGTGCAATGAATGATGACGGAGTTCAAGGTGCTATCACAAGAAATTAAAATTAGAAGAAATAGAAACTCTCAATAAAAATGGAAACTATGATGAAAGTAAATTATTGAGTTTGATAAAGCTGCTCTCAACAATGTGGGCAGCATTCCTGTGATAATAGAAATGGCAAATGACAAGTTTTGTGAAGGAATGTACTTAAACAAACGGTACTTTTATTTAAGAAGGGAACTAAAGTATTTCTGGTTAGAAAAAGGAATGTCTTCAAAATTGAAACATTCCTTCTGATTTTCTAGAGTCCGACTTACTTTCATTATGACATTATGCCAGGTATGTGTGCCTTATAGAGTTAGTTGTCATGAAAAAAGAGGATATAAATTGACCGGAACGCATAATAACAATCCCAAAAGGGAAACGTAAAAAAAAGCCAAATTATGCTATATCAATGGGTGTAAAATAATGGAATAAATGTTCGTATAATACCTATTTTACGAGTTGTCTACCGTGGGAAACGAACGTTTAGTATAAAGTTGTATAGTTCACTATCGAGTTGTATAGGTCACAACTGAGTTGTCTAAAGAAAAAGAGGGAAGGCAGATTTATATTTTGATAATTTCATTTGTGCGTAAAATACTTATTTTCAGCAATAATGAATAGACGTCGAGAATGTATGTTTGGTATAATTACCCTATACATAAAACTTATTCCTTATTTCTGAGGAGGTATTTTTTGGCTGGGATCCTGAAAATCAAGAATCGCAAAAACCATTCTGTTGAAAACCTTAGCTACTACACAATGCAGCAATTAGATGAACGCTCAAGGAAAGAAAAAATGCAAGAAATTTATGAACAATATCATCATAGACAGTTAGAATTATATTGTCTCTGTCAGTCAGCTGCTCCAATTAATATGAGTATTAGTTACATATCGGATTCAGACACTTATTATTTAAAAAGCTTTCCAAAACAAGCTAGTAAGCATCATACTGATTGTCATTTCCATAATGAGAACTCTTTATCATCATCTGAAACCATTTACAAAAAGAACTGTGAAGAAGATGAAGAGGGCAATTATCACATTACCTTAGATACCCATGATTATAAAATCATTAAACGAGCAAAAAAAACAAAAGATTCTTCCGCTCCCTCACCTGTTACAGGCGGAGATACTGGGCAAAGTACAAATAAATTAAGTATCCAAAATCTTATTAAGTTGATCGTGACAAAGGCCTGGAATGATTATATATTTTTTAATGGTCAAAAAGAGTACCCTTCTCTTAACCATGTATTTAGACAAATTTATTCGAAAACAACTCGGCATTACTTTGTCACTAAAGAACTCCACTTACAAAGTTTGCTTTATAAAGGCGGGAAACCAGGTCAAGTTTATATGATTGAGCAAAAGGTGAACCGTATAGCTCAACCATTCGCTCTATTTATGTTAGATAATTATGAAAAGGTGGATGAATGCAGTTACTTAATAAACGTAATTAATCCTCTTAATCTAGCTAATGCTAAATTAGTGGTTAGCAAGAAACTGTTGGAATTTGCTCAAAGCTGTATAAATGTATCAAGCGGGCCTTACATAGTTGGCGGCTTCATAAAAAGTACTGGTTTTGGAAAACTGCCTGAATTCATAAGTTTAGGAATACTCCCGATCAATAACTGTGGAGTGCCGGTAGAAAGTTCATATGAGCGGGAATTGTATGATCTACTGTGTAAGGAAAAAAGAATTGTTCAAAGGCCCATAGATACTCAATATCACCCTAAATTAAACGGACTTATACCAGATGGAATCCTTTTGGACACAGAAAAGCCAACAATTCTTGAAGTGTTTGGAATCTCAGAAAGAAATACGGAGTATCACATTCATAGGAGATACAAGATAGAACTATTTAGTGGATTATTTCCGGATTATCATTTTTGGTATTGGGATGCTTATAATCAGTCTGAAAAGCCTCCCCTGCCCACTGTTGGGTTCTAATAATCGATTATATTATATATTCGTAAAAATTGAATTTTACGCATAAATTAGACAAATTTCGACAAGGAGTGGAATCATGGCCGAAACTAGACAACATAAAGTTCATCAAAAAAAACTACAAGAATTGGTCAAGATCATGCCCTATTACGTTGGTGAGTATGTAGATGATAAATTGGATACCCGCTCCTCCTCCACCCTTTTAAACTATGTATTAGATTATAAAATGTTTTTTGAATGGTTAATATCTGAAGGAATTACGGAGGTTGCCACCATTAAAGAAATTCCTCTTTCAGTCCTGGAAAAACTAAAGCTCGATGATGCAAAAAACTTTTTTAAGTACCTGCAGCGAAGGGATATTCAAGTTAGCAAAAATGAAACAAAAAAACCCGAAAAAATTTCTGTGAATCGTAAGATATCGGCTCTCCGTTCCCTTTTCCATTATCTGACTACCCAGACTGAAAATGATGAGGGTGAACCATATTTTTACCGAAATGTAATGTTGAAAATTGAAGTAAATAAGGTAAAGGAAACACTTGGTGCAAGAGCTTCTAAAATCTCAACAAAAATTTTTCAAAATAATGATGATGCTTCCTTTCTATGGTTTGTTAGAAATCAATATGAAAAAAATTTACCTGATGGTTCAAGGAAGCGTATATTTTTTAAAAGAGATAAAGAACGTGATCTTGCTATCCTCTCTCTCTTTTTAGGCAGTGGTATTCGTGTAAATGAGCTTACCAATCTTAGATTAAAGGATTTAGACTTTGAACTGAATATTATCAGTGTAATAAGAAAAGGCGGCAAAAAAGATACAATTCCAGTTGTTCCAGAAGCAATGAGGGATATTAGAGATTATCTAGATATACGTTCAGAGCGCTATAAAGCAACCAATGAGGACTCTGATTATGTATTTATATCTAAAGGTTCAACTAGCCCTTCTCCACTGGCAAATCGCTCTGTAGAAAGCCTGGTTAAAAAATATACAAAAGCGTACAAAAATAACAAGTCTATGTCCCCCCATAAACTAAGGCATACATACGCTACAAACCTTATGGAGGAAACAGGAGATATCCATTTGCTAATGAGACAGCTTGGCCATTCATCTACAAGTACAGCTGCATTATACTCTAACCCTGACCAAGAAAAAGCTCAAGAAGCTGCTAGACAATTAGGTTTGAGAAGAAACCAGCTTAATAAGGATTAAAGTAAATTAAATTCCTTCTACTTAAAGTAATCCCTAAGAATGATTTTGGAATTGTAACCCTTGGTGAGTTAACTTAATGCAATTGAAAAACTAATATAATAAGTGATTGAATTGGAGGAAAATATGAGAATAGATTCTGGTTTTTCTCGAATCGCAAACCACATGAGTTCATGGCTAAAATACTCACAAATTTTTGGTTATAAGCCATCAAAAGAAGAAATTATAAATGATATACGAAGTATAAATTTAGAGGATGCTCTGATTATTATTGCTAAATTCTCTGTATTAAATGACCAATCAAAAAAGCAGTTAAAAACACTTATAAATGCGAGTATTCAAGATAGAGAGGAAATTTATTCTGTAGAGCCATTTGATTTAATCAGCTTACTTTATTCAATAAAATGGTTTTTAGCATATGGACTTCCCAAGAATGAATCAACATTTAATAATGGTTATCCTGATTACTATAATATTTTTATCACAGTTTTAAAGATTTCCGATTATTTGGAAGACAATATAGATAATGAAGATGAAGTACAAAACCTTGTCTTAAAAAGTTGGTTATTTACTCGTCCAGGAGATATTGACAGAGCATTAGTAAGGCAGTATGTAATGTTTGAGGAAATAGCTAAAAATAAAGATTTTAAAAATGAATTAAAAGATTCTTATTTAGATATACATTCTATCTTTGAACAATATTATGGGTACTCCATTAAAGATTATATTTCTGTACTCTTCGCATTGCATATGCCTAGCATCAAGGAATTAAACCTAAGAGAAGCATTTAGCACTAATAACTGGGGCATAGATTTAACTACCTTTTTTAAAAAAGTTAAAATCAAAAATGTAGCAGAGCAAATATCCAATGATTTAACAGTAGATATAAATACTTTAAAAACTTGGGCTAGAAACACCATTGATAATCCATTTGATTACGAAATACTTCTCTCCAAACCATTATTTAAAAAAGGTAATTGGTTAATCCCTTTTTCTCCTGGCATATTAAATAGCACCATTTTTGATGGTTTGTGTTTTAAGATTAATCAAAGTTGTGCTAAAAGTAAGATAGATTTTTTTTCTTTTTTCGGCCGCTTGTTCGAACAATATATATCCACATTGTTATCATCAGCTGTAAACTCTGCAAAGAAAATAACAAATTATGAGTTTATAGATGAATTTCTTTATGGGAAAGAAAACAAAAGATCACCTGACTCTCATGTTTTACTTGGAAGAACATTGCTAATTTTTGAATGTAAAGGTGGTCGTATTAGGAAAGAAACAAAAATTTCTGCAGAGCCAGAATTCAGTAAAAAAGATTTTGAAAAATACGCAATCGAACCGATTAAGCAAGCAAACAAAGCTTATACCAATATCCTTAGTAAAAAACCTTCAATATTTAAAAATGTGAATAAGGTGATTATTTTATCAGTATCTCTTCAATCTTTTCCTAAAATTCCAAAGTTTAATGATTTAATAGCTGACTTAAAAGGTAATTTGCATCCACATATAAAAGAAATAGATTATATTGGCCTTTATGATCTAGAGTTGTTAGCATATTTAATTAGTCATCATGATATTACCGTCTATAAGTTTATTAAGAATAAAAAAGTATTGGATGATTTTATTCCTTATCGTAATTACTATTACGATAAATATGGTGGAATAAAGCGCCCAGATTTATTAAATGAAAAATATATGGAGTGTACAAATATAATAAGAACAACTTTATTTTAAAATTTATAGGCTCATATGGTAATGGGGTTTTCAAATATTTAAATTTAAAACCTTTCTAGAGTATTAAAAAGATATACAGTCTGTTAGCTTATATTAGAGATGAATTAAACCTGCATTTTTATTTTGATTCTTTTAAGGGGATGATGTCATGAGGGAAATTGATGTGCCTACACAACCTGAGTCTGAAATCATAAATTGGTCTTCTACACTTTCTCAGTTAGAGCAGGTGGCAGAAAGCATGCGACCTCTTACCTCTTTAAATATCCATAGTAGACTTATAGAGGCCACTTCCTCGATAATAGATGGCCTATCAACTAGTGGATATTTAAAGACTCTTTCTGAAATACAAGCATCTATAAAACCTTTGCAGGTAAACGTTTTTAGCCAATTGACATCAAGTCTTTTAGAAGTTCAAAAAGAGCAAAGGCTATTGTGGCAGAGTATGTCTCCTGTATTTCAATTGGCAGATAAAACACAGGAGTTAATAAAAGCTTATGAAGAATTTAATTCTAATAACTGGATAAGACCTATTTACACAGAGGTAGCTAATATAGCAGAAATCACTTCATCTTTGTCATCAATATTCAAAGACTATAATGTTAGGGATATTGATTTAAGTGGTTTTGAAGATTTAGAAGATGATTGTTCTTCTGGAGGGCAAGAATCTCTTTCTCCTTCTTTCCAAGATGTAGTCCTTCAAGTAAACGGAACTGTCGCTCCTGGTCAGAAAAAGTTAATTGATATGACGGAGGAGGATCTTAAAAGATTATTTGAAAAATCACTAACTAAAGCTCGGGCATTTTCTCTTCCGGCTTTTATATATTATCTTTACGCTGAATATGTTAACGATGCAGCAAGGGTCATCCTTGAAATCATGTTTGCTTTTTCGTTAACATTTTTAACTGGACAATATAATGCAGAAGTAAAAGCTCTTATTGCAGATACGATGCAAGATTCAATGATAGTAAAAGATACGAGAAAAGTGATTACAAAGTATATAAAGGTTAATCCGGTTGATCAAGTGGCATTTTTACGGAATGAATCTTTTTTAAGACAGGGAACATCCAAGACTTCGCCTGTTGTGCCTGGAGGAAAGGTATCAACTGTATCAGTTTTAACAATAATAGAACGAAAAAATAATTGGATAAAGGTTGAAGTGGATACTGGAGAGTCTTGCGGAGAGATAGGTTGGGTTGAGGAGTCCAAAGTGATTAAATTTAAGATGATTAAGTAAAAATAATATAGTTAGAGCATGGATTTGACTAATATAAAACTTTAAGGTTAACCAATTGGATGGTTAACCTTTTACATTTTTAAGTTTGTTCATTTACCTAAAGAATTTTTGTGTGAAACCTTAAATTTGTTAATGTTCTCTTGATAGAGTTCTTTACTTTTTTTTATTGAGTAGTCCACCCATTCAGGAAAAACATCTGAAATTGTTGGATATTTTTTAGTAATATACATTTTCAAGACATTTATATCGTCTTTAGATGGATTAATTGGCGCTCTTGGTAGCGGAAGTGGTCTCTCATCTATATTACTATTATACATTGCATATGAAAACTGAACATAAAACTCATCGGTTAAGATTGCATCTTGTGTTCTGTAAACTCCATTATCATCAAATGCAAGAGTATCAAAAACAATCCTTAAAATTCGTATGGGTTTTCTATTTTTCGTTTCGCAAGCCATATCCATCATTAAAATATCTTGTTTGGCAAACTCCGGCCTTCTAATTTCAGAATAATCTTTCTTGGGAATTTCAAATACATGACCATTGTGAACACAAACCTTTTTAAGACTAACACCCATATTATCAACACCTTTATATTAACTACGATCTTATTGTCATTTTTAAACTTGCGAGACTTATCTCTTGGTGAATTCTTCTATATCTACTCCATAGAAATCTGCTAATTTTTGCAGCTTGTCTTTCCTTGGCCGTGTTTTGTTTCTTTCATACCTACCTATCATGCTATGAGATGTGCCAATAGCTTTTGCCACTTCTTCTTGTGTAAGGTTTTTCTTAAATCGCTGAATTCTTAAGTTTGCTCCTAAGCTGCCATACATATAATCACCCATGTCTTGTATCGGATTTTTAAGTAGAAATGTTTAAGGATAGAGGTTTATGCATCCTTTAGTTTGGTTTTTAATAATATCCCTTCCAATACCTATTCCATTCCACTTCGACTTTCTCGAGGATATCAAGGATAAATTGGTTAGGACAAACTGCATTGCATACCATTCCATAAGACGACAGTTTCAATTTTAGTTTAGCAGTATAAGACAATTATTTATAAATTCTTATAATATGCATTAGGAAATTAAGCCACTTATATCCCGGTTCGTTGCTCTTAAACTTCCAAAGTCAAACTTATTTTTTCTTTTTTTATCTGGGTATTGACAAAGTTACTAGTAAATGGATTACATAATCTTAACCTACAGATAAGGAATGATTATATGTTCAATAAGCTAAGAATCTGTCACTGCAACCCTCAAATTGTAAATGAAGAAGTCCGGCATGATTACTATATCCGGTATACTCTTTGTAACCGATGCGGGCATAAAACCAGCTTCATTTTTTATCAAGGTATGCTTTTCTTCCGAAGCTGATAAAAGGTCCGATGGGGCAATGACCTAAATCGAACATTGCCCCATCTTCAATTTTAATAATAATTTCTAAGTTCAACCTCAGTAACAGGAAAAGGCTCTCCGCTTATATAAAATAAAGCTTTAGATTCATCTCCCATTCCCAATGTACCAACAATATTTCTTTCCTCACCTTCCCTTGTAACAATGGATATGTCATCATTTTGGTAAAAGTCGTTAAGTCCCTTTGGATTGAAAACAGTCAACATATAAGTAATTCCATTATTATTTCCCACATGGAGAACCGCTCGTGAAAAATTAATGTCCTTACCTTTAATAACAATTTTTGTGATATCTTTTTTCATAATTTTCATCCTTTCACTTTTTTTGTCTTTATAGATAATATAGCAATAGCACTAATTTTCTTTTATTATCTTTGCGAAAAAATTCGACAAATTTCCACCTTAAAACTAACGCTATCTCACTTAAATTGGGTGAAACTCAGATTATTTTAATTTAATCGAGTAGGAGGGGGTGACTAACCCCCGACCTCTCACACCACCGTACGTACCGTTCGGTATACGGCGGTTCATTTAAGTTTGACGCAGAAATTCATATCTTTGATATAGACTTTTGAGCCCTCGATTACTCCAATAGGAGTTATCGAGGGTTTTGTGTAGGATTGGACTAGAGGCTATTCTCCAATATTTCCTTCTGGAGTTTCCCCATTCGTATGCCTTTTGGTCAGGGACACCTAGACCTTTGAGTCTTCTCACCCTTGTCCTTGGGTTTTTCCATTGTTTCCACTCAATCATACGAAGTCTTCTTCTAATCCACTCATCAAATTCTTTAAATTTACTTGGTGTGTCAGCCAATGCAAAATATCCACACCATCCCGTCAGATATTGATTTAGTTTCTGAATTCTAACTTCCATAGGAATTGATTTGGAACGGGAGGTTAATTCCCGTATGTTAGCCTTAAGCCTTTTAATACTTTCTTTGGCTATTCGAACCTTCGGTTTCTTATTGAGCGTAAAGCTAAAGCCAAGGAACTTTCGTTTCCACGGGCGATCAACTGCTGATTTTCCTCGATTTACTTTGAGTTTTAATTTCTGCTCTATGAAACGTGTAATCGAGTTCATCACTCGTTCTCCAGCTTTCTTCGATTTCATGTAAATATTACAATCATCGGCGTAGCGGACAAACTTGTGACCTCTCCTTTCCAACTCTTTATCAAGCTTATCCAAAAGGATATTTGAAAGAAGAGGACTCAGAGGACCTCCTTGTGGTGTTCCTTCTTCTGCATCATAGACTACACCATTTATCATGATTCCTGCCTGGAGATATTTCCGTATTAGTTTCAAGACCAATCGGTCTTGGATTCTACTTGCTAAAATCCCCATTAGCTTATCATGATTTACTTTGTCAAAGAATTTCTCCAAGTCCATGTCAATTACCCATCTATAACCTTCACTTATGTATTCCCTTGCCTTGCGAACCGCATCATGACCTCTTCTATTCGGTCTAAACCCATAGCTATGTTCCGAGAAGCTTGGGTCAAAAAGGGGGGTTAGAACTTGAGCAATTGCTTGTTGAATGAATCGGTCTGTCACGGTAGGTATTCCTAGTAACCTTACTCCACCGTTCGGTTTCGGGATTTCGATTCGACGGACGGGGTTGGGCTGATAGGTGCCTTTCCTTAAAGAATCACATAAGGTGTCCCAGTTCTCATAGAGATGTCTTCGTAGGGATTTTACGGACATTCCATCTATGCCGTGACTCCCTTTGTTCTTCTCCACACGTTTAAGTGCTGCTATTAAGTTTTCCCGTGACAGAATCAGATCCATTAACATATGATATTTCCTTTCGACGTGAACGTAGAAATCTAATTATGTTATTCCTGCTCCACCCTCCTGAAGTCCCCTTGTGGAATTCACCACTTCTTCCTTCAGGTAAGTCCTTTCGGATTGTCTGCTTCTACACAGGAATTGTATGCCTAGTTCTCGTTCTTCCTAAATGTTCAGCCCTTCCCTTACCATCTCGAGTAGGTAAGGTACTATGGTATTAGGTCAATAAAGTAGACACAATTTTTATAGATTTTTATCTTCTACCGCGCTTTCGCTTGGTGGCCTCTTCATTCAGGTACAGAATGTATTCTGTACCTGAATGAAGAGGAAAAGTTATGTCTTTTACTTAACTTGCAGTCTTGTTAAAGTACATACGTTCGTATTCGGATGGCGAAAAATATCCATTTGCCGAATGTATTCTTTTGGCATTATAGAAAATCTCGATATATTCATAGATTTCTTTTTTTGCCTGTTCCCTTGTCTTATATTTTGTTAAATAGATTAATTCTTTTTTCAGTACACTGTGAAAGGATTCTATACACGCGTTGTCGTAACAGTTTCCTTTTCTACTCATACTTACATCCATTTGGTAGGCTGACAATTTCTTTTGGTAATCATTTGAACAATACTGGCTCCCACGGTCTGAATGGTGGAGGACCGATCCAAGTGTTGGCTGCTGGCGATAATAGGCCCGTTCTAATGCGTTAATAACCAAATCTTTGGTCATGGTTTTGTCGACCGACCAGCCTACAATTTTTCTGGAGAATAAATCCATTACGCTTGCCAGATAAAGCCATCCTTCTGATGTTGGAACATAAGTAATATCAGCCACCCAAACTTTATTCGGCTTAGTAACTTTAAACTCTTGATTAAGCTTGTTTTCATAGACAGGGAGTGTATGTTTTGAATTTGTAGTCGCTTTATGTTTTTTAACTGTCTTAGACCGCAAATTTTCTTTTTTCATGATACGGGCTACTGTTTTTTGACAAACAGATATTCCTTTTCTTTCAAGATCTTTGGCAATCTTTGGACTTCCATAAAGACTCCTAGATTCCAGGTAGGATTTATGAACGAATTTAACCAAAGTCTTATGTCGCTTTGTTTTTTCGCTTTCAGGGCGATCCACCCATTTGTGGTAACCGCTTCGGGAAACATTCATGACCTTGCACATCTTCTCCACACGGAATTTGAAGCGATTCTCATAGATGAATGAGAAAATTACCGATGGTCTTTCGCGAAGAAGTGCATAGCCTTTTTTAGAATAGCATTTTCCTCTTCCAAGTCACGAATACGTTTTTGAAAGGTTCGCATCTGCTGTTCCTCTGTCATTTTAGGAATGGCCTCATCCATAAACTCATCAGAGTATTTCTTTTTCCAATTATGAATCGTGTTGGGGCTGATATCTAAATCCCGAGCTGTTTGTGCTACTGATTTGTTTTGTTCAATCATCATTTGGACAGTACTTCTTTTAAAATCTTCATCAAATGTTTTTCTGTTCATGTAGACACCTCAATTTATTAGTTACTTTAATAATAAACTGTGTCTACTTTTGAGTCTAACAGCACTATGACCTCTGCTGACTTCTGGTTGTTCAACTATCTATTGCTAGATAGGTTACCAAGTGTACTTGGCGTACCAACCAGATCTCCCCGGGTAAGAGTACAGTCTTTCCCTCCATCTATCTGCTCCATTTACTCTGTACCACCTTTGGCAGTAAGGACTTTGTTTTGATCTGCAAACTCATCCAATGGTACCTAGCCTTATATGAAGTTCGTGTTCCTCAGACCGGAGGTTTGCCGCTCGCTTCCTTCAGATTCCGTGTCACCACGGACACCCTTGCGTTAAGCTAACCACTACTACTGCCTTCATGGCTCGGGACTTGCACCCTATAGACTCCACCCATGCCGGGCGCACAGAAAAAAAGGAGTCAGCTCTTTACTGACTCCTTTTTTCAATAAATTATAATGGAATTTCCCTTTTTCTAATCTCAACCTTTAAATCGTTCTTACAGTATTCAATAAAATCGATCATATTTGCAATCAATTCTTGGTGATAAGCTTCCCCATTTTCTTTAGTTGATACTGTTGGGTCTCCTACTACTCCAACATTAAGTGACCCCTCTCTGTATATACCCACATCACTTGGAACAAAGATTCGGTCTCCCTCAACAAATGGATCGTGCTGTAGGAATCGATGATTCTCTTTAATATTTTTTACTGCTTTATCCATTTCACAAAGCTCCGGATGAAGAAACAACATATGGGAAGTTTCCATTTCAGCAGCGTGACCAACACCTCCAGGTTCTGATTTTTTTACTTTTCTGGCTACCTGGTCAGCTATATAAAATGGATCTGCAATTGATAAAAAAGCCCCTGTCTCGTTGCGAAGCTTAGTAATGGCAATCTTTAATGGGGGCAAATTTGCCTCTCGATGTCCATTTACGATGATAATCTTTTCGAATCCATGATAGATTAAGCTTTTACAAACATCATACATCAAGTTCGTTAACGTTTCCGGTCTTAATGTTATTGTTCCTGGATATGCCATATGATGAGGGGCCCAGCCTGTCCAGTTCGGAGGAGCCACCAACGTTTCTGTGCGTTTGCCAGCTTCTTCTGCCACCTTTATAGCTACCAAGGAATCTGTACCAAGCGGCAAATGTTTCCCATGCTGTTCAACACTGCCCACAGGGACAATTATTGTTTTATTTGATTGTAAATACGCCTCTACATCTTCCCATTTGTTTTCTTGAAGCCATATACTTTTCAATTCTCTCATCCTTTCATTCGATTATTCTGATAACCTATTTAAGTCTTCTTCATCCAGGTAGTTCCTAATCCACCCTATTCCTATCAATAAAGGTATGGTCTCTATATAAGTCAGTATCCAAAAGGAGGCAATCGCCGCGATGACTGCAAGTACCGGTATATTTTTTATGTTGAAAGGAAAGCGGAATTCTGCCTTAATTTCCGGCCGCATGATCCTTACGACAATGAGAGCAATATTCATCAAACCCATCATCAGCCAGTTAGAAAATACGGCTGCCCCAACAGCAATCGAAATAGCTTTCCCATAGCCAAAAGTACTCATTAGAGTTGCTCCAAGTGCAATGATTCCAGTAAAAACTGTTGCGTAGACTGGAACTTTCGTTTTGCTGCTAATTTTCCCAAAAACAGCAGGAACAGCATTTTCTCTTGCTGCAGCAAATAGCATTCTTGATGAGCCCAGTAAGCATCCGATTGTTGAAGTTCCGGTTGCTGTTAAAGCTGCGATGGCAATCAGAACAGCACCAAGACCAGGAAGCACATTCTCAACAGCTAAAGATAGAGGTGCTTTAGATTCCGCAAGAGCAGTGATATCCGCTGCGGAAACCACCCCATAACCAGTTAAGCAATATAAAATAACTACTGTAACCAGGGCAGAAACCTGAGCTAATGGCAAATTCCTTCTAGGGTTTTTAGCTTCTTCTCCTAATGTCAGAACTGCCTCAACCTGCATTTGTCCAAAAGCAATCAATGCTGTAGCAGCAAAGACTCCGGTCCATCCATTGGGAAGAAAATCACTTTGCAGAAAAGGCCCCGCTGGGTTAGAAGCAATTGAAATAATAGCAATTGCAAATAAAGCGATAACCTGAATAACTGAGAAGATTGTGTTTATCTTGCCAGTTGCATTTATACCTACTAGTAGCAATCCAGTGATTAAGATAGAAATGAGCGGTGCCACTACAGTTGCCGGCAAGGATGGAAATATATAATTAAAATATCCTGCAAATCCTAAGTTTACGGCTCCAGCAGCAAAGGCAAAGGAAAGAAAATATAAGCCTGAACACCAAAGAGCCATTAACCTCCCCAAGTCTTTATGGATTGGCGAAAAAGCGAATTTTGAATATGCATATGATGCTCCTTCATATGGCCATATCGAGGCAAGTTCTGAATAACTCATGCTAGACAATATGGCAATAATACCGGCAATTAAAAAAGCAACAAACAAGGCTGGTCCTGCTTGCGCAACTGCTGGGGCAATTACTGTAAAGATTCCTCCCCCTATGAGGGCTCCAACACCCACACTCCATAAATCCACAAAACCCAGGCTCCTATGAAGCTGTCCGTGTCCTTTTCCATTCAGTTCATTTCTGCTAATTACCTTATTTGGCTGCATTTGCATCCCTCCGTTTCAATTATTGGAATATACATTTCATTTTTAAAATAGTTTCGACAAAAACAACCTCAATCCTTCAAAATAATGAAAAAATTAAAAAAACACTTCTATTCAATTAGAAGTGTCTATAAATTATGTTCAATTTTATTAGCTGTTTCTTTTAGCAACGCTATATATTTTTCCACATGATCGGGCTCAAAATCTTGAGACATACCAATCATGCTGATAGCTCCTAATACCTCTTTTAACCTTCCAAATACAGGAACCGCTATAGCAGTAGTGCCTTCATAAAGTTCCCCATGGCTAAGTGAGTATCCTTTTGCTTTTATTTCATTCAACTCTTTTTTTATAGAATCATAGTTGATCTTTGTTTTAGAAGTAAATGAAGTATACTCGTAATTACTCAGAATATAATCCTGTTCGTCTTCTGGCAAATATGCGAGTAAAATCCTTGGACATGCAGCTGCGTAAAGAGGTACTCGCCTGCCTACTTGAGGATAAACTCTTATTGGATTAAGTGACTCAAACTGTTCTATATATACAGCATGGTCTCCATCCCTGACCGCCAGCTGAACGGACAGTCCAGTTTTATTTCTTAGTTCAAGTAATTCACTCTTGGCGTACTCCCGAATATCAAAATCGCTTGTAACTATTTGGCTTTTTTCCATAAAGGTCATTCCTAGTTTAAATCTCATTTGTCCTTCTAATGTAACTCGCTTCACATAACCAAACTTCTCCAGAGAGCATAGCATTCTAAAAACAGTAGGCTTTGGGAACCCGGATCTTTCAGCAATAGCATCCAGAGTTAGAGAAGGGGTCTTCATAGAAAAAAGTTCTATTATTGAAAGTGCCTTTTCGACACTGCCGCTCTTACTTTGCCTTTCTTTCATCATCTTTTGCTCCTTCATATAATATGGGATGCGTTGCTTGTTTTAACTTATATTAATCGCTTACAGTTTTATAGTTCAGACTATCATTGTAGGATAAGTTATTCCTTTTTACAAATTTTACAACATAAGAAAAGCTCTTCTCTTAAGAGAATTAGACTTTTTGTTTTTGACTTAAAAAAGATGATCACTTCCTGCCTGTGCCGCTCAACAACGCGCCCGGTTATCGAAAATTTTGTTGAAGATTAGTGAACATAAGTAAAACACCTATTCCAGTAAAATTGTGAAATTATAAAAGACCAAATCATTAGTAGATTTGGTCTTTCATTTGTAACTAAGTTACAAGAATTGTTTACTTAATATTCAGTAATTTAATTATATGCCTTCTTATTTCCTTTCAGATATTCAACGATTTCTTCTGGTGTTTTATTGTTTAAACCTAAATCAGTTAATTCTAAGGCATTTGCTCGCAAATCTTCTTTTCTAATTAAGGATGCCAAATCAATAAGTAAATTGGATGCAGGAGTTTCAACACCTAATTTTTCACCTAGCTTTACAAATGGATGTAACCCATAAGGAATATCTTCATAAATATACCGGTAATTTACCGTTGTTGGTGCTTTACCAGTCTTATAAGCTGGATTGTTTTGAATTGCATCGTATATATTATCTTCAACCACATCATAGAATCTGTTAAGAAGTTCTGGACAGGTAGATAGATTTATATTTAATTTTCTGCCGATTTCTAATCGTTCATTTTCAATTGCTTCAATCACATTTACAACAGAAGGGGTGGCACCATCTGGGTAAAAGAAGAAATCTCCCTCTGATTCTATTCTGCCAGTATTTAATAATAATATAGGTACATGAAATTGAGGATTCACGTTGTTTAAGGTAGTAGTTAGTACACTGTCCGTTGCAACTAATTGCGGATAAACTTCTTTTAGTCTTTCCTGTACAATGGAAGCGTCAGTTGCTGGAAGAGTGGCAAACTCTAAATTTTCCTTTATCTTTCTGATACGAACATGTCCTGGTTCAATATAGCGGCAAGTATAAATAAGGGATTCAGTTTCTGCAACATAAACTTTTTTATTCATTCCGACTTCGTTAAATATATTTCTAAACTCAAGAGCTCCCCAATAGCCAGGGAATATCATGATAATCTGATCGTCTTTCAGATACGGTGCAATCGAACGAGCAACACTCTTGTGTGCAGTACCAGTAGTTGTCACCATGATTATCTCGGAGTCACTCATAGCATATTCCAAATCTGTTGTTGCAGTTACAGAGGCAAACCCTTCAAATACACCCTCTGCCTTAATACCACCATTTTCTTTAATTTTAGCAATTAATTCAGTTTGAATATCATATAATGCAACTTCATGATTTAGATGTGTAAGATGCGCCGCCATACTTTGTCCGCCATTTCCCGCTCCAATAATAGTAAATTTCATATTTTATCCCTCTATTTCATTTATTTTTTTTGTTACATTTTGATCTACTTTTTTGGAACTAAAGTACAATTGAACCATTATACTAGCTAAAATTAACCCTAATCCAATGGTATCTGTTATTAACCCTGGAACAATAAGTGTTAAGGAGGCGGCAATAAGTAAAATTCTCACCAAAACATTTGCTTTCTTACCTATAAACCATCCTTCTACGCCGGATGCTAGTACGAATGCCCCGATTAATGCAGTCAATGTAGAAACAATAATTTGAGTCGGTGTGCCTTGTAATAAAATAGCTGGGCCATAGACGAATACAAAAGGAATGATAAACGCTACAATTCCAATTTTCATGGATGTCATTGCAACCTGCATTGGTTTTGCTTCAGAGCACAAAATACACCGTATATAATAAAGAGAAAAGCCTTTAAAATCAGCTTTTCTCGATTAAGCTTAAAACATCTTCTATATAATCGTTAAATTCTATATTCACACGGTCCCGTCCAAAATACACTTTGTTAATTACTCGCGAAAGCATTACTTTTTTCAAATCGTTATCTGCAGCATCAAATTTTTCTTCCCAATTTTTTAACTCTTCTACCATATTACGAACATCTGAGTAATTTTCTTTTTCTTGACTAAGTTCCTTTTCAATATAATCTATCATTTCACTTGCTTCATCAAATTTATCTTGAATTCCGCGAATTGCTGTTGATAATTGATCGGGCGTAAAAGAACTTTCTCCAAAAAGAGACTTTGCAATTTCACTATTTAATTTATCCAATTGTTTTTTATAATCATCCCGTTCTTTATTAATATTTTTAAGTTGCATTTCTTTGATAGATAACCCCTTTTTTTTCTTATCTATAGATTTATCAATAAAAATGGAGAGATCCATATTACGTATGATTTCCTTTATTTGATTAATAATGATTTTATCGTATTTCCTTGCCCCCCAGATGTTTTGTTCATGATTAAAAGTTCCTTTGTTTGCAGGACATCTGTAACGGTATTCTACTCTCTTATAAACTTCATCCGGGTTTTTCTTTTTCTTCGTTTCTCGATAGTTGTAACTTCCTTGGAGTCTCGACTGGCAAACTTCGCAGAATGCAAGACCCGAAAACATCAGTTGACCACTCATTGGAACTCCTTTTTTTTCATCTGTTTTAAGAGCATCACTTCTCTTTTTCCTAAGATTTTGGGCTGCTTCAAACAATTCATCTGATATAATCCTCAGTTCTTCTTTATATGGCATGGTATCGCCATCTTTGCCTCTAAAACTTTTGTATTTTTTCTTTCCAATGTAAATTGGATTTTGGAGCATACGCTGGACAGTGCTTACTCCAAATAAATTATTCTCTCTACTTCTATATCCATTTGAATTTAAATAATCAACTATTTTTCTAAAACCATAATGCCGATTAACATATAAATCATAAATCATTTTTACAATTTCAGATTCGTATTCATCAGGCACTTCTTTTTTATAAAACACATCTTTTTTCTTTAAATGTGGTATGTCTGATATGACAAGTTTATAGCCGTATGTAGCTGGTCCACCTTGAAAATAACCTTCTTCCGCATAATTTGCTTTATATTCCTTCACACGACTTGAAGTATTTTCACTTTCCCCGGCTGCTTTCCAAAATCGTATGTAATTGATAAGTTTATCGATATGCTGATCAATTTTTATTTGCCCATCTTTTACCGACCATACTTCAATTCCTTGATTTATTAAAAACTCAACCACAAACGGAGTCTCTTCATCTCTTCTTCCAATCCGGTCATCCATGAAAACTAACAACACATCAAACTCTTTATTTATGGCAGCTTCTTTTATTTCGACTACCTCATCCCGCTCGTCTGCTTTTTTCTTCCAGCCGGAAATTCCCTTTTCATATAATTCATTGGTAATCTCCCAGTCCGGTTTCGAGTCAACAAAACGATGACAGGCTTTACGCTGACTTGGAATATCATCATCTACGTTTACTTGTTTTTTTGTCGAGACACGGTACAAATTCCATACTCTTTTTTTCAATTGTTTCACCTACATTTTCTCCGTTATATGACGCGTTAATTATATAACAAAATACACCAAAAAAGGACCGGAATTGTTTACCTATACAATTCCGACCAAAATTCACGCCAGCCGTCTTTTGCAAGCTTATTTTTTTGTTTATCTTTGCTAAAAGAAAAGTCCACCTTCACACCTTCACTTGAATTATCTTTAAAAACAATCTTGTCGTGTTCGTCATGGACTGAATATTCCTTATCTCCCAGCTGCAGTTTCCCGATTGATTGGGTGTCATTTTCATGAGTAACATCAAGTTTTTCGCTTTCCATCCCAATCCCCCTTGCTTTATCTAGATGCCGCCTTACTAAATCGTATGCTTTATTGAAAATGTCCTATGTTCTGTATACTGTTTTTTTTATTGTTTATTATTTAACCTTATTATGGCAATTTTTGTATATTGTATACTTAGGGGGTTATAATGATAATAATCAATAAACAAGGAGTTAATTAAAATGGATATCAATCCGGTTATCATTGGACAATTAGTAAGACAGAGAAGAACCGAAAAGAATATTGGAGTTAGGGAATTGGCAAGAGAAATAGGGGTTAGTCCAGGTTATATTTCACAGCTTGAAAAAGGAACATACAAAGTCCCATCTTCAACAGTTTTAGAAAAATTATTTAGGATTTTGATGTTTGAAAATAAGTACAAAGCCATTTTTGGATTAAAAGAATTAACTGCTGAAGAACTTAATGAAAAAATAAATAATGAAGAGCTTAAAAAAATGTACATTAATAATTTGCTAAAACAATTTGAAGCAATGGAATCCGAAGATTTAAGAAAATTAACCCTTGTTCTAGAACAATTTCAAGATATTGTTGTCAAATTGGTTGAGATCGATGAAAAAGCTCATGATAAGAATAAGGTAATACATGCTATTCGTGAGTATGTTGATTTTGTTCATAATAAAAATGTAGTTAATAGATTAAACAAGTTATTTGAATAGATTATTTTCAAAAAGATTCCAGATAAACAAGAAAAAAATGGAATGATATAAAATTTGTTGGTAAGTAAAAAAGTCACTAACCTAAGAGGCTAATGACCATTTTATTATTCGAAAATTTTTAATAACCCATCGGATTTTACTGTGCTTTTAACGAACTTAATTTAGTATCTTTTTCAAAAGAAATGTATTTAACCACTTCAGCTGCCTTTATTAATTGGAAAAGTCGAAGAACATCTTTTTTTGAAATTCGATCATAATTATAAGAGCCATGCATCATCCAATTACGATTAATTTGTTCCGGGTGTTTGTCCCAAGAAGGTTTAAAAAGTTCCTCGTATACATAAAATACTCTTCGAAAAAATAGTAAGTTAATTGCTAATTCATCTTCTGTACTTTCCACATAGTCTGAAAGCTTAACGTATAATTGGTTTTTCTTATTCCTTAATTTTGGTTTAATTTCTACATCAATTTCATACCCATGAAATGTTGTAGACATAATGCCTTCGATTACAGCAAATAAAGGAAAAGAAGCAAGAGCATATTGTTTCAATTGGTAAGCCTCATAAGACTGTTCAAGGATTGTAACATAATTAGTATACATTTCTTCTTTTCTAAAATTATCCATATATTTATCCAGCATTTTCTCTACATGCTGCTCAATATCCATACAAGATGGAAGATCGATATCGTCATCTATTTCAAAAGAATCGAAAATGTTACTATCTATCGCCCATAACTCTTGATCGAATTTTTCCATTTGTGTCTCAAATGTCGCTAGTCTAACTTTCAAACCTTCTCTTAATCCGCTCCAGTCAATGGAACTAATGGCTTGTTGTAATCGCGCAGTTACCAAAGGCAATGAAAGGGAAACCGGAGTCATTATATTTTTAAGTGTAGCTTGTAAATCTATTGTTGTTTCTTTATATGTATCACCTATTTTCTTAAACATTTGGAATAATTCTGGGTCTATTTTAGGCGGTGAAATATTAAGACTAATTGCACTAAGTTTCTCACTTATTTCCTTTAATTGATCTCCTATATTTTCTTGAACATTTTTATTGGCAGCTATCAAATCTTTTAATTTTAAATTTTCTCCCAAAATTAACACCTCTTTTTTCATAATTATTATTTTATTATAAATTTGGTTAAATTTGTTATCGAAAAATATAGGAAATTAATAAATAAATAAATGACACGAGGTGAAAACAACATGGTGTGACCGTCAAGTAAAATGAAACAGTTTTTGCTCCTTTAAGTGACACAATTAATTGGAAATTAGATTAAGAATAAAATGTTCTCTTGAGTAATAAAAGCTATTTTATGGACGTAAATAAAAGAGCCGAAAAATACAAGTAGTGTATAAAAACTTGCATAATTCTGCTCTTTTTTGCTCTTCATTGTTTTACTAAACCAGCTAATAGGAGTCAAGAACTTCTTATTAAAAATTTTTTTCTTCCGTGTTATACTTTGGAAGGCACGCCAAATAACCCTCCAAATACCTTTTGGAAGGTTTTTCATTAGCTGCTTTTTCTTGTTGATTAAGCCATATCTAGGAACTGCTCATTCCTTTTTAGGATTGCATAAATCCAGTGTAAAAGCTTGTTTACACAAGCTATCATCGCTACTTTTGAAGGCTTTCCTTCATTTCGTTTCCGATCATAATATTCTTTTAGCTTCTTGTTCCTCGAGCTTCTTATACCGCATAATACGGCCATATATAAAGCGTGCCGTAATCGGCTTGAACCTCGTTTGGTAATATGATTTATCGTAGCGGTGAACTTACCTGATGAATGGACACTTGGATCTATTCCTGCGTAAGCCACAAGTTTTTTAGGGTGATTAAACCGGTCAATTTCCCCGATTTCAGAAATAATCGTTGCCGCGATTTTTTCTCCTATACCGGGAATTGATTGGATTATCTTACATTCTTCAATTTCTTCTGCCAGGACATCTATCTGCCTCTCCAAGCTTGATAGGTGTTCTTGGTATTGAAGAAGCATATTGATATACATATCCAAACTGAACAACTGGCTTTCATAAACACCTTGTTGGAATGGATTCCGCTTAGCTGAAGCCATTAATTTGTGTGCCTTCTCCCTCATCCAACTTGGGGATCGTTTAATACGCATTTCCTTAATTCGTGCCAAAATCTTTGCTTCTCCTGCCATCAGTACATCTTCGGATGTTGGAAACTCCTTTAATATTTTAAGAGAAACTTTCGAAAATAAATCCCCGAAGACTCCCCTGTATTCAGGAAATATCTGATCAAGAAGAGTATGAAACTGAAGTTTTGCCTGGATGTAAAGGTTCGTAACGGTTTCGTATTGCCTTGACAATGTTCTCAGGTTTAGAAGTCTCAGTCCTCTTTTCTTATATGGCTCAAATTCTTCCTTGTAGTAAAGAACACAAAGGTGATATGCATCAACGGCATCAGTCTTTACCTTTCTAAGGCTTGTTTTCTTAGCTTGATAAGAAATGATGGGATTTACCAAGATGTATAGATACTGACTTCCCTCAAGACATTGAATAATCGGTGTATGGTAATGTCCTGTAGATTCAAGAATAACTGCTGGCCTAACCCCAGTATGTCCCTCTATCTCTCTCAAAAAAGAAATAAGCGAATCTAAATCCTCCTTGGTATGCTTTACACTGAAACTTTTCCCGAACGGCTTGTCTTTATCTAAAAAGGCTTGAACCTCACTTTCTCCTTTGGCTACATCTAGGCCAATGACTGGATTCATTAATATCTCTCCCTTAGTTTTACTCACCAGTAACCCCTATACCTTCCTGTAGTTCCATAGCTTCGCTTGTTATACGAGATTATTTGTCCCAACCAGCCTCAAACATCATTCTACAAGTAGGGGGCGAACAGTTTAGTTGACGAGATCTAACTCCCACGCACCCGTACGTTCTACCCTGGCTACTGAAATAATAGGTCCTATAAAAAAAAGAGCAACCAGTAAAAACTGGTTAACTCTATAATACGAACGCACCCGTTAGTTTAAGTACAATATTTCACAAACTTTTTTAAAGTCCCCATTACTGAATATTTGAAATGCCCTCTTGGATTTTTCCCTTGTCAAACCAAAAAATTATTAATTTTCCATGCAATATTACATAAATGATAAAAAAATACCAATACTTGTTATAGAATATAAAATTAATCTTAAAAAGGAATTGATTATATGGATAATACAAAAGCTGCAAAGTTAACTGCGGGTGAGTTAGCACATTGTTGGGAACAGTTAATGAATAATAGTATGTCAAATGTTGTTTTGGAGTATCTTACCTTAACATCAGAACAAGAAGAAGTTAAATCTCTTTGTAGTGAGGCGGGTTCTATTTCTAAATCTGCTGTACAATTTTTTGAATCTGTTCTACGAAGTGAAAACTATCCAATTCCTAAAGGCTTTAACATTAAAGATGATTTAAACCCAAATGCCCCTAAGATGTATACGGATGTTTTTATACTATTTTATTTAAATAATTTGTCTAAAATTGGAATGTCCTTAACAAGTATGGCACTATCCGATTCCGTAAGGGAGGATATCCGCAATTTTTTCCACGAACAGTTAAAAAACCTTTCAAGTTTATTTGAACGTACAACAACCATTCTATTGGAAAAGGGAGTATTTGTAAGACCTCCTTCAATTACCTCCACTCATGAAACAAACCCAATTGCAGATAAAGGATTTTTGGGTAACTTCTTTAATGATAATAGAGAATTAACGGCAAGAGAAGCAAATGAGCTACACAAAAATGTTTTTATGAATTATATTGGTAAAAACTTATTAATTGGATTTATACAATCTACATCTAATCAGCAACTAATGAGTTTATTGCAACATGGAAAAGAATTATCTATAAATATTATAGACAAATTAGGTGATATTTTAGTTCAAAATGATTTGCCTATTTCAATGACTTGGGATACGAATGTTTTGGATGGTAAAACATCTCCTTTTTCAGATAAATTAATATCTTATCTATTAGACCAACTTAATCGTGATGGTATCGCCAGTTATGGATATAGTGCAGCAGTAAGTATCCGAAAAGATTTAAAAACAACATATGCAAAGATAATTGCAGATGTGTATCAATATGAAGAAAATATAAAAACCTTTATGATAAAAAATGAGTGGCTGGAGAAACCTCCTGTTGCACTAAATAGGGATAAGCTTGCTCAAGACTAAAGAAAAGTAAAGCTACCAAAAGTTACGGTAGCTTTTTTGTTTTTCAAAGGAGTATTCCAAATCTCCTTTAAGTGTGTACCAGATATATGAAAGCCATTATTCCACTAACCTGCCCCGTTTGTTCAATTGGAAGGAATCAATACGTAATACTCTTTAGATCAATAGGGCATAATCTAAAAATAATCTTAAAATAACGCCTAGCTGAGGTGGATAATATGTTTCGTAAAGGAATAATTTTAATTTTTGTTGCTCTGTTTCAATTTAACTTATCTACTGTAAACGCCCAGGGAAATAATATTGCTAAGCTGTTTGATATTGAAAAGAATCAAATAATAAAAACAACCCCAACAAATTCTAACGTTCAATTAGAAACTGAAAAAATAATAAAAGGGATAGATGGTGTTGTGAAAAAATTTGAGCCTATTCCAAACCAAGGTTATATGGTTAAAATCCCTTTAGAACCGTCTTACCTTTTGGAAAATAAATGGATAAACACTTTAATTGATGAAATTATAATTATAATTCCTAAACAGGAGGATCCCTATTTGGTTACCTTTGATGATGAAAACAATCCTTATTTTTTTACTTTTAATACAAAAATTGATTCTTTATTGAATACTTTAGAATTTTCCCTTTAAGAGACCTTATTGGTCTTTTTTTATTATGGTTTTTCCTTTCCTGCCTCGATAGTACCTAAGACAACTCATTTTAGAACAAATCTGTATAATTAGGGAAAATCTTTATTGAGCTAACCTCCCTCAATAAACAAACACTTATCTCTTAAATACGCGGTTTTTCTCAATATCGCTATCCAGCTTGTTTAACTTTATAGAGTTGATAAGTACGAAAAGAACACAATCAAGCAGTTTAAGAAGAAAATGAGCGCAAGAAACTAGCCAACCTTCGGTTAATTTCCAAAAAATTGGATAAATAGGTATGTACGCACCAATGGATATCCACATATCTTATGGGGGTCTACCCTCCCAAGTCTCACAGAGTCTACGCTCCTACATTCCTTCGTTCAACCTTTCCATAAGGTGGATGTCGGTCATGCTGCCCTACAGGATCTAGGTCCTTACGTTAGTTGCGTTGCCGACTAATCCCATGCTGATCTTGTCTGTTTAACCGTCCAAATCTACTCGTTAAAAGTCAGTTTGATAGTGATTAAGCTGCTATTGGTTCTTGAATAAATGCATGCATATGGGGGATATCCTTCAACATCTTCTCTTCCTGGAACACAAACTGTTTCTTCCCAATAGAAAAGAGAATGCGTATAAGCTTATTACACAAAGCAATTAAAGACTGCATCTTTTTCAACGGATTGTCAGGCCTTGTTGTGTAATGATGATGTAGAGTTTTAAAGGCTTTATTCTTCGCTACTAGAATCATAGATGCCCGAAATAATAAGGCTCGTAATTTCTTTCGACCCCGTTTCGTGATTTTCGTTCTTCCTTTATGCTTTCCTGATGTATTTTCTTTTAAGCTGAGTCCTGCCAGCTTGGTTATTTGACGGGGATGATTATACTCCCTCAAATCTCCTACTTCAGCGAAGAAACCCGCCACTGTATCGCGTCCAATTCCTGTTATGTCTAACATTTGATCAACGCCTGGAATATCCTGAAGGAGTGTATCCAGAGTTTGGTCAAGCTCTTCGAACTTGGCTTGAATGAGTTCATACTTTTGAATTAACGCTCTTAATTCCATTTTAGCCATCATGGCGCCCTGACGAATGCCAATCGACCGATTGGCTGCTTCCTTTAAGGCCTGAATCTTCTTTATGCCTATACTACGTTTCACTGCTTGCCTAAGGTATTCTAGTAATCCTTCGTCTGTATAACTCACCAATTCATCCGGTAATGCTTCAAGCTTTAATAAATGAAGAGCTGCCTTCCCTTCCCAACTTTTAAAAACGGTAAAGAACTCTGGAAAGTATCGATCAATCCAGTTGTGTACCTGTCCCTGCACAATTTGTAAGTCTACATTTAATAAATCGCGTAATTTCTTAGCCACACGCAGTTCCGCGAAAACTCCTTGTGGTATTGTTGGTTCGGCGTATCTACCATCTTTAACTAGTTGTGCAATGACTTTTGCGTCTTTTACATCATTTTTTGTTGGAGAGTTATCGTCTAGCTCCTTACTATGCTTGACGTGTAAAGGGTTGACCGTTACGAACTTAATCTGTTCCTCCTTTAGAATATGAGCTAAATTAAGCCAATAATGGCCTGTTGGCTCCATTCCAGTAATGACAGACTCCATTTCGTATGACTCTTTTATTTGATTAATCCAATTAATAAATGCCCTAAATCCTTCTTGGGTATTATCAAAAAAGCAAGTCGATCCTAGCTCCATCCCACGATAATCCTGTGCTCTAGCTACATGATGATGCTTGGCAATATCAATCCCGATTATTAGGGTATTAGGTGTAATTTGAGCTATTTTATGATTTTGGTTATAATTCATGGTAAGACCTCCGAGTAGATGTTTTGTCCCTTTTAGCTGGCCAGCTCAGGACACATTCATCTTATCAAGAGGTCTTTTTTCATTCAAACCGCATTTTCAGTTATTACAGGAATGCTGCCCCTTTTGTTAAATAAGAAAAAAGCTGCCTGATTAGCAACTGGTATTGAAAATAAGCTGCTTATAGATGAATATGCTTAACTTCAAAAAATCAGCTTATATAAAACAAATCCACCTATCAATACAACAATTAATACACCTGTACCTTTCCAGCCCATACCACCAGTTAAATCATTTAAATTCCCATTACTTCCTCTATTTAATGAATCTTGCAAGGAACCAGTTGGATTATTTTTTAATTCACTTTGTCTTATTCGTTCCCTTTTTTCTTCAGGTGTTTCATCGTGATTATTCAAATTAAACACCCCTACGAATAGTTTCTAATGTGAATATATTCTATATTTCATCTTCTATACCTTTTTCCACAAAACTGCCCCGTTAGTGTAGCAAGAACAACTTTAAAAAGGTGTATAAATATTAGCTTATATACATTTTCTTGAGAGTTGTGATTCATAATTATAATCTTAAAACATACTTTAATTTATTTCTAGAAATAGCAAAAAAAGAGGCTAACCTTAGAAATATACGTTTCAAATTGGAAAAAAGTGTCCCACTTTATCATGCAAAAACTGTGTCATCTCTTTCAAGCGGTCACACATGGTCGATTTAGTCCGAAAAGAAGAAATTTCAACAATCAAATCAAAGGTTTTAGGGATCCTAAATATGGTCATTAGCGATGATTTATATAATAAGGAAATGATTTGTTGATTTAACAAATCTTGTGGCAGCACTTGATGAAATGGACGATAAAATAGAAAGGATTTATCCAAAATCACCAAAATAAAAAGCACCAACCGGCGCCTTAATTTTTCTGTATTTGTTTTTCAAGGTTGAATTTTTTTAGTTTAGTTTCCCATTCGATAAAGTGGCTTTCGCAAAGCCCCATTAGGAAATGATAATTTGAACATTCTTCAACACCACACAACTTAATCACTTTTGCCATATAAGGATTTGCATAGTAAGGTTCTGAACATCCTGGAGCTAGGCAATGCTCAATAGAATTTGGCTATATAATTTTCTATATCGTGGTAAAAAAACCTCCCATTAAATAAAATCGCCCTATTTCGCAGGACGATTTTTTAAATAATCATAAAATGTGGTTCGGCTTAGTCCCACTTTTTCAGTTATCTCTTTCACTGAATACCGTTTTGAATCATGCAGCGCAAATGCCATTTCTAATTTCTCATTATCAACTACCGGACGACCAAGCTTTATGCCGTTTTTCTTTTTGGCGGCAAGCTGCTCTTTTGTTCGTTCTGATATAATATCACGTTCAAACTCTGCGATTGCACCAAATTCTATTCCCCGGATTTCAAACTCTTCCACGAGCTCCTCCAAATGCTTTAAACTGCGGCTAATACGATCAAGTTTAAAAACTATAATTTCATCGCCTTCACGAGCATATTCAAGCATACGTTTTAATTCCGGGCGCTCTTTTTTCATCCCCGATACATGTTCTTTGAATATATTATCCTCTTTTACACCCGCAGCCTTTAGTGCTTCGATTTGCATTAACATATCCTGATCATCAGTTGAAACCCTTGCATAACCTAATTTCATTTTTCCTCCATTTCTTGTAAGTAAAAAGTACAAATTGATTATTTCCGTACACTTGTGACTGCTAAACTAAAGTAGACAGTTTTCGCTAGATAAGATGAAACACTTATTTACCCGAATATACCAGTAAAATACATGCCCCCTCCATTGTATGATGGTGGTTTGATTCATTAATTTATGGAGGGCAGAGTAAAGGTGGATAAGTGGGAAATGTATATGGAAATACAACAGTTAAACAAGAAAGGATTCAGCAAGTCGAAAATAGCAGTTAAGCTAGGAGTATCCAGGGCGACTGTATACAGGCATCTCAAGAAATCTCCTTCGGAGATGGCAGAATGGGTTGAATCGTTACAATCCAGAAAGAAAAAGTTGGACCCATATAAAGAGTTAATATTGACTTGGTTAAGGGAGCATCCTGATCTTTCAGCAGCACAAGTACAGGATTGGTTGATGGAAAGGTATAAAGAGCTTGAAGTTGGTGAAAGCACAGTCCGTGCTTACGTGAGAGAGTTACGGGATGAATATAGAATAGCTAAAGAAACTTCACCAAGAGACTATGAAGCAATCCCTGATTTACCAATGGGGGAACAAATTCAAGTTGATTTTGGACACACAAAGCAAAAAACATCTGATAACCAAGAAGTAAAGCTGAACTTTATTGCATTTGTGTTATCTAACTCAAGATATAAATATAAAGAATGGTTGGATCGCCCATTTACAACGCAAGATGTTATTCAGGCTCATGAAAATGCCTTTCAATGGTTCGGTGGGATTCCAGGAGAGCTTGTGTATGATCAGGATAGCTTGATTGTGGTGAGCGAGAATGGCGGAGATCTCATTTTGACGAAAGAGTTCCAACAATATAAAGAAACCAGGAAATTAACCCTTAGGGTTTGTCGAAAAGCCGACCCAGAAAGTAAAGGTAAGATTGAAAATGTAGTGGGATTTATTAAGTACAATTTCGCTAAGTATAGAGTCTTCCATAACATCGACTCATGGAATGAACAAGGTTGGGAATGGTTACATCGGACAGGTAATAATAAAGTCCATAACACAACAAAAAAAAGACCGGTCGAAGTGTTCTCCTTGGAAAAGCAACACTTAAGACCAGTCACAGGAAATATCAATTTCCTAAACAATCATGAAAACAGTATAACAAGAAGCGTTCATAAGGACAATACCATACGGTATTTATCCAATAGGTACTCCCTTCCACTTGGGACTTTTCATAAGCATGAAACTGTCTCGATTAAAGAAACAAAGGATAAACACCTATTAATCTATCATTCTGAGACAGGAGAACTTCTGGCCAAACATAAGATACCAAATGGTATAGGGCTATTAATTAAAGACAGAAAGCATACAAGAGATCGTACAAAAGGAATCGATGCATTTATTGATACAGTAGCGAATCGATTTGAAGAAACAGAAAAGGCGTATGACTACCTTGATAAACTTCGTGAGAAGTACCCAAGGTATATTCGCGACCAGCTACAAATGATACTACGGGAAACAAAACAAAATAATGAACAGATTCTAACAACAGCCCTTCAAGAATGTAAAGAGAGAAACTTATACAGTGCAACAGATTTTAGCGATATCATTCTATACCTCAAGCGACAACGACAGGTTCATGATACAGCGAACGACAGCGCTGAGATTGTTTCACCATTAAATAGCATATCCGGCTGGGTTATTGAAACAGAAGCACAAAAAAGAAATGTAGATACCTATACTGTCTTTTTGGAGGAAGGTGATCAAAG